>CAZOCL010000464.1:0-4894 GCA_964578245.1 uncultured Klebsiella sp. | reverse complement strand
AGCACCGGGCTTCAGCCCGGTGTGAGCGCGCATCACGACCAACCGAGCCGCTTCAGCGGCTTTCTCACCACGCGGGGAAGCCGTTGAAACCGCCGGGCCCCGCCGCTCGCTGGACACCCGGCTGAAGCCGGGTGCTAATGAGAGGCTGCCTTGCACATCGGTCTGGCGATTGCTTTTTTCTGGGCTGACTGCTTGCGATCTCAATCTCAACGCAGCGGTCATGCTGTCGTGTAATTGTAACAGGGATTTCAAGTCGCTTGCGGGAACTTTTTACTCCACACGAACTTCACATCCAAGAATGAAAGACCTTTGAGTTTCCGTTGAGCAAAGATCGCAAAGTCTTGCTCCTGAATGGACCGGATGGCCGCCGCCGCATCCGCCACGGTTTCCTTGTCGCGATGCGAAAGAAGGCTCTGAAGATGGGGGATGGCGTCTGTTCTGAAAGAAGTCGCCAGCAGTTCACAGGCACGGTAGCGGACGAGGGTTGCACGGTCGTTCAACGCCAGCACGCCAAGTTGAAACGCCCACGCATTCGATGGGGCGAAGCGAATCGAGTAGAAGACCAAAGCACATCGCCCCTGCCACGTCTTCGTTTGCGGATAAAACTCAAGCAAGTATGGGACGAGCACCTCATCGAGGTCGCGTAGTTGCATCCAAGCCCGGTCTTTGGCCAGGGAACTCTTGGTGTCGAGTTGTTGAACCAATGACCTGATTTGTGCTTCGTCCATTTCCTGTCCACTTGTTTCTCGGGCGCAAGTTTGGCACCAGCCTTACAACTTCACCGTCTTCCCCGTCGCCGCTGACTTGTCCGCCGCGAAGAGGACGCGGTGGCTGGCCGCCGCATCCGCGAGGCTCGTGAGCGGCATTTCCTTCCCGGCGTCGAGGGCGTTGAAGAAGGCCTGGAACTGGGTCTGATACGGGTGGTCGCTCACGTCGCCGGAGTCGAGCATCTTCATGGCGAGCTGGCTCCACTTGGCCTTGTTCGTGCCGAGCTTCTGTGAGTGGAACTTGTCGTCCAGCAGGCTGCCCTCGCTGCCGACGAGGTGGGCGTGGAAGTAGTAGGGCTGGAGGCAGTCCACCACGGCGGCGCACTTGCCCACCGCGCCGTTCTTGAACTTGAGGAGGGTGACGCTCGTGGTCGTGTATTCGTAGGGTGCAAAGGTCTTGCTCTGCGACCGGGTGTCGTAGCTGGTGACTTCCTTCACCTCGCTGCCCATGCAGAGCAGGAGGGCGTCGAGCGCATGGCAGCCCGCGGTGAGGAGGGCGCTGCCGCCATCCTTCTTCGCGGTGTTCCAGCGGAACTGGCCATACCAGGGGCCGATGCCGTGGTAGTAGTCCACCTCGCCGTAATGCAGTGTGCCGAGCAGGCCCTGGTCAATGACGGCCTTGGTGGCCATGAACTGGCTGCTGTAGCGGCACTCGAAGCAGACGCAGGTCTTCACGCCCGCCTGTTTCACGGCGGCTTCCATGGCGGCGAGGTCCTTCGCGTTCATGGCGAGCGGCTTCTCGATGATGAGGTGCTTGCCCGCCTTGGCGGCAGCGATGACGTGCTTCGCATGCAGGCTGGGCATGGAGCAGACGGAGACGGCGTGGATGTTCGGGTCCGCGAGCATCGCGTCGAGGTTCGTGTAGGTCGAGATGGGCGAGCCGTATTTGGCGGACAGCTCGGCGGCGTCCTGCTGGCGGGAGGAATAGACCGCCGTGACCTGCGCCTGCGACGAGGCGTTGATGGCGGGAATGTGCGCGGTGGCGACCCAGCCGTAACCGATGATGCCGACGTTGTATTTCTTGCTCATGCGAAGGGGTGTTGTGCGGTGGTAGTGACGCGGAGATGCCACTGGTTTTTCAGGCAGTTGTCAAATCCGCGGTTGAGAGAACCACGAATGGACAAGAATACACACGAATGGGAGCTGCGGAGATGGCCGCGAAAGGGCGTAGAGGACACCAAGTGAGACTCTGCCATGCTGGAACGGTTAGTCGTGCCCGACATTTGCTTCAAGGCCGAGGGTGCCACCGCTCCATCACTCCGCCACGCCGCCATCTTCCTTGTAACACTGCGCCCGCCAGGGCGTCTTTATTCTACAGAAGCCGCGAACTTTTCCACCCCTGGCGCGTTGAACTGTCAGACGCGCCGGGTCAAACCAGTGCGCACAGTCAATCAAACCATGAACTCTTTCGCCTCCTCCACAGCGGAATCCACCTCGATGAAGCGCATCGCTCGTCAGGTTCCCGCCTTGTTCGCCACGTTGCTGCTCACCGCCTCTCTGGCTGCCCAGGAACGCAAGCCGGTGGACGGGGCGCCTCGCCCGGAGCGCAGCCTGGCCGACGGTCCCGCTCGCGGAGAGCGTAAACCGACTGATGGCGCGCCGCGCGGAGAACGAAATCCGGCGGACAGCGCGCCCCGTGGTGAGCGCAAGCCGGACGACGGTGTCCCGCGTGGCGAACGTGCGGCCAATCCCGGTGCCCCGCGTGGCGAGCGCCAGCCGGGTGCGGAACGCGGTTCCGGTCCCGGCGGCTCCCGCGCAGAATTCCCCGCCGAGCTGAAACTCACCGAGGAGCAGCACGCCATGCTTAAGGAGATCAACTCGACCTATGGCACACGGCAGGCTGAGCTGTCCAAGAAGCGGGAAAGCATCCTGACCGAGGAGCAGCGGACAGCCCATGCCGAGGCCGCTAAGAAACTCCGCGAAGGCAATCTCAGCCGGGAGGAGGCCGGCAAGTTGATGACGGAAGCGGTCAAGCTGACCCCCGAGCAGAAGTCCCAGATTGAGGCGGTGGACCTGGAGGCACGGCAGCTCAATCAGGAAAGCACCACGAAAAAAATGGCCGTGCTCAGCGACGAGCAGCGCGGCATCCTGCGCAAGCAGACCATCGCCGCGAATGTGGCGCGCAGTTTCACCATCCCCGGGGGCATCACGCTGACCGAAGATCAGAAGACCAGCCTCCTGGCCCTGAACGGTGAACTGGGCGGCAAACTGGCGGAACTGACCGAAAAGCAGGCCCTCATCATGACTGACGAGCGCCGCACGGCACGGGAGGCCGCCTTCAAGGATGCCCGCGAGAACAGCCGGGACCGCCAGGCCACCGCCGACGCCGTGGACGCCGCACTGAAGCTGACCGATGCCGAGAAGACCCAGCTCGCCGAGGTCGAGCAGAGCCTGCGCGAATTGAACCAGCAGATCCGCGAGCGCATGGCCGCCTTGCTGACACCGGACCAGCGGGCCGAATTGGAGAAACGCTTTGGCGGACGCTCCAGGAACTAGCCCCGGAGCGCGGGCGTCCTCCCCCCGCTTTACGCATGCTGCCGCCGAAACGGTGCGCACTGCCCCAGAGATACTGCTGTGTCACGGAGACCAGCTGCAGCGGTCGTGTTGGGCCATATGCGGCCACTGATTCCAACATCGCTTGACGCCCGGACGTTGTAGCGACTGATCCCGCGTCGACCGGGCAAAGTCGCATTCCGGGGGGGCGAGATGCACCCCGGCCACGGTGCGAACCCGCAATAGGCTTGAATGGGCCTTGCCAAGTGGCGGAAGCAGGCGCAGTTTCAACGCGACCCTGCAAATGGCCATGAAAGCACCGCGCTACAACTCTCGGCACCACGCTGGCTTCACGCTGATCGAACTCCTCGTCGTCATCGCCATCATCGCCATTCTTGCCGGGATGCTTCTGCCCGCTTTGAGCAAGGCCAAGGAAAAGGCCAAGCGCACTCAGTGCCTTTCGAATCAGAAGCAGGTCGCGCTGGCGTTCATGATGTATGCGTCGGAACAGGACGACCGGACCCCCTACCAAAAAAACGACAGCGAGAACTTCTTTGCCACCACCACCGTGCCTAACTTCCTTGGTGTTTTGCAGCCCACGCTGGGCACGAACAGCAGGGCCTTCACCTGCATCGCCGCGCGGCTGGACTGGCAAAACCCGGTCAACGCTGCGGACGCAAACAACGACACCATTTACATCGGCAACGCGGTGGTGATCGGCACCGACAATTTCATCCGTCGCCTGGCCAACATTCCCAATCCCAGCGGCATCATCGGCATGCAGGAAAGTTCCGCCCGCACCCATGTGGCGTGGCTTCGGCCAGCCGGTGCCAACCCGGTCTTCGCCGTCCCGCGACAGTTTACTTACTGGCACCTGACTCGGCCGGCCAACTTCTATCCGGGCCAGCCCTATCCATACGGGGACGAATGGTATTCCACCGTGCATCAGGGCGGGGGCAATCTCATCTACATGGACGGACATGTGGAGTTCAAGCAGAACACGAAGCTGACCAGCGCCGACTTTGGACTGACCCCGGGCAATCACACCATCGCTGATCCCTACACGTTCTCCTACTCGGCTGCCTTCTGAGTCGTAGACCTGGGCATGAAGCAACTCTGGCTGCTGTTCTCGCTGGTAGTGGTGTTGACCGCAGGCTTGGCTTGTCGGCGCAAGGCCCCGTCTCCGTCCACCGAGGCACCGAAGCTGACTGCGCCAGAGCGACTGCCTACCGCGCCCAAGGATTCTTCGCTCCAGTTCCCCATTCAGCAGGAGTTGACCGGTGCGCTGCATTTGTTTCGGAATGACTACCAGAAGCTGCCGCCGGACTTTGAAACCTTGGTGAAGTTGAGATACCTCAAGGCCATGCCCCAGCCCCCGCCCGGCAAGCACTTCGCCTTGGACCGCAACCGCCTGCAGGTCGTCATCCTCGACTGAGCGTCCGGCTACAGGCTTCGCTCGTAAGCCGAGTTGAGGAGGTAGTCCTTGCCCAGCACGTCGGTCAGCACATCGTTGTCCTGCGCGCTGAAGCCCAGGTGCAGGTGACGCCGAAAACCTTCCGCGAGTTTGAACCGCTTCGAGAGCCGGCCCAGTTCGCGGCTCATGTCGTCGCAGGATTGCAGGTAGGAGTTCATGC
>CAZOCL010000463.1:0-4908 GCA_964578245.1 uncultured Klebsiella sp. | reverse complement strand
CGAGGCCGAACAGCGAGAAGAAGCGGGAGAGCGTGGCATGGCGCTGCTGGATGCGGTGGGCCACGGCGCGGCCCTTGTCCGTGAGGATGAGGCCGCGATACTTCTCGTAGTTGAGGTAGCCCTGCTCGGCGAGCTTCTGCACCATGCTGGTGACGCTGGCCTGCTTGACCTTGAGGGAGGACGCGATGTCCACGACGCGCGCGTAGCCCTTGCCCTCCATCAGTTCTTGAATGCGCTCCAGGTAGTCCTCAGCGCTCTGGCTGGGACGCGAAGGAGAAGCTGCGGGCGGCATTGTGGGGACGTAATAAACACGGGCCGGGGCGAAAGGGAAGCATCAAGTTGCTGGGCACTCGCGGCAGCGTGGACTGCCGATCAGGGCTGAAAGCCCGCCCGGTGACAGCCCGGGGTGAAGCCCCGGGCTGTCTTGGTCAGCGCAGCCTGCCTGCCCTGAAAGGGCGGGACGCTTTCCGGCACCGTGCCGAGTCCCGCCCTTTCAGAGCGGTGAGGAAATGGGACCGTAAACCCGGGCCTCCGCCTCGCGGTGCTCGGCGCCAGCCCGGGCTGTCATCGGACGGGCTTTCAGCCCTGAAGCTGGCGGCGTGCGGTGCGGGACAAAGATTGAGTGCTGTGGAAGGTCGAGCAGTTCGAGCGTCGCTACGCGACGCCGGTCATTGGTGCGTTGACCGTGGGTTGAAATCCACGGCTACCATCAGTTCCTCGCTACGCGAGGTGGTTCCCAATCATCGCTGGCGCGGCCGCGCCAGCAATTTTCAGGCGGCCGCCCGTGCCCGGCCAGCGGATCGTGGCATTAGGAATCATCTTTGAGACGATGCGGGGAACTGCAAGTTCCACGCGGTAAAAAAAACCGCTTGTGAAAATTTTCACGTCACTGCAACCTACGCGCCGTTTTCGACCCCGCACTCAGGGTTGAAGTGTCTCTGCGTGCGGAATGGTTCAAACGTGAAAAACGTGTTCAAAGCATTTTTAGCGGCTGTGCTGCTGGCATTCGTGCCTTTGTCCCTGCTTGCGGCGGAAGCCCCGCATGAGCTGGCGAAGGCGGGGGAACATGCGGTTGGCGAAGCGCACGCGGCTGCGGAACACCATGGCCTGCCGCCCAAAGCGCCAGTCTTCGAGATCGGTCCGCTCCAGTTTACCAGTTCGACGATCATCACGTGGATTGTGGCGCTTGGTTTGATTATCTTCGCGCAGCTTGCCACCCGGAACATTCAAATGGTCCCCAGTGGCATCCAGAATTTCGCCGAGTGGCTGGTTGAGGGAATGTATGACTTCTTCACGGAGATCCTGGGCAAGGATCTCGTTAAAAAGACGTTTTGGTTCTTCTGCACGCTCTTCATTTTCATTTTGTTCACGAACTGGATCGGCCTGATTCCGGGCGTGGGCACCATCGGCCATGGCACGACGGACGCGCAAGGCCACTTCCACATGGTCAAGCCTTTCCTGCGTGGCGGCAACGCGGATTTGAACATGACCTTGGCGATGTCGCTGACGTTCTTTGTCCTGTGGACGGTGTGGTCGCTTCAGGCGCTCGGCCCCGGTGGTATCGCGAAGCATCTCTTCAGTGGTGGCGACAATGGCAGCGGCTTCATGGCGATCTTCATGATGGCCATCTTTTTCTTCGTTGGCGTGATCGAAGTGATCTCCATTTCCTTTCGCCCGGTGTCGCTCAGCTTCCGTCTCTACGGCAACATTTTCGCGGGCGAGAACATCCTGGAGTCCATGATGACGCTCGTGCCGTGGCTGGGCTGGTTGTTGCCGCTTCCCTTCTACTTTCTGGAACTGCTGGTTGGGCTGGTTCAAGCCCTGGTATTTGCGCTGCTGACGTCGGTGTTCACCTCGCTGATGTGCGCCCACCATGACGAGGGTCATGGAGAGGATCACTGTCATGGCGAGCATAAGCACGCACACTAAACAATTTCAGCCGCCGGACCGTGGGCAAACTGCGGAGACGGCTGATGCAACACAAAACACGAAAGGCAAAGTATGTTCGACCCAATGCTGGCAGCAGCAGCAGCCGATGTCGCGGTTACCGCCGCCGAGGCCGCTAAGGGTATGACAGGCAGTCTGCACGTCGGTCTCGCAGCCGTTGGCTCCGCGATCGGGGTGGGAATCATTGGTATGAAGGCCGCTGAGGCGACCGGACGCAATCCGGGCGCTGCTGGCGCCATCCGCAACCAGGCGATCATTTTCGCCGCGCTGGCGGAAGGCGTGGTCTTCTTCGCCATCTTCCTGGTGAAATAACATTGTGGGCGCGGGGCCGCAAGGCTCCGCGCCCCATGCCTTTCCTCATCGCTATGAATTCGTTCCTCCTTCTCGCTGCGGCGGCCCCCGGCAACCCGGTGGCCGACATCGCGAACCAGTTCGGCGTCACGTGGCAGTTGCTGATCTCGCAGATCATCCTCTTCGTCATCGTCGCGCTCGCGCTCAAGAAGTTCGCCTACGGGCCCATTCTTGACATGCTGGAGCAGCGCCGCACGCGCATCGCTGAGAGCCTCGCCAACGCCGACCGCATCAAGGCCGAGCTCGCCAACGCGCAGGCCAAGGCCCAGGAAGTCATCGGGCAGGCCAGTGCGCAGGCGCAGAAGATCATCGAGGAATCCCGCGCTGCCGCCGCCCGCGTCTCCGAAGTGGAGCGCCAGAAGGCCATCGCGGATGCCGCGAACATCATCGCCAAGGCCAAGGAGTCCAACGACGCCGAGCTGGCCCGCATGAAGGGCGAGCTACGTCAGGAATTCGGCCGCCTCGTGGTGGCCGCTGCGAGCCGCGCGACTGGTGACATTCTTTCCGCCGACCAAAAGGGCCGCGTCGCTGACGAAGCTGTTCGCCAGCTGGCCGCCTAGTTGATACTCTTCGCAACCGCCGATGAAAGTCAGCAAACAAGCCCGCCGCGATGGCAAGACGTTGTTCAACGCCTGCTGCGTCAATGGCATCCTCGACGAGGCCAAGCTGCGCCAGACGGTGACGCTGGTCATCGCGCAGAAGCCGCGCGGCTACGTGAACACGCTCACGCACCTGCAACGGCTGGTGAAGCTGGACATTGACCGCCGCACCGCGCGCGTGGAGAACGCCGTGGAGTCCACGCCCGCCCAGATGGACAGCATCAAGGCGGCGCTGACGCAGAAATACGGCCCGGGCATGAACGTGACCTTCTGGGTCAACCCCGCGTTGATCGCCGGCGTGAAGGTGAAGGCCGGCAGTGACATTTATGATGGCAGCGTGGCGGGCCGCCTCGCTGCGTTGACCGATTCCCTTTGATTTTCCGACTTAACGAATTGCTATGAGCTCCATCCTGCAAGACATCGAAGCCCAGATTTCCGGTCTCAAGACCAGTGTCTCCCGCCAAAACGTCGGCGTCGTCCGCGAGATCTCCGACGGCGTGGCCAAGGTTGAAGGCCTGACCGACGCGATGCTCAACGAGATGCTCGACTTCGGCGGCGGCGTGATCGGCATCGCGCTGAACCTCGAAGAGACCGAGGTCGGCGTCGTCGTGCTCGGCGACTACCTCGACATCCGCGAGGGCTCCGAGGTCAAGACCACCGGCAAGCTGCTCTCCGTGCCCGTGGGCAAGGGCCTGCTCGGCCGCGTGGTGGACACGCTCGGCCGCCCCGTGGACGGCAAGGGCCCGATCAACGCCAACACCTTCTACCCGGTCGAAAAGATTGCGCCCGGCATCGTGAAGCGCAAATCGGTGAGCCAGCCGCTCCAGACCGGCATCATGGCCATTGACGCGATGATCCCCATCGGTCGCGGCCAGCGCGAGCTGATCATCGGTGACCGTTCGACGGGCAAGACGACCATCGGCGTGGACGCGATGATCAACCAGTCGCGCATCAACAAGGTGGGCCGCGCGTCCGGCGATCCGAAGTTCCGCCCGGTGTTCAGCATCTACGTGGCCGTCGGCCAGAAGCAGTCGAACATCGCGCGCGTCATCGCGGAACTCGACAAGGCCGGTGCGCTCGAAGACACAATCATCGTCGCGGCGGGTGCCGATGCGCCTGCCGCCGCCCAGTATCTCGCGCCGTTCTCCGGCGCGGCGATGGGAGAGTGGTTCATGGACAACGGCATGGATGCGCTCATCATCTATGATGACCTCTCCAAGCAGGCCGTCGCCTACCGCCAGGTTTCCCTCGTGCTGAAGCGTCCCTCCGGTCGCGAGGCGTATCCTGGTGACGTGTTCTACCTGCACTCCCGTCTGCTCGAGCGTTCCGCGCGCGTCAACGAGAAGAACGGCAACGGCTCGCTCACCGCGCTGCCCATCATCGAGACGCAGGCCGGCGACGTGTCGGCCTACATCCCGACGAACGTGATCTCGATCACGGACGGTCAGATTTACTTGGAAACCGACCTGTTCTACCAGGGCATCCGCCCGGCCATCTCGGTCGGTCTCTCCGTGTCGCGCGTCGGCTCCGCCGCGCAGATCAAGGCGATGAAGCAGGTCGCCGGCAAGATCAAGCTGGAGCTGGCGCAGTATCGCGAACTCGCCGCCTTCGCGCAGTTCGGCTCCGACCTCGACGCCAAGACGCAGGCCACGCTCGAACGCGGCAAGCGCATCGTCGAGCTGTTCAAGCAGAACCAATACAACCCGCTGCCGGTGGAGATCCAGTCCGCCGTGCTCTTCGCGATGCAGAACAACCTGCTCGACGACGTGGCCGTGGAGAAGGTGAAAGACTTCCAGAACAAGCTCACCGACTTCCTCACCACGCGCAAAGAGGCGCTTCTAGTGAAGCTCCGCAAGGAACTGGCCATCAACGACGCCCTTGGGGCCGAGTTGAAGGCGGCGGTGACGGAATTCAAGCAGAGCTATCGTTAAGCTCACCCTAACCGGAACGCTTTAGCCACCATGCCCAGCACACGCGACATCCGCCGGCGCATCAAGTCGGTCAAGAACAC
>CAZOCL010000462.1:0-4926 GCA_964578245.1 uncultured Klebsiella sp. | reverse complement strand
GCGCCCGCATGGACAACCGCCTTGATGTGATGTCCAAGACCTGCCTCGGCATGACCGTCGCGTGTGCGCGCTGCCATGACCACAAGTTCGACGCGATCTCCCAGCGCGATTACTACGCGCTCACCGGTTATCTCATCAGCAGCACCTATCGGCAGGTGCCCTTTGCTGCCATGGAGACGCACCGCACCGTTGCCACCCAACTGGCCGAGTTACGTGCCACTGAGCAGGCGAAGCTCCTGCAAGCCACCGCCCAGGCCCTGCGGCCTGGTCTGGAGCACCTGGCGGAAAACCTTCTGAGCCCCACGCCTTCCGCCGCATGGACCACCACCCTTCAGCAGGCCAAGGCCGGCTCCGAGCATCCGCTCCACGCTTTCACCGTGAAGGGGACACTCCTGTCCACGAAGCCCAAAGGCACCGTGTCCTCCGTCAGCCCGGATTTAGCGGGGACAGGAGTGTCCCCTTCACTCGGGGTGGTGGTGGACTACTCCAAACCCGGTTCGAAAGACTGGGTGCAGGACGGCTGGGTGTTCGGCCTCCGGCCCGCTGCGCCGGGGGACGTGATCTTCGGTGCGAGCGAGACACAGCCGCTCGCGGGCATCGTCACGCGGGCAGCCGCGGTGCGTGATCCCGCCTGGAACCGCCTGGCCGCGAAAGGCGTCGAGCGCGATGTGGGCACGCTGGGCGATTGGGAGCGCAGCGGCCAGACGCTCCGCACGCCCGACACCACGCTCACGGCGGGCAGCCTGTGGTATCTCGTGCGTGGTCCGGTGCGCGCCTATGCGGCGGTGGACTCGCATCTCATCATCAAAGGCCCGCTCCACGGCGCGCTCCTGCGGGAGTTCAAGGATGACCGCAACCAGTGGCGCTGGGTGGAGCATCCGATGGCGGCCTATCGGGGGCATCGTGTCCATGTCGAGTTCAACCCTGTCGGCCAGAGCCCGCTGGCCATTGCGATGGTGGTGCAGTCGGACACGAAGCCGCCATTGCCAGACGCACCCAACGAACTCCTTCAGGCCGCGCTTGGCGCAGCCGAGTTGAACTCGCCTGCCGCCATCGCGGAGGCCTTGCAGCGCGTGCTGCTCGGTGTCGTGAGCCAGATGCAGACAGGCCGGATTACAACGCCCGCCGCCGCCTCGCTGGCCGACTGGCTCGTGCAAAACCCGGACCTCTTTTGCCCGCCTGGCAGCCCGGAGCGCCAGCAACTCGCGGCTGCCTCCAAGTCCGTCACGGCTCGTCACGCGGAACTGGCCGCCCGCATCCAGCCCGTCAATGAAGTGGCTCCGGTCATGCTCGACGGCAGCGGCGTGGATGAGTTTCTCCTCGTGCGCGGTCAGCCACGCAACCCCGCCTCGGCCACGCCGCGCCGCTTCCTCGAAGCCCTCGCCGGCACGGAGCCGACCCCGTTCGCGAGCGGCAGTGGCCGCTTGGAACTCGCGCAGCAATTGATTGACCCGGCCAACCCGTTCACCGCGCGGGTCATCGTAAACCGCGTCTGGCACCACCTTTTTGGTCGTGGCCTGGTGCCGACGGTGGACAACCTCGGCGTGCTCGGGCAGCCCCCGTCGCATCGTGAGTTGCTGGACCATCTGGCAGTGCATTTCGTGCGCGACCTGAACTGGTCAGTGAAACGGCTGATCCGCGAGCTGGTGCTCACCCAAACCTACCAGATGGCCAGCGCCCCGACCGATGCGCTTGCTGAGCAGGCGGACCCCGAGAACACGCTGCTTCACCGCATGAACCTGCGCCGCCTCGAGGGCGAGGCCATCCGCGACGCCGTGCTTAGCGTCTCAGGCCGGCTTGATCCCAAGGCTGGCGGCCCCAGCGTGCCCGTGTATCTCACCGCGTTCATGGACGGTCGCGGGAAGCCCCGCAGCGGCCCGCTCGATGGCGAGGGCCGCCGCAGCATCTACATCTCGGTGCGACGCAACTTTCTCCCGCCCATGATGCTGGCCTTCGACCTGCCGATTCCGTTCACCACCATGGGCCGCCGCAACGTCTCGAATGTTCCCGCGCAGGCGCTCATTTTGATGAACGACCCGTTCATCGTGGAGCAGACGCGGGTCTGGGCGAAGCGTATGGCGTCCGTGGCCGAACCCGCTAACCGCGTGCGCCAGATGTATCTCGCCGCCTTCAGCCGTCCGCCCGCCGAGCATGAGCTGAAGGACGCCCTCGCGTTCGTGTCCGCGCAGTCGCAAAACCTCGGGGGCTCACCCACCGACGAGCGCGCCTGGGCCGATCTGGGGCATGTGTTGTTCAACGTGAAGGAGTTCATCTACCTGAACTGATGCGAGGCGAATTGGCATGACGCTTGAACCAAGCTTGCTCCCTTCCCCCTCACCCCGGCCCTCTCCCTCCGGGAGAGGGAGAATCGCCGCCCGCGTTCGGCGTGCTGGACGCGTCCTTGGAGGCAGTGACTGGCCTGCGTGTCTCCCTCTCCCGGAGGGAGAGGGTAGGGGTGAGGGGGAAGGGTCGCTGCGGATTACCGGAAGTTGCAGGCAGAGTGACGCCATCCACCATGGTGCGACCCTTTCCCTGCACAGGACTTGTCGCCGCTTGTTGCCATGAAGACCATGTTCCCGGCCTCCCCTTTATCCCGCCGCGCGATGCTCGCCCGGTGTGCGAATGGCTTCGGTGCGCTGGCCCTCACCTCGCTCCTCGCTGACAAGGCCCTTGGCAGCGCGTCCAATTCTCTCGCCCCGCGCGCGCCGCACACTGCACCGCGTGCCAAGTCCGTGATCTTCCTCTACATGGACGGCGGTCCGTCGCAGGTGGACACCTTTGATCCCAAGCCCCGGCTCACGGCGGAGAACGGCAAGCCCTTCGGCCTGAAGATGGAGCCGACGCAGTTTAACAACAACGGCAGCACCCTGGGCTCGCTGTGGGAGTTCCAGGCGCACGGTCAGAGCGGCATCCCGGTCAGCAGTTTGTTCCCGCACGTCGCGCAGTGCGTGGACGACCTCGCCGTCGTGCGCTCCATGACCAGCGCGTTCTCCGAGCACACGAACGCCAACTACTTCCTGCACACCGGCAGTGGCCTGCAGGGGCGCCCCAGCATGGGCGCGTGGGCTGGCTACGGCCTCGGCAGCGAGAATGCCGACCTGCCGGGCTTCGTGGTGCTCAACGGTGGCCTGGTCCCGCCCGGCGGTCTCGACAACTTCAACAGCGGCTTCCTTCCCGCGACCTATCAAGGCTCCGTGTTCAAGACCGGTGCGAACCCGGTGGCGAACGTGATCCCCACGGAGGCGAAGCCGGAACTGCAGGACGCCAAGCTCGCCCTCATGCGCAAACTCGACGCCGGGGTCGTGGAGCGTTTCGGCAAGCTCGACGCCCTCGAAAGCGCCATCGCGAATTACGAACTGGCCTACCGCATGCAGTCCGCCGTGCCCGAGCTGATGGACGTGCGCGGTGAGAGCGAGGCGACCCGGCGAATGTATGGGGTGGGCTCGCCGAATCGCATGACCGCCGTCTTCGCCGAGCAATGCCTGCTGGCGCGGCGACTAGTCGAGCGCGGCGTGCGCTTTATCGAGTTGACCTGCCCGGACGGTGCGGGTGACCGCTGGGATCAGCACAGCAACCTGCGCGACGGCCACGAGAAGAATTCCCGTGCCGTGGACCAGCCCATCGCGGGGCTGTTGCGTGACCTGAAGGGCAGGGGGCTGCTCGATTCGACGCTCGTGGTCTGGGGCGGCGAGTTCGGGCGCACGCCGTTTGCGCAGGGCACGAATGGCCGCGACCACAACCCCTTCGGTTTCACCATGTGGCTGGCCGGTGGCGGTGTGAAAGGCGGGACCATCTACGGCGCGACCGACGACTACGGCTACAAGGCGGTCGAGAACAAGGTGGCCATCCACGACCTCCACGCCACGATGCTCCATCTGCTGGGCATCAATCACGAGCACCTCACCTTCCGCTTCAGCGGCCGCGACATCCGCCTCACGGATGTGCATGGCGACGTGCTCCATGCCATCTTGAGCTAGCCCCGGCGCGCGGCGTTCACGCCGCTTCAACGTGCGACTGGCCTCAGACGGGTCGATACCGTAGTAGCCCGATTCGCTTTAACGCAGAGACGCAGAGAACGCGGAGAACCGCAGAGATATGCCCCTCTCAGCCGCGTTCGCCTTTCGGTGTTCCACTTGAGCTGTCACCTCTGCGCTGCTTTGCGTTCTCTGCGTCTCTGCGTTTACGGAAAGGCTCTCTGCCACCTGCATCGTTGGCTGAGTGCTCCATCGCGTTTCGGCGTTCGGACGTTGAAGCGGCGTGAACGCCGCGCGCCACCGATTCCCTGCGCGCCTGCGTTGACGCGGTGCGTTGATCCCTTCACACTCCGCGCGTCGCACAAAACAACCGAACTGACCTCGCATTGCCATGCCTGACTCCTCCAATCCGTTTTCCCTCGCCGGTCGCGTCGCGCTCGTCACTGGCAGCAGCACCGGCCTGGGCAAGGCCATGGCCATCGCGCTCGGCAAGGCCGGGGCGAAGGTCGCGCTGAACTACGCCAACAACACCGCCCGCGCCAAGAAGTCCTTCGCCGAATTCCAGGCCCTCGGCCTCACCGGCGCGCTCTTCAAGGCCGACGTGACCAGCGAGACGGACGTTGCCAAGATGCACCGCGCCATCACGAAGCAGCTCGGCCCGGTGGACATCGTCGTCCTCAACGCCACCTGCGACCAGCCGCAGAAGCCCATCGAGGACTACGACTGGGCGTTCTACCAGCGGATGATTGATTTCTTCATCAAGAGTCCCTTCCTCCTCACGCGCGCGTGCCAGCCGCACATGAAGGCGCAGCGCTGGGGCCGCATCATCAACATCGGCTCCGAGGTCGTCGCGCGCGGCGTGCCGAACTTCACGGCTTACGTCGCGGCCAAGGGCGGGCAGAACGGCTTCCATCGCAGCCTCGCAGGCGAGCTGGCCCCGCACGGCATCACC
>CAZOCL010000461.1:0-4945 GCA_964578245.1 uncultured Klebsiella sp. | reverse complement strand
TGGCCTCGACCTTGAAGAGGAAGTCGCCGCGCAGGTCCACGGAGATGAAGCCGGTCCAGGTGGCGGTGAACGGACCCGCGCTCAGGAACGGCGTGGGCGGCTGCCCGGCCGGGAGGTAAAGCCAGACGTTCGGCGCGCCGACGGTGTCGCTCGCGGCACCGACGGTGTAGGTGACCGCGAGGCCCGGCTCGGTCTTCACGGGCTGGGCGAGGGCGGACGCAGCGAGGAACGCGGCGGCGAACAGGCTGCGGAGAATGAGTTGTGTCATCGTCATGGGCGGCTGGTCAGGCAAACGCTCGGAGGGTTGTAGCTAAAAGCCGGACGAACTCAAGGAAAGCCGAGGCCCGGTGTCCGCCGGAGAGAAGGCCGGGATGAGGGCAAAACTACGGGCAAGCGACGCTGCTCCTCTCAACCCTCACCTTTCAACCGACCTCTATCCGAAAATCCCTTGCCCCCGCCGCCCGCCCCGCCCAAACTTCCACCCAGTTCCACGGACTAAACCAACAAGGCATGGCCCGCACAGCAGACAAACAAGCCGCCAACTGGCCCGAAACGGCCGACCTACCTGGCTTCTCCCTCGCCGAAGACCCCGACAACATGGCTCGCTCAACGGGGACCGGCGGCTCGGGCCGTGTTCGGAGATGTTGGCACCAAAACCATGACCACTCAGCCTAAACACAGTGCTGCCGGACAAATGGCAGGTTACCTTTTCCAGCCGGAACGCGCGTTGTGCCACCTTGCGCTCAGTCCACGAGGAACCATGGTCGGGATTGAAACACTCGACGATGTCGCAGTCGTGCTGCCAGATGGGCGGCAGATTCGAGAGCAAGACAAGCATTACACGTCCGACAAGAAACCACTCGCTGACCGAAGCAAAGAATTCTGGAACAGCCTGCTTGTTTGGCTCGACGCAGTCGAGGCGGAGGATTTGGACATGACCGCTGTCGAGTTTCACTTGGTCACAAACCAGACTCTGGAAAGCGGTCTCGCGTTTGACCTCATGCAACTCGAGGAGACTAAGGAGGCAACGTTGGCTTTTGTGGCTCGACTACGCGAATCGGGAAAGCAGCCACCTGAAACTCTTAAACAACTGTTTAGCCAAGTCTTGGCCTACTCCAACGAGCAATTGGAGCAATTGGTCTCTCGAATACGAGTATTTGACGCAACAAGAGCAGTTCATGGAACTCAGCTGAGGACCGTTTTGCACGATCACCTGCACTTGCCACCCTCGCACGCGGACGAGATCATCCAAGGATTGCTTGGTTGGGTCGATGAGTTAATTCTTAACCAAATTCGAGAAAGGAAGGCCGCTTGGATCGCGCGGGCCGCATTTGATGAACGCTACATCCGGCTGCTGCACCGATACCAAGACATCGCCTTTGTGCGCGAAACGGAGGAAGCCCTCATCCCCGTTGACGATGAAGAGCGAAAAAAACGCAAAAATCGGCTGTTTGTGAAGCAACTTCAATGGATTGGATGTTCGGACGACGACGACGACAATTTGATTCTTGAAGCAATCGATGCGCATATCCGCTCCGGCTCGGAAGTGGCAAGACTCTCACAGAAAGGAGTCGTGACTCTCGAGGAATTCAGGGCATTCGATGAACGCCTTGTTAAGCGGTGGAAGTTTTTGCGGCGACTCCATGTTCCAAGACCAATTCCTCAATCTGAGAATGAGCAGGAAACTGTTGGCCGTGAACTGTTGAACCAAGTGCTCAATCATCGTGAAGCTCTCGCTGGTCAGCAAACGAGCGAATTCTACCTCACTCAAGGTGCTTACCACCATCTCGCCGACGACCTCAACAATCCCCCACGGCTCGGGTGGCATCCACTCTACGAAGAGAAGGCCGAGGCATTGGTGAATCCAAGAACTGAAGCGCATGCCGCTATCCACCGAAGCTGAACTGGTCCAAAACTCCGCGCTGAGTGCCGCACTGGTGTGGGCGTTCACGCTTGAGTTTTTTGGCCAAACACGAAAGGAGCGAGGCCCGATTCTCCCGCTAGCGCTTCCCGTCCTGCCAATGACGCTCCATCAAGAGACCGTCGAATCCCTTCACGGTCGCAATTATGATGGCGGGCTTGATCTTGCACTTGCAGAAAACCGGACGCTGACCATCGATCTGCAAGAGCGAATGCAGGCCATGCTTCCACAAACGATGCGCGCGTTGGACGTGGCATTTGCCACAGGATTAATCACATACGATCGGGCCACAGGTGAACTGCGTCCCGTAAGAAAGACCGATCCCTTTGGCACGGATAGCGAAGAACTCCGGCGCATGCTTAACACAGCAACTCGTTTGGGTTACTGGTTCGCAACAATTAACCCAGAGCGGATCGGTTCACTCCTCCGGATTCGCCTATAATGAAAGCCAAAATCTCCAAAATCATTCTTTGGCCGAAACGCGCCGACAAGAAACCTCGCGTCATTACATTTCAAATGGCCGGCGTTGAGGTCATCACCGGAAAAAGCCAGACAGGAAAGTCATCGCTAATTCCAATAGTTGACTATTGTTTGGGCAGCGGAAAATGCGCCATTCCGGTCGGCGAAATCCGAGACCATGCTGAGTGGTTCGGTGTCGTAGTCAAAATGCCCAGTGCAGAGATGTTGCTGGCACGTCGCAATCCTGGTCTCCTAGCTCAGACAAGCGAGATGTATTTCGACATGGGACCCCGAGTAGTGATCCCGGAAGCACTGAGCGACCTGCCAACGACGAATGCAGAGACGGTAGTCGCGCAGCTCAATCAATTGGCTCAATTGCCCTCCTTGTCACTGACAGGTGGAGACGAAGGAGGATATTCGGGGCGTCCAAGTTTTCGAGATACCGCTGCGTTTCAATTCCAACCGCAACACATCATTGCGAATCCTTACACGCTGTTTTTTAAGGCGGACACCGTTAAGCACCAAGAAAAGCTGAAGAGCATGTTCCCGCTGGTTCTCGGTGCGATTGATGGCCCGACACTTGAACAAAAACGGGTCCTTCGCAACTTGGATGCTGAACTCCATCTTGCCCGTGGAGAGCTTGAACGCCGCCGTCAACGCAGTCTGACCTGGACGCAAGAGTTCAGAGCGTTTTATTCGCAGGCGCGTAGTTTGGGCTTACTGCCAGATGGTCCAGACCCTTCGGCTGATTGGACTACAGAAAAATACGTAGGCTATCTCACGCCAATTCCAGGTCGGCTTAAACAGAATCCATTTCCTGCGGTGGAGCGTGGCGCATCGCGGCGCTTGACGCGGGAAATCGCCGCACTTCGCAATGCAGAGGATTCAATCGCGAAGGCGATCGAAGACCGGAAACGAAAACTGAATCGTGTTGAACGCCTCCGTTCAGCAACTGACGGCTACAGCCAAGCGTTGACGGTTCAGGGCCAGCGATTGCAACCCGTGCCATGGCTATCTCAACACCTTGAACAAAGCCATAGTTGCCCTGTTTGTGGATCCGAATCCGAAAATGCGGCGAAAGAAGTGAAGCGCTTGGTTGGACTCGCGAAAGACGTGGCTGCGAGCGTTGGCAGTGTTGAATCCGTCAACCAGGTCCTCGACAAGGAATCCGCTACACTTGACGACGAGCTTCGCAAATTAGAAAGCGAGGCTGACTCGGTGAGGCAGCAGTTGAGCCAACATGAACAGCAATCAGATTCGATTCGCACCCAGAGGCAAACCTTAAGTGACATTCAAAACTTCGGCGGTCGGCTCGAACAAGAGTTGAAGAAATTTTCGGAAGCAGACCATGGGAATGCCATCGTCTCCAAAGTTAGTGAACTTGAGCGCAGTGCCGCAGACTTGCGGCGACAGCTTGACCAAAGTGCAATCCGGGCACGACAAGAACAAGCGCTCGAAAAGATCTCACAGACGATTCGCCACTACGCAGGTATCCTTGGGATCGAACACCCAGAACGCAGCGTTCGGATCGATATACAAAATCTCACCCTTACAATTAAAGGCTCGGAAGGGAGACAGGATTACCTTTGGGAAATTGGCAGTGCGGCAAATTGGATGGGATACCACGTCGCAACCCT
Organism: uncultured Klebsiella sp.; assembly: GCA_964578245.1. GTDB lineage: Bacteria > Verrucomicrobiota > Verrucomicrobiia > Limisphaerales > SXTU01 > SXTU01. The sequence goes on along the minus strand of CAZOCL010000461.1, from coordinate 928 downwards.
CTTGGCATTGCATGAACACTTTCTCGAGCTTGGCGATGCTGGAACAAGTCCAGTTCCGCAATTTCTATTCTTCGACCAGCCGAGTCAGGCGTTTTTCCCAGAACGAATGAACGTCGAAAGGACTTCTGGAAGTAAACCGGAACTGGAACCCGACTCAGACGATGTTGCGCGCGTGCAGCGGATTTTCCGGGCGCTTTCCGAAGCAGTAGCTCGAACTAAAAAGCGCCTGCAAATCGTGGTGATTGACCACGTCGGCGAAGCCTACTGGGAGGGCATTCCGGATATTCACGGGATTGAGCGCTGGCGTGGAGCCGATGGCCTTATCCCGACGGATTGGGTGAGTTAGTAACACGTTCGCCCTTGTTCAACCGAGCAACGAGAACGGTTGGTAGGGTAGAGCGCACCGTCGCCGGCAAGGCCACGGTGCCGATCCATTACGAAAACCGCATCGCCAAGCTAAGGCTGAACGACGACTGGAAGTCGCCAGCACCGCCTCACGGAATCACATTGATCGTGTGCAGCACGTCCTGCTTGAACTCCACGCCGTTGGCGGTCTTGAGCTGGAATTTCAGGAGCTGCTGGTTCACGGGCACCAGTTCGCTGATGGCGAGGGTCACGGTCTTGCCGTCGGCGGAGAGCTTGGCGGAGGTGATGTCGAGCTTGTCGTGGCCGCGTTGTTCCTTGCCGTCGGCACCCTTGGCAAGCTTGAACTCAGGCGAGCCATAGTTGCTCGTGCGCTGGTAGTTCCACCGCTCGCCACTGTAGTTCTGCGCGTCTTCGGCCGCGGCCTTGTCCAGCGGCTGGGTGAAGGTCAGTGCGACGCCCGTCTTGGAGACGTTGAGCTTCGCGATGGAGACGACGGGCTTGCCGGTGTAGCGGATGCGGTCGAAGCCGCCTTCCTTCGCGGCGTTGCTCTGCCAGCCGCGCA
>CAZOCL010000460.1:0-4972 GCA_964578245.1 uncultured Klebsiella sp. | reverse complement strand
CGACGCGGAAGAGCGAGCCGTAGGTGTTGAAGGCCTTCGCGGCATTGGTCCAGGCGAGCTTGCCCGAGGCCACCTCGTAGGCGCGCATCTCATTGGCCCACACGACCAGCCGGTTGCCGATGAGCAGCGGGCTGGCGAAGTTCCCGTGCTCGCTGCCGCCGCCGCGACCGTGCGCGATCCACTTGCGATTGCCCTCGAGGTCATAGCACGCGGAAACGCCCGTGGTGTAGAAGACGCAGACGTGCTTGCCGTCGCTGGTGGGGGTCTGCCCGCCAAAGCCGAAGACCGCCTGGCCCCAGTAGCGGGTGAACAGTTTCTTGTCGATGGCCAGTTGCTCCTTCTCGATCTGCTTCTCGACGTCCCGCTTGCGCTTGAGCGCGGGTTCCAGCGGGCGCGAGGCGGCGGTCATGGCCGCGGGCATCCGGGCGTTGAGGGCCGCGACGGTATCCGTGTTGGCCTTCGTCAACTCGGCGAGCAAGGGCGTGAGCTTCTCGGCATAGGCCGGGTTCGCCTTGCGCTCCTCCTCGCTCAGCCCCTCGAACTCGGGGTTTGAGCGAATCCACAAGACGCGGCCGGTCTGCTTGTCCAGGCAGACGAGGTCGAAGACTTCAGACGTGAGGAAGATGCGGTCACCCACAATGATCGGGCTCCCGGTGCTGGCGTTGGGCAGGGGCGACATCCATACGATGCCCTTGGTGGTGTAGCCCGTCCCGCTGGTCACGCGCTCCCACGAAGTCGGCGGGGTTGCGCCGGGGTAACGGCCCGAGCCATCCCCACGCCAGCCAATGGGCCGCTCCGGTGACGGGGCAAACTGCGGGGAGCCGAGCTGGGCCGGGGCGGCGTGTGCGGGAGGAACGAAACCTAGGATCAGTGCGCCGAGCAGGAAGAGGAGATTGCTTCTGTCGCGCGAGCGCGGGAGCGGAGTCATGTCTGTGGCCATGCGGGCGAGATTACGCGGAGGCTGGAAGGCGTCAATGGCTGGTCAAAGGCTAGCCTGGGCTGCCTGAGCACGGCCTCTCGCAGTATCTCCGGGAGCGGCCTCCCAGGTTGTGGGTTCGTTTCAGAAGCGCAGCTTGATATGGGCAGCCCTCCATGAGAATATGGGTCGCCATATTGTGAAGACAACCATCGAGATCGCCGACGACCTGTTTGAACGAGTCCAGCGGGTTGCGCGCGAAGAGAAGACGACCTTTCGGTCGCTGACGGAGCAGGGGTTGCGGATCGTGCTGCGGGAGAAACAGCAGGGCAGCGCCAGGAAACTTCCTCCACTGGTCACCTTTCGGGGCAAAGGCTTGACCGATGAATTCAAGCACGCCTCGTGGGACAAGATTCGCGATGACATCTACCGGGGGCATGGCGCGTGATTGCGGTAGACACCAACCTGCTGGTGTATTCGCACCGCGAGGACAGCGAGTTTCACACGCCAGCGAGGGAACTGATCGAAGCCCTGCGGCAGCAATCCGTGCCGTGGGCAATTCCGTGGCCGTGCATTCATGAGTTCATCGCGGTGGTCACGCGCAAGGGGCTATACCAGCCACCGACCCCGCTGAACCAGGCGTTGCTGGCGGTGGACGCGTGGATGGCGGCCGGCAATCTGCACCTGCTGGCGGAAAGCCCCGGTTATTTTGAGAAGCTGCGTGCCCTGGCGCTCGCCGCAAGACTCTCAGGTCCGCGCACCCACGACGCCCGGATCGCCGCGCTGTGCCTGCATCATGGCGTGCGTGAGCTCTGGACGGCAGACCGCGATTTTTCGCTGTTTCCGAAACTGCGGACCCGGAACCCTCTGGTGACGAAGTGAAAGTCGGGTGGAAGGTTCCTTCGCTGCTCGGACAAGGAATTGTCGGGCGAGGATCAGCCACATTGCCACCGTATTCCTCAGGAGCCGGCCACCAGGTCACAGCTTGGGCTGGCCCAGCTTCGTCCTCAACTCATCAATCCGTTGCTGGACGGTTTCCGGGGTCTGGGAGACGCCTTTCAGGCGGGTGAAGTGGGCCAGGGCGCGTTCGAGATTGCCGGTGCGCTCTTCCAAGGCCGCGAGCTGCGAGAGGATCTGGGAGTAGGCGAGGCGGTCGGGGTTGGGCTTGCGGGCTTCCTGCTTGAGCCATTTATCAATGGCGAGTTCCAGCACGGTGCGGGCGCGGGCGACGTCGCGGTTGTTCTCGGCGTAGAGGCGGCCCAGCTCGAAAAGGATTTCGTAGCTGCCGGGGTTGGCGCGCAGGCCGTCGCGGAGGAAGGCTTCGGCGTCGTTGACCTTGTTGAGCCGCTCGCGCAGCCAGTAGGCGGCGACGGTGTAGGTGTCCACGCGGTGCGGGTCCAGTTCAGCAGAGAGCCGGAGCCAGGGGAGGATCTCGCGGGAGTCGCCGAACTTTTCCATGTGGCGGTGCTCGGCCGGGTAGAAGTGGGTGCCGAAGTTTTCGAGCCAGTCGCGATACTCGCGTTTCACCGGGGCGTGGTTGTGGTCGTGATGGTCGTGGCCCTCGGTTTCCTTGGCCATGTGGGTCTTGCCGTCGGGCAGGGCGATGTCGAAGACGGAGGGGTAATAGCCTTGGTGAAAATAGGCGTCGGCCTTGAGGAAGAACTGGTCGGAGAAGGCGCGGCGGCTCTCGCCGAGGAGCAGGGCAAAGACGGAGCCGGTGTCCTTGGTGCTGGCCTGCTGCCAGAGAAGCAGGCGACCGCCCGTGGCCAGGGCGATGGCGAGTGCCAGGGCGATGGGCAGGGCAGGGTGCATGTCAGTTCAGCGGACGTCGGCGGAACACGAGCCACGCGGCGAAGAGGAAGAACGCGATGTAGGCGGCGGCGTAGAGCGTGGCGAGGGCCACGATGTCCCACGGGATGAGTTCCCAGTTGTGAACGATGAGGTCGCGCACGTCGAAGAGTTCGAGGTGCGGCAGGGCGAAGTAGATGGTGTATAGCAGCGACTGAAACGGCTCGGCCAGGCTCAGGGCGACCTTGTTCAGGTGACGACCCAGCAGGAGCATGCCAGCGGAGCATACAAAACAGATCGTGCCGTTCGATGAAGGCGCGGCGAAGACGATGGACCCGAGCAGGGTGAACGCAATGACGATCCCGAGCATCATCCAGTGCAGCCAGCCCGCTTGCAGGTAGTTCACCACGGGCCACTGGTGCTCCCGGCTGGCGCTGACCAGGCCGAAGAAGACATAGAACAGGGCGAGCGCCATCCCGGTGGCCAGCCAGCAGCCGAGGAACTTGCCCAGCAGGAACTGGGCGCGCGTGACCGGCTTGGCCAGCAGCGGGAAGATAGTGCGCTGCTCGCGCTCCGCAGGGATCTGCCGGGCGGTGCAGGTGATGGCGATGACGAGGCCGGAGACCCAGATGAGCAGCAGGCAGATTTCCTTGAGGTAGCGGACGATGCTGCTGTCGTTGAAGAGATTGACGCTGCCCGCCGTGGCCGTGAGCAGCACGGTGAGGATGAAGAGGACGTAGAAGTCCTTCCGCCGGACCATTTCCAGCACGACGACTTTGGCGAGTGCCCAGACAGTGTTCATGGCTGCGGGGAGAAGCCGATGAGCTTGAGGAAGATCTGCTCCAGATTCGCCGAGTGCTCGCGCACGAGGTCGCTGACGCGGCCCTCGGTCTTGAGTTCGCCCTGGTGCAGGATGGCCACGCGGTCGCAGACCGTCTCGACCTCGCCGAGTTCGTGGGAGGAGAAGAAGACAGTTTTGCCCTCGCTCTTGAGGCGCTGGATGATCTCGCGAACCTTCATGCGGCCGATGGGGTCCAGGCCGCTGGTGGGTTCGTCGAGGATGAGGAGGTCGGGGTTGTTGATGAGCGCCTGGGCCAGGCCGGCGCGCTGCTGCATGCCCTTCGAGTAGGTCTTGATCTGGCGTTTCCGCGCGTGGTCCAGCTCGACCAGCCTGAGCACGGCGTCAATGCGCGCCTCGGTCTCCGCCTTGGGGATCTGGAAGATGCCGGCGTAGAAGCGCAGCAGTTCCTCGGCGGTGAGGAACTTGTAGTAGTAGGTCAGCTCGGGGAGGTAGCCGATGCGCTGGCGGGCGATGGGCTCCCGCACGTCCACGCCGAAGATGCGGGCGGTGCCGCTGGTGGGCGGGACGAAGCCCAGCAGGACATTCATCGTGGAGGTCTTGCCCGCACCGTTGGGACCGAGAAAACCGAAGACCTCGCCCTGGCCCACCTGGAGATTTAACGAACGAACCGCGACCTTGGTGGTTTCACCAAGATCGCGGCTGCGGTATTCGACGCGCAGGTTTTCGATTGAGAGCGTGGTTTCCACCGACGGTTCAGACCGGACGAATAGCCGATGGAGGCGACTCAATCAATCCTGCCCGCTGATTTTCAGCGGGATGACTACCTGGGCCAGCGGGTGGCTGGATCAGAGGGTGTGCCCGAGCGCGGACTGGCTGCAGGTCGGGGCCAAGGCAACGGACGCCCCCGGCGAGTAGGTGCCACCGCCCGGACAGAAGGGCAGGATGGAGCCTTTGAAGTAGCCTAGCAGAGTCGTGTCCGACAGTGCGTAAGTGTCCGTGGATGCCTTCTTGTTCTCCAAGGCCCACTGCTGGACGGTGCTGTCCACCATCCGCAGGTTGGCGATGCAGGAGTTCTTCTGAGCGGTGACGCGGGCCTTGAGGAAGTTCGGCACTGCCACAGCGGCCAGGAGGCCGATGATGGCGACGACGATCATGATCTCGACCAGCGTGAACCCTCGTTGTGCTGTTCCATGGCGCATACGTTATATGGGGAGGTAATCCCCGTTGAGGGCAAGAAAAAAGGCTTGGAGGAGCGCTCCAAGCCTTTCTCGAGGAAGCCTCGGATTAGAGCGTATGGCCACTACCCGACAAGCTGCAGCTTGGGGAGGCGGAAACGGTGCTGCCGGCACTGTAAGCTCCACCGCCAGGGCAGGCCGGGAGGAGGGAGCCCTTCAAGTAGGCGAGCAGGGTGGTGTCGGTCAGGGCGTAGGTGTCCGTGGCGGCCTTCTTGTTTTCGAGCGCCCATT
>CAZOCL010000459.1:0-4974 GCA_964578245.1 uncultured Klebsiella sp. | reverse complement strand
AGCTCGTAGCAGAGGAGGCTGGCGGACTTGGTCAGATCATGGATGAACTGCGCCTGCTTCGCGGGGGTTTCCGTCGTGTGGTGGTCCAGGATCAGCCAGTCGGGCCGGTCCATGCGCGGCTCGAAGCTGAAATCGCTCACCCAGCCGGAGCGCTCGCGGAGCTGGCGCTGTTTCCAGGCATTGTAATGGTGCGCCTCCAGCCGGATGTCCTGACCGAAAAGCTGGCGCGCCAGCCGCCGCAGCAGCAGGCCGGAGAGCAGGCCGTCGAGGTCGCTCTCATGCGTGAGAATGATGTCCGGTTTGGGCAGTGAAGCCATCGCGGCGAAACTACGGGCCAAGGCCCGGACTGGCGAGCGGCGAATTGGCGGCGGCAGTTCACCCACCGCGCGGATTTTCAAACAGCCTGTGAAGGCCGAGCTCCCTCCATCACCTCGCCGCCTCTTCCCGCCGCACGATCAACGTCAGGGTCTGCTGCAGCACCAGAGACTCGTCCAGGCCGCTGCTCACCAGCTTCATGTTGCACTGGAGCAGCAGATCCATCGCGCGGATCAGTTCGGCGGACGAATACTTCTTCGCCTGCGGCAGCGCGCGGAAGAGCACGTAAGGGTTCATCGCCAGCGGGTTGATACGCTTGTCCTCGGGCAGCGCTTCCGCCGGAACGCGCTCGAGCTGGGACTTGAAGCGGTTGTAGTCGCCATCCGCCTTGAGCCAGCCGGCCTTGATCATCTCCTGGAGGAAGATCATCACGCGCACCTTCGAGATGAGGCCGTAAAGCAGGCCGATCTCGGACTTGCGCTCGACCTTCAGCCGGATTTCCCACAGCTCCTCGTCCAGCGTGCGGAGGAGCTTGGGGAGGTCGCGGTCGCCCAGCGCGTCGGCGAGGGCGAAGGCGCGGGCCTGCTTGTTGCGCGTCACGATGGCGTCCACGTCCGCCAGTTCGATGTCTGCGCGGGTGCCCACGTAGGCGGCGAGCTTCTCCACCTCGCTGTGAAGTTGTGCGGCGTGCGGGCCGACATTGGCGACGAGCTTGGCCAGCGCCTCGGAGGAAATCTCCTTCTTCAGCGCCTTGAGCTTCTTGTAGGCCAGGTCCTCGGCCTGATCCGCCCAGTTGCGGTCATCGAGCGAGAGCGCGGCGAAATGCTCGACCGTGCCGAGCTTCTCCAGCGTCTTGTAAAACGACTTCCGCTTGTCCGTCTTGCCGGCGCTGACCAGCAGCCGCACGCCATCCCAGCGGAAAGTCTTCAGCTCCGCCGCCAGTTCCGCCAGGGCTTCGGTCACGGCGCTCGAACCCGACGTGCGGTCATCCCCAAGGAAGCTGCAATCCTTGAACCATACTACCTTCCCACCGCCGAAGAAGGGCAGCGTCTGGAGCGCCTCGCGGAGCTTGCCCATCGCCTTGAGCGCCTCGCTCGCGTTGCCCACCGCTGCGTCAATCGTCTCGTGGTCCATTCCCCCGACCTCACCGCACCACTTCTCGTAGAGCTGCCGCGCCCGCTGCTTCACCGCGAAATCCTCGTCCCCGCAGAGGAGGGCGACGGGGGCGGCGGGCTGGGCGGGAGGGGGCATTGCGGGGAGGAGAAGTGATTAGTAATTAGTGCTTAGTCGGCGCGGTGAGGTTCGGGGCAAGCGCTGATTACCAATCACTAATTACTTTCCCCCTCAGGCTTCCTGCTCGCCGGTGCCCTCATTCAGCTTGTCCAGATACTCGGTCATGTCCTCGACCTGCTCGAAGAGGGCCTTGGTGACGAAGACCTGGCGCTTGTGCGCGGCGGCGAGGGCGAGGCAGTCGCTCGGGCGGGCGTCGATCTCCACGATCTTGGTGCCTAGCTCGTTCTCCTGCCGGAGGAAGAGCCGCGCGAAGTAAGTCGAGTTCTTCAGCTCGGTGATGATGACGCGCTCGACCGTGATGCCGAACCCCTTGAAGACGTTGACCATCAGGTCGTGCGTGAGCGGACGTTCCTTGGGCTGGTCGCGCAGGAACATGCCGATGACCGCGCCGAGATTGTGCTCCACCTGGATGACGAAGACCTTCTCATCGTTGCCGACGAAGATGGCGCAGCCGCTGTTCGCGGGGAGAATCCCGCGAATCTGCACGGGCACCACTTCGTTCTTCATGCAACGAGTCTAGGCGCATAGCCGGGGCATGACAAGTGACTCGTGGCAGGGGGAGCGCGGGCGTCCTCGCCCGCTTTGCGCGGGCGACCGATGAAACGGGACGAGGCCAGCCTTGGCCACGCCCCCGAAGCCGAGCCGGCGCGGACGCCGGCGACACGGCCCGCGGGACGCGGGCGCTACGTAGCGCCGGCCTCCGGCCGGCTGTGCCGCAAGCGTCCTCGCTTGCCCGGCGGGGCGAGGTCGGAGGCGGTGTCGAGCTGCGCCCCATTCGCCCTGCCGCTGGGAAAAGTCTTCGCAGGGGCGCGGCTTCCCGCTACATCTTGCGCATGGATACTTTGCTGAAACTGCTCCGGGACGACGCTTCGCTGAAGCCCGTCCAACTCGCCGCCATGCTGAACCTGACCGAGGCGGAGGTCACCACCAAGATCAAGGCGCTCGAAGCCGATGGCATCATCCTCGGCTACCGCACCGTCCTGAACCAGGAGAAGGTGGGCGATGACGTGGTGCGCGCGGTGATCGAGGTGAAGATCACGCCTGAGCGAGGAGGCGGGTTCGACCGGCTGGCCGAGCGGATCGCGAAGTATGACGAGGTGAAGACCTGCTACCTGATGAGCGGCGGCTACGATCTGCTCGTGGTGCTGGAGGGCAACAACCTGCGCTCCCTCGCCACGTTCGTGGCGGAAAAGCTCTCCACCCTGCAGGGTGTCATCTCCACCTCCACCCACTTCATGCTCAAGACCTACAAGGAGCAGGGCGTGCTCATGGGCCACACCCAGACGGAGGAACGCCTCGCGGTGACGCCGTGAAGTGAGGCGGGAGGCGAGGATGGCCTGCCCTGAATCTTTGGGTTTTCGTTTGCGTTGGATATCCGTTGGCCACGAGTGACTGCGTTTGGAGTCCCGGCTTCAGCCGGTGGAACGCGGCTGCGATCAAGACGCTGCGCCGAACGCTCACCGACCATCGGACGCCTCGCCGCCTGAAGGCGGGACTCCAAACTGCCGGCACGCGGTTCAGGGCCACGCAGTGTTGGTCTGGGAAAGCCCACCCGGCATGCTTGATTGCAGAAGGCTGCAAGGTGCCTTGCCAGCCACGCCCGGTTCGCCAAGACTCCGGGAAACTTGATGCCGCCCAACTGACGTCACCCGCCGCCCGCGCATGGCCTACTTCCTAAAACGAGCCGCCTTCATGGTGCCGCTGCTGCTGCTCATCAGCCTGCTGGCCTTTGCGCTGCTCAAGCTCGCGCCGGGCGGACCGTTCGACAAGGAGCGCGCGCCGGCTTCGCCGGAGATCAAGCGCGCCATCGAGGCCAAGTATCACCTCGACGAGCCCTGGTGGCAGCAATACCTCCGCTACATCGGCGGCGTGCTGCGCGGGGACTTCGGACCGTCCTTCAAATATCGCAACCACACCGTCACCGACATCATCTCCCAAGGCTTGCCCGTCTCGGTGGCCCTGGGCGGGATGGCGTTCGCGCTGTCGCTGGGCGTGGGCATTCCGCTGGGCTTCTGGTCTGCCGCCCGACGCGGGCAGTGGGGCGACTATACGGGGAGCTTTCTGGCCATCCTCGCGGTGTGCGTGCCGGCCTTGGTGGTGGGACCGCTGCTCATCATGGGACTGGCCATTCACTGGCGGCTGCTGCCGGTCGCATTGTGGACTTCGCCCGCGCATGTCGTCCTGCCGACGCTCACGCTGGGCCTCTATTTCTCCGGCCGGGTCGCGCGGCTCATGCGTGAGGGGATGCTCACGACGTTGCATGAGCAATACATCACGACCGCGCGGGCCAAGGGCCTCGACGACACGACGGTCCTCTTCAAGCACGCGCTGCGCATCGCGATACTGCCGGTGGTGTCCTACTCGGGACCGCTGCTGGCGGACCTGCTCACGGGCTCGTTCATCGTGGAGAACCTGTTTCAGATTCCCGGCGTCGGCGTGTTCATGGTGAACAGCTCGTTGAACCGCGATTATCCGATGGTGATCGGACTGGTGCTGCTCTACGCGGCGCTGCTGCTCATGCTGAACCTGCTGGTGGACGTGGCCTACAGTTACCTGGACCGGAGGGTAAAGTATGGGTGAAGCCAGCGAGCCATCGCCCGTGAGCCAGGCCTCGCTCAGTCCGAACCAACGGGCCTGGCGGCGGTTTCGTCGGAACAAGTTCGCCTCCGCCTGCGGCGTGCTGCTCGCGGCGCTGCTGGTGGTGATCCTGCTCTGGCCGGTGCTGTCGTCCCCCGGAGTGGCGAAGGCGATGCCGGGTTTCCTGTCCGCCGGCCTGCACATGCCAAACGAGCACTCGGCGGAACTCTTCGCGCCACCGGGTGGCCAGCACTGGTTCGGCACGGACATCCATGGGCGGGACATCTTCAGCCGCGTGATCTACGGGGCGCGGGTCTCCCTGCTGGTTGGCGCGGTGGGGGCGTGCGTGAGCCTTGTCATCGGCGTGCTGTGGGGAGCGCTGGCAGGGTATCTCGGGGGGCGATGGGACAGCTTCCTCATGCGCGTGGTGGACGTGCTTTACGCCCTGCCCAGCATCATCTTTGTGATCGTGCTAATCACCACCCTCCACGGCGCGTTGGACAAGCTGCAGTCCGCCGGGAAACTCACCGTGGCGATGCGCGACACGGCGAAGTTCGTCGGCCTCTTCGTCGGCCTGGGTGCGGTCTCCTGGCTCACCATGGCCCGCATCGTGCGCGGCCAGGTGCTGTCGCTGCGCACGCGGCAATTCGTGGACGCCAGCCGTGCGCTCGGGGCCACGCACGCCCAAATCCTCTTCCGCCACATCCTGCCGAACATCACCGGCATCATCATCGTGTATCTGATGCTGCTGGTGCCGGCGATCATCCTCTACGAGTCGTTCCTGAGCTA
>CAZOCL010000458.1:0-5026 GCA_964578245.1 uncultured Klebsiella sp. | reverse complement strand
GCAGCGCGTCGCTGCGGGCGGTGCGTTCCTGGAGCAGTTGCAGCAGCAGCGGGCCGAGCAAGCTTCTCGCCGACTCCGGCGTGATGAGCACGCGGTCGTCCTCGGTGGCGGGACGGTTGACCGCCAGCAGGCGTTCGCCCGCGCGATAGACACCGGCGTGCAGCAGGATGCTCTTGCCGCTCGCGCCATCCGCGGACACCCACGGCTTCACGCGGTCCAACGTGCTCAACTCGCCGACGGCCACCATCGTCTCCTGGTTCAGGCGGCGCGCGCCCGTCTGGAGCAGGCGTTGCAGCATCGGGACAAGCACGGGGCCGTCGCCGAGCGTGGACCAGTCTTCGTGCGGCAGCGTGGCGCAGAAGAGGAACTGGCCCTTGCCCAGCGCGCGGCGGGTGAGCAGCGGCGAGCCGTCGGCGAACGACGCGAGCGCGGTGGGTTCGCCTGTGATGCTCTGCCGCCGGAAGACTTCGAGTTCCGCGAGCGGTAGGCTCACGCCTTCGTCGGTCTTCGCGAGCGGGCCTTCCTGCTGCTCCCACTTCCCGACTTTGAACGGCTTGTCCGCCGGGGCGGGGAGCGCGTCGCCCCAGCCGAGGCCGAGGAATTTTCCCGTGTCCGCGCGGCCCGGCGGCAGGAAGACCACCACGCCGCCTTCTTCGATGAATCCGCGCAGGCGCTTCTCCCCGGCGGCATCTGGAAGTGGCGCGTGCCAGACCAGCAGGGAGACGTCCGTGGCGGTGCGCTCGGCCCATGCGGCGGGCGTGAGGGCTTCGGCGGGCTGGCGCGTGGCGGGGGAAATCGCCGCGAGCTGGGCGTTGCGAACCAAGGCGGGCTCGTCGCTCACCACTGCGGCCCGCAGGGTGGAATCGGAGCCGAAGACGAAGTAGGCGGAGTTGTCGCGGGCGTTGGCGTCGGCGGGAAGTTCGAGCGCGCCCCAGCCAAGGCCCTTTTGCGCGCCCAGCTCGACCTTGTGCCGCCAGCGGAGGGCCGCGCCGTCCATGTCGAGTTCGGTCTGCGACTTCTGGCCGTTGAGCGTGAGGCTGAGCGGAAAGCGGGCGGTGCCGTTGGTGGTGTTGCGGGCGAGGTCGAGCGCGAGGTTCAGCTCCGCGCCGTCGGGACGGGCCCGGCGAAAGACCTCGGCGAGCGTGGCGGAGAGGTTCGGCTCGCGGTCGTCATCGAAGGCCAGCAGGCGCACGCGCACGCGCTGCGGGAGTTTCGCGAGCTGGGCAGTGACGATCTTCCAGCGCTCGTCCTCGGGGAGCCAGTTGCTGCGCTGGAGGTCGGAGGCGAGCCAGATTTCGGCGGCGCCCGCACGGTTCTCGACGAGCCAGTTGTGGGCAAGCTGGAGGAGCGTGGGCAGGTCGGCGGCGGTGTCGGTGGGGCCGGTGAGCGCGGGGTCGAGGAGGGACTTCGCGCTGCCGAGTTGCTGCGGCACGCGCGTGGCGGAGTCGAGCAGGACGAGGTGGGACTTGTCTTGAAACTCGCGCGCCGCCTCGGCGAGGTGCTTCACGGCCTGCTCGCGCTTGGTGATGGTCTGCCCGGCGAGGCGCGATTCCATGCTGGCCGAGCGGTCGAGCACGATGACGATCACATCGGGCGCGGGCGAGAGCGTCCAACCGAGCCAGCCGCCGGCGAGCGGGCGCGCGATGAAGAGCACCAGCGCGAGCACGGCGAGCGTGCGGAAGAGCAGGACGAGCCACTGGCGGAGCTTGGCGTGGCTGGTGGAGGCGCGCGTGGCCTGGAGCAGGAACATCATCGCCGCCCACGGCTGCGGCTTGTGGCGCAGCCGGTTGATGAGGTGGATGATCACCGGCACCAAGACCAGCGGCAGGCCCCAGAGGAGAAAGGGTTGGAGGAAGGTCATGGAAACGCGGAATGCGGAATGCGGAACGCGGAATCTTCATCCTGCGTTTGGTTCGTCTCGCAGGCCCCATCACACATCAGAAACACGGGCCGGAGTCTGAACCAACGGAAGAAACAAGCCAAGGCAAGTTGAAGTCCCAACGGGTTTCCAGCCGCTCTTGAGCCGATCACCGCGCACGCTGAGACGGACAGCATCCTGGCGGCTGTATGGGCAAGGATGGAGGACCGAGTCATCAAGGTTACGGACCGCCGGTCGCCGGGTCCAGCCACGGGCTGCTGGCCCAATACCAGTCGGAGGCGTAGAGCGTGTCCACATGGCCGTCCAGGAAGGACACGTTGCTGCGCCTGGCGTGGCGCAGGTGCGGGCCGCCCCAGTGCTGCCAGTTGGCGGGGGCGGGCCCAGGGCTCACCACGGCTCCGGCACCGGTCCCGTCCGTGTTGTCAGGCAGGATCAGAATCCAGCAGCCTGCCTTGTAGGTGGAGCCGGTGGTGACGGAAAGGTTCGGGTTGGGCGTGTTCACCGCCACGGTGCCGCCATCGGTGAGGTAAACGGTGCCCACGGGTTTGACCACCTTGGTCTCGTTGAAGCCCGGCTCGCGGGGTGCGACGTGGAAGTTTACCGCGTAGTTCTTCTTGATCTGGCTGTTGCTCCACAGGATTTCGGTGCCGGGATTAGGGACATTGGGGCAGCGATAAATGTTGGTGTTGTTGCCCAAGTAAGGCATGAGGAACTCCGCCCAGCTCAGTCCGGTGGTCGCCGGGGTATGGCTGGAGGGGAGCATGCTGGTGTTATCGTCCGCGTAGAGCCGGGCGGCGATCTGCTGCTGCTTGAGGTTGTTCACGCACTTGGTGGACCCCGCCTTTTGCTTCGCCTTGGACAAAGCGGGCAGGAGCATGCCCGCCAGAATGGCGATGATCGCAATGACTACCAGCAGTTCAATGAGGGTAAAACCCGCGTTGGGGCGGGCGACGAACTCGCGCTGGTGAGCAAAACTCCTCGCAGGCTTCATGGGACCAAACTAAAGGCACAAATCCGCCAGCGTCAACCTGCAACCGGCAATTCTCAATGGGCACCCATGACTTGCGCGCGCTCGTTCAGGAAGTCCGCGAGCACCTGGCCCGGCTCCTGGTCGGTGACGACCTCGCGGTAGTCGGCGTTGAATTCGAGGCAGCCCTGGCGCAGGCGGGCACGGTGGGCGTCGAAGGCGCGAAGGTATTCGTCCCGCACCATCGCCGGCTCGGTCACGAGGCTGAACGGACTTTCGAGGTCCTCGAAGCGCAGGGGACGGTCGAACTTGAACTCCATCTCCATGCGGTCGAGGAGGTGGAATACGGCGAGGTCGTGCTTCTGGAAGCGCAGGTGCTGGAGGCAGGCAAGCAGCGGGTCCAGTTCGCAGAAGAAATCGGAGATCACGATGACCAGCGCGCGGCGGCGGATCTTCTCGGCAAGGTCATGCAGCGTGCGGAGCATCGTGGTCGGGCCGCGCGGTTCGAGGCCTTCGAGGATGTTGAGGATTTCCTGGAGATGGGCGGGGTTGCGACGCGGCGGCAGCTCGGGCGGAGCCTGTTCGCCAACGCAGTAGAGACCGGCGGCGTCACCCTGCCGCACGGCGAGGTAGGCGAGGGTGCCGGCGAGCTGGCGAGCGAAGGCGAACTTGCTCGGGCCGGACTTGCCGGCAAAAGCCATCGAAGCGCTGGCATCCACAATGAGGCAGCAGCGGAGGTTCGTGTCCGCCTCGAACTCCTTCATGTAGTAGCGATCCGTGCGGCCCAGCACGCGCCAGTCGAGGCGGCGCAGGTCGTCCCCCGGCACATAGGAGCGATACTCGGCGAACTCGACGCTAGAGCCGCGGTGCGGGCTTTTATGATGGCCCGAGACGCTGCCCTCCATCGCGAAGCGCGACACCAGCGGCAGGTGCGCGAGCTGCGCGAGCACCTTGGGATCGAGGAAGGAGTGGGGTTTGGTTTCCACGAGAACTTCAGGCGACAGCAAGTTGGCGTTCCCAGCGCGCAGCAGCCGCACGGAAAGCGGCCTCATGCTCGGGCCAGTCGTGGAGCGTAGCGGGGTCGAAATCCGCACCGTTGGGCCAGACAAGCGTGTGCGCCTCGGTGTCGAGGCGGACTTTCCCGAACACGGCGGGGTCGCTCAACGGGCCGAACAACTCGCCTGCCAGCACTGGCGCGAAGTTGATAGTGCGTTCCAGGCCGTCAGCGAACCGAACGCGCAAGGTGAATGGCGCGACTGGCTCGAAGGACTTCACCCGGTGAATGGGATGGTTCATGGCGATAGCTTACTCCAAAGGCCGGATCGGGGAAGGCTTTCGTCCTTGCTGGAGCAGATTCCAGTCGTTGAGCAGCTCCTCCTGATGCAGTTCCGCCCAAGCTTCGACGAGCCGCTGCTGGCGGGTGGGCAGGGAACCGGAAAGGAGGTTCACAGGTGAAATGGTGAAAACCGCTGCATGCTCCTGATAGTAGGCGTGGAAGTGTGCTAGGTGATGCTGCCCGCCTGCCTCGAAGAACATGCGGATGACGATGCCGAAGAAGCGGGAAAGTTCAGGCATGATCTCAGCCGAGTGCCTTCAGCAGCGCCCGCTCGCCTTTGGGAGTTAACCGTGGCAAGCGTTTCGCTGCCATTGCCAGTCCTTGAAACGAGCCTTTGGGTGGCACGACCCTCAGGATGACGTTGGAAATTGGCTCATTCGCCTCCGTGCGCCACGCTTCGAGCCGGGCATATGCCTCTTGAGTTAGGGCCACGGTCCACAGTTCAGGATACAGCTCCGGCAGGATGGATGCGATCAGATGATCCATGTTCTGGCCGCCGAAGATAGCCTGCAATTCCTTCTCAAAATCCGGGCGTTTCACCGGCGGCTTGGCCCGGAGCGATGCCTTTGATACCTTCCTGCGCGCGGTCTTGTGCGTCGCGGTCTTCATGACGAAAGAGTCTGCCTGAGTCTTCTGCGAGTCAAGTTACGGCCTGTGCTTTACGGACTCCCACTGCGTCAAGCCTTGCGCCCGGTTTCCTTCCCCCGCAATTCTCCCAGCAGCCGCTCAATGATCTTCGGACTCGTCATGCCCTCTGTCTGCGCTTGGAAGTTGGTCAGGATGCGATGCGTCAGCACCGGCTGGGCGACGGCCTCGATGTCCTCCATGCGGACGAGGTAGCTGC
>CAZOCL010000457.1:0-5028 GCA_964578245.1 uncultured Klebsiella sp. | reverse complement strand
AGTTTGACCTCGCGCTGGACCAGTTCCGCCGCGTCGCGGTCGAGGACAACAAGGACGCGGACCAGCGTGGCGATTCGAGCCTGCAGGTCGGCATCTGCTTCTTCGAGATGGGCAAGTATGAGGAGGCCTTCGGTGAGCTGCGCAAGGTCATCAAGCTTTATCCCGGCACGCCTTACTCGAACGACGCCTATTACTACATTGGCCAGGCGCACTTCAAGATGGGCCGTTTCGCCAACGCTATTGAGGCCTTCAAGAACGTCGGCACCTCCATTGACCCCAGCGCGCAGGAGGCCGAGAAGCTGGACGCCGGCAAGCGCCTTTTCGTGAAGATTGATGACAAGGACCTCTCCGCCCAGGCTGGCGAGGCGGGCGTGGTCGTCACCGTCACCACCAGCTCGGGCGATAAGGAGAGCGTCACCTGCTTCCCGGTCACCCCCGGCGCGCCAATCCTGATGGGCAGCCTGCGCACCCAGTTGGGCGAGGCCAAAGCAGGCGATGGCATCGTGCAGCTCATCGGCACGGACAAGATCATCGTGACCTATACGGACAAGCAGACGGCCGACGCCAAGCTGAACGTCGTCCGCACCAAGGAGATCAAGATCGTCGGCAACGCCCGTGTGAAGGTCGTGGACGGCGCGTTCGCCGAGTCCGTGGGCGCCGTCGTGCTGGACAAGCCCGCCTTCCTGCTCGTGCAGGATTCCGACCGCGACACTTCGGCCAAGTCCGATGAAATCGAGGTCATTGTCCGCACCAAGCGCGTGATCGAGGAGAATCCCGACAGCGAGAAGGCCGAGAAGCCGATCAATAACATCACCGCGGCACTCGAAGCCGCCGAGAAGGCCGAGCCGGTCTTCAAGGTGATTGATGAGAAGCGCGTGAAGCTCGTCGAGAAGCCCGCCGAAGGCGCGGCTGCGGGCGCGGCCGTCCATACTGGCGTGTTCATCGGCGTCATTCCCATCGCCCGCCAGGGGGACACGCCCAATCCCGCTGCCATCGTCGGCCAGGTGAACGACGTGCTGGAGATCGAATACCTCGACGAGATCAGCCTGGATGCCAAGCCCGTCGCCCGCAAAACCATCGCGAAGGTCATCGAAGGCAACCTGAACCCGCTGCAGGTCGCCAACGCGAAGATCAACGACGAGGAGCTGAAGTTCAAAACCGCGCTCAAGACCAGCGAAGCGCTTAAGAACATTGGCAACATCTACAAGGACCTCGGCCTGACCAAGCAGTCCATTGACCGCTACAAGCAGGCGTTGTCCGAGACAGAGCAGGTCGCCCGCAGCTACGGCGCGCTGAACCAGCGCCTGCTGGAGCAGACTTACGTCCAGATGTGGAAGATTTACTACGCGATGGATGACCTGGGCCGCGCGGCGCAGATGTGCCTCGAACTCCAGCGCCGCTTCCCGGACAGCCCGTTCGTGGACGACGCATTGCTGCTCATGGGCCAGGTCAGCCAGAAGCAAGGCAAGTTTCAGGAGGCCATCGGCGTCTTCCGCCGTCTTGCCGCGCTGAAAAACTCACCGCTCGCGCCCGCCGCCCAATACGCCATCGGCGAGTGCTACGAGGAGCTCGGCACCACCCAGAAGAACAAGATCTACTACGACGAGGCCTTCCTCGCCTTCAAGGGCTGCTTCGAGAAGTTCCCGAACTCCAACCAGGCCGGTGACGCCCTCTCGAAGATGGCCGAGTATTATTACAGCAAGGAAGACTTCACGCGCGCCGTGGACCTCTATGAGGAGGCCCTCCAGCAGTATCAGGACAGCAAGTTCATTGACGTGGTCCTCTACAACTACGGCCGCTGTCTCGTGAAGATGAAGAAGCTCGAGAACGCGGTGGAGAAGTTCAACCAGCTCATCTCCACCTACCCGAACAGCAAGATGGTCGGCAATGCCCAGAAGATTGTCGAAGCCATCGAGAAGCGCAAATCCTCCGGCACCGCCAACTGAGTTTCGTCCGCTGCACCTTTTGCACTGTCCCATGAAAATCCGTCTCTTCCTCCCCCTCGTCGCATTGATGGCCGCCGGCCTCACCGCCCAGGCCGCCGCCCTTGATGACGCCCGTGAACTTGCCAAGGCCGGCAAGCTCGACGAAGCCATCACCAAGCTCGAAGGCGCGCTCCGCGCCGGCGGGGCCGACAAGCCCGCCATCGCCGTCGAACTGGCCGCCACCCAGGTCGCTGCCGGCCGGCTCATCTCCGCGCAGCAGACCGTGGACCGCTTCCTGCGCGAGTCCCCCAACGCCCCGCAGAAGAACGCGATGACCTACCTGAACGCCCGGCTGCGCGAGGCCGGCGGGAACATCGCCGACGCCGTTTCGCTGTATCGCACAGTCGCGGAGCAGACGCCCGCTGTTCCCGAACGCGCTGACGCGCTCGCGGACTGCGCGCGCGCCGCCGGGCTGCTGAGCAACGCCAGCATGGTTGAGCGCTGCCTCGCCGAGTTCACCGAATCCTTCCCGCAGGACCCGCGCACGCGCGAGTTCCTGCTGCGCCTCTACCGGCAGCGGGCGGGCGCGAGCGACCATCGCGGCGCGGCGGAGACGGCCCACCGCTTCAAGGCCGCTTTCCCGCAGGACCCGGCGGGCGCGGCGTTCAACGAGTTCTACCACGAAGCCGCCGCCGGGGATTACGGCGCGGCGATTGCGACCTTCCAGACCGAGAGCAAGCTGCCCACCTTCACGCTCAATGCCAGCATCGTTGCCAGCGCGATTGACGCCATGCGCCGGCACACGAACGGCTACGCGCTGATCGAGCCGCTCGCCGCCCAGTTTGCCACCCTCACCGGGGACCCGCAGTTCCAGGTGCTTGCCCTCGAATACCTGCCCGACCTCGCCCTCACCAATCAGGCCGCCGCCCTCGGTGGCCAGCTTCAGACCAAGCTCGCGAACACTGCTTGGGGACCGCGCGTCCGCCTCGCTCACGCCTACGCCCTCCGCCGGGCGGCCAATTTCGAGGAGTCCGAGAAGCAGCTCGCCGCGCTGCTCTCCATCGAGCCGGCGAACAGCACCGCTTGGGATCGTCACGCGGAGGTCACCAGCCTGCTCAAGCGTCCCGAGGCCCACGCAAAATTGCTGGAGCAGACCCTGGCCGGGCTTTCCGCCCAGAAGAACCTCAGCCTCCGCACCAGCGCGCAGGGCCAGATTTCCTACCGCCTCGCGCAGGCGGCCTGGGGCCGGCAGGATTATCCCGGCACGCTGAAGTTCGTCACCGCGTTCCTCGACAAGGACGGCCTGTCCGCCTATGGCGCGCAAGTCATCAAGCTCGCCGCCGACGCCAGCTTCGTCGGCCTGCCCGAGGCGATGAAGGCTGCGGACGATTCGGCCGAGGCCTTGAAGACGGTCAAAGGCAACCATCAGAAGGCCAGCGGTGAAGCCAAACGGACGCAAAACCCGCCCGCCGCCAAGGACGCCGCCGAGAAGGCGCTCGCGACCGCCAAGGAGGCGCTCGACAAGGCGCAGGCCAAGGCCGACGCCACGCAGAAGACGCTCGACGACACCCGGGCCAAATCCGTCGAGAAGTTCGACGCAGTGCTGCCGGCGCTGGAGAAGTATCTCACCCGCACCGTCGCCTGGGGTGGCGGGCTCGCCGCCGCGGACACCGTCTTCAAGCCGCATCTGGCGCTCAAGCCGCAGGCCGGCGAGTCCAAGAAGCTCAACGAACTGCTCCAGCGCGTGCGCCAGAATGACCTCGTCAAGCAGTCGCTGGCCAACTTCCAGACGGCCCGCACGTCCGGCCAGTGGGCGCGGGCGGGCAGCTCGGGTGAAAACCTGCTGCCCAAGCTGCTCGAAGGCGGCCCCGCCCTCGCCCTTGATGGCGGCGCGGAAGTCTTGGCGGCGATGTATAACGGCGGCCAGTATGAGAAGGGCATCAATGCCGCCAAACTGATCCTCGCCAAGTATCCCAACGCCGCCGCCCCGCTGTATTATCTGACGCTCTGCGCCCGGCAGTTGGGTGCCCCCAAGAACCGCGACGTGGTCGCCCTGGTGGATGAGACCGTGACCAAGGCCGGCGGCAGTTACTGGCCCAACGACGGCTGGAACCATGTCCGCCAATACACCCTCGAAGTCGCGGAGCAGAACCGCCAGCCCGACGTGATGGAAGCGGAGTTCAAGCACCTCGGCACCCTGTATCCGGGCAGCAGCGGCGCGCACGAGTATCTGCGGCGCATCGGTGCGGCGCACGCGGCGACCGGCCAGTTCGACAAGGCCAAGCTGAGCTTGATCGCCGCCGTGAAGGCCGCGCTCCCCACCGCCTCCGAGCCGGCCACGCTCCACGTCATCGCGACCTCCTTCACGAATTCGTCTGCATGGGCGATGCCCCTCCTCGATGCGTATCTCGCCCGGCCCACGCGGGGTCCCCAGCAGGGCGGCATCCAGCTCCTGCGCGGCAACCTGTTCCTGACCGAAAAGCAGGACACCAACTCGGCCATCAAGTCCCTGCAACTGGCCTCCGCCCGTCCCGGCGATCTCGCCTGGACCGCCGGCAGCCTGCCGTGGCAGTGGGGTGAGACGCTCCTCCAGAGCGCGACCAGCGGGAAGATGGAAGAGGCGAAGCCCGCCGAGGTCGCCCTGCTCGCGGACATCGTCCGGTCGCTCGGGGCGGTGCAAAGCCACTGGGTGCCTGCGTTGATGCTGCGTCAGGCGCAGACGGGACAGGCCCTGGACTTTTCCCACAGCTTGAACCGCATCACCGTCGGCATGAACCCGAATGACGGCAACTGGCTGGCGAACTACTACATCCCCTGGTCGCAGCAGCTCGCCTCGCTCGGCAAGCCCGAGCTGGCCGGCCTCGTCCTGCGTTCCGCCGTGAACCGCTTCACCGGCGTGGACCCGAAGCAGCGGGCGCAGGCCAGCCAGGCGCTCTTCAGCCTGAGCAACAAGAACGGCTTCCCCGCCGCCGAGATCGACGAGAAGCTCGAGTGGTCGCCGCTGCTCAAGTCCGCCGCGAGCTTCCGCCTGGGTGATCCCATCGCCGCCTGGAAGGCCTTCCAGGCCAATGAGCCGCTCTTCGCCAAGCACGAGGACAAGCTG
>CAZOCL010000456.1:0-5045 GCA_964578245.1 uncultured Klebsiella sp. | reverse complement strand
GCCCGCGCTCGGCGGTGATGACGGCGGTCACGCCCTTGTCCTTGAGCCAGCGGAAGAGCCGGCGCAGCTCGGCGCGGAGGATGGCCTCGTTGGGCAGGCTGGCGAAGAGCACTTCCAAGGTGTCCAGCACCACGCGTTTGGCCCCGATGGAATCAATCGCGTGGTTCAGCCGGACGAACAATCCCTCCAGGTCATACTCGCCGCTTTCCTGCGCCTCGCTGCGTTCCAGATGGACGTAATCAATCACGATCTGCTTCTGCTGGACCAGGCCGGCCAGGTCAAAGCCGAGGGACGCGACGTTGGCCTTCAGCTCCGCCGCCGTCTCCTCGAAGGTCATGAACACACCGGGCTCGCCAAACTGGGTCGCGCCGCGCACGAGAAACTCCGCGCCAAAGAGCGTCTTGCCGCAGCCCGCGCCGCCGCAGATCAGCGTGGGCCGGCCGCGCGGCAGGCCGCCGCCGGTGATTTCGTCAAGGCCCTGGATGCCGGTGGGGCACTTGGGCAGAGCCGCCGGAGGGGCGGACTTGCGGCGGTTGGGTTTCATTTTGGTTTACGTTGGTTTCGGGGGGGGGGGGCGCCTGCCCCTTGCGCACGGATTTGCTGAAGGGAATCTCCACGCGGACGGTGGTCCCCTGGCCGGGCGCGGACTCGACGGCGAACGTGCCGCCGACCATCTCCACGCGCTCGCGCATGCCGAGCAGGCCCAGGCGCTTGCCCTTCTGCGTCTGCAACACCTTTTCCACCTCGAAGGACTGGCCGTTGTCCTTGACCTCCATGCGGGCCGCCCCGGGAAGCTGTTTGAGAATCACGTCCACCTGGCTGGCGCGCGCGTGCTTGAGGACATTGGTCAGCGCCTCCTGGGCGACGCGATAAAGCACGGTTCGCTTGGCGTCCTCCAGCTCCTCCACCGCCGCGAAGGCCGTCAGGCGTGTGCGGATGCCCGTCTGCGCGATGAACGTCTTCAGGAAGGAATGCAGCGCGGGGATGAGCCCCAGGTCGTCGAGCACCGCCGGCCGCAGCTCGCGGGCGAACTCATGCACGATGTCCACCGACTTTTTGACCATCCGCTGCGTGCTGGTGATGCTCCGGTCCAGCCCTTTGGTGCTGTGCGCCGCCTCCTTTTTCAAGGCGGCCAGCCGGACGTTGATGCCGCTGAGGGTCTGGGCGATGACATCGTGCAGCTCGCGGCTGATGCGCTTGCGCTCCTCCTCCTGCGCCCGGAGCACCTGGCGGGACAATTGCCGCAACTGCCCCTGCATGAGGCGCGCCTGGTCCAGCAAATCGGCCTGGTCACGCTGGCTTTTCAAGAGCGCGGTCTCCACCGCCTGCCGGCGCACAATCTCCTGTTCCAGCTTGGCGTTCGAGGCGGTCAGCACCGCCATGTGCCGCTGGGCTTCCTCGGCTTGTTTGCGTTCCGTGATGTTGTTGAAGAAGCAGACCACGCCCTGCTCGCCCGCGGGCAGGGTCACCCGCTGAATCTGCCATTCGTAATGCTCCACCACGCCGAGGTCCTGCCGCCGTTCGGCAAACTCCACCGACTGGTAAGCCACCCCGGTCTTCAGCGTGTGCTGAAACCGCGCGACAATCTGGGCGGCGACGCGCTTCGGCCAGAGGCACTGGATGACTTCGGCAAAGTCCCGGCCGATCAACGGCTGGACATTGACGAAGACGGGCCGGGCCATCGGGTTGACTTGCTGCAGCTTGAACCGGGCATCCACGACATACACCCCGACCGGGGCGCGCGCGACCAGCTCGGCGAACAGCGCCTCGCTGCGCCGCAGGGTGTTCTCCGCCTGCTTGCGGTCCGAGATGTCGCGCGCCACTTTCGATGCCCCGACCACCTTGCCGGCGGCGTCCTTGATCGGCGAGGTGGTGAGCGAAATATTGATCAGCCGGCCGCTCTTGGTCCGGCGCAGCGTGTCCATGTGCTTCACGCTTTCACCCCGGTTGATCTTGGCCAGGATCTGCTTCTCCTCTTCCAGCCGGTCCGCCGGGATCAGCTTCATAATGGAAGTCCCCACCATCTCGCTCGCGTTGTAGCCGAAAATGCTCTCCGCGCCCCGGTTCCAGCTCGTGATGACGCCCTGCGGGTCCTTCCCAATGATCGCATCCTCCGAAAACTCGATGATTGCCGCCAGCCGGCTCAAGGCCAGTTCGGTCTGTTTGCGCTCGGTGATGTCCCGGATGTTGCACTGGATGACAGCGTGGCCGCCCTCCTGATAAAGATTGGCCACCACCTCCACCTCCTGATGCCGGCCCGACCGGCTTTCGAGCGGCAGGTCTTCGTAGCGGACCTCGTGGCTCTTCTTAAGCTTCCGGAACATCTCCTGGCTCGCGAGCTCGTCCTTGAGCAGGCCGATCTCGAAGAGTTCCTTGCCCACCAGTTGCTCCTGCGGGTAGTCCAGCAGCCGGGTCATGAACGGATTCGCGTCAATGATCTTGCGCGAAACCGAGTCGAGCAGCAGGACCCCGTCGTGGGCCGCCTCAAAGAGCCGGCGGTAACGGACCTCCGAGATGCGCACCGTCTCCTCCACCTGCTTGCGCTCGGTGATGTCCATCACGGCCACGCGGCATTCCCGGCCATTGGGCGAACGGTGGGCCTCGATGTTCACGGCCCGGGGCGGCTGGCCCTTGTCCAGCAGCACGAAATCGCCGGACTGCTTTTCCTGGCCCGCAAAAACCCGGCGGAAGAAGTCATGGAGCGTGGGGCGCAGCTCCGGGGCCACCAGCACGCCGAACAACTGGCCCACGAGCCGGGAGCGTTCGATCCCCACCAGCCGGGTGCCGGTGAGATTGGCCTGCAGGACGGTGCAGTCGGCGGCCAGGGTGAAGTAGCCCACCGGCGCGAAGTCATACAGGTCCGTGTAGCGCTCCAGCATGGTCTCCATCCCGTCCCGGGTGCTCTGCAGCTCCGCGTTCTGCATCTCCAGCTCCACCTGATGGACCTGTAGTTCATGCACCAGCCGCTCGTAGTCGGGGACCGCCGGCGCGGCGGCCGCCCGGGTCTTCGACTGCTTCTTCTGCCGGGCCAGCCGCGCCTTGGCCCGATGGTAGAGGTCGCTCATGATGGGGTGGGCTCCCTGTTCCGCGCCGAAGGCGCGCAGTTCGGCTTCGGCACGCAGGCGCAGCGTGGCGCTGGGTGCGGTGGCGGGTTTTCGGACGGGAGCGGGACGCTTCATACGGAGGGGGACGGTGCCAGCGGCAGGCCAAGCTGCGCCCACGGAGCCCGGGGGCGGGGTTCGGCCGGACGGCTCGCAACGGCCGGGAGCGGTCTGGTCCGCGCCCGCGCTCGGGTGCTATTCAGGGCCTGCAGGAAGCCGGTGGTTCCGATGGCCCGGCGGGCCACGGGGGCAACTTCGCCTCGCACCACCATCTTGAGCGGAAGCCGTCTGCCGGTGCGCAGCGCGCCAAAGCGGTGGAGTGCCACCACCGTCCAGGACGCGGGCGCGCGGCGGGTGGGTTCCAGTCGCGGGGAGCGCCGGGGCAGAGGGGTTTGCTTCATGCGGAGCGGGAGCGGCGCGCTTTCCCGGCTTTGGCGGTTTTTGTTCCGGGAGCGGCCACGCTGGGCTGCTGGCCGCGCAGCTTGGCCTCCAGCGCCTTGGCGGCGGTGATGTCCGCGAAGGTGATCACCACGCCATCAATCCGGTCGTCCAGCGTGCGATAGGGCATGATGCGCACGGTGAACCAGCGGCCATCCCGCGCGCCCACCGGCTTCTCGACCGAGGCCAGCTTCCGCAGCACTTCCCGCGCATCCGTGACCAGCTCGGGATAGCTCAGTTCGGAGGCCAGGTCGGTGATCGGCCGGCCCGCGTCCGCCGGGATGAGCTTGATGATGCTGGTGGCCTGCGGGGTGAAGCGGCGCACCTTGAGATCGTTGTCCAGGAAGAGCGTGGCGATGTCCGTGCTGTCGAGCAGGTTCTTCATGTCGTTGCTGGCGCGCGACAGTTCGTCCACCTTGGCCTGCAGCTCGGCATTGACCGTCTGCAGCTCCTCGTTGAGGGACTGCATCTCCTCCTTCGAGGTGGTCAGCTCCTCGTTCGTGGACTGCAGTTCCTCGTTGGTGGACTGCAGTTCTTCGTTGGCCGAGCGGAATTCCTCCTGCGAAGTCTGCATCTCCTCGTGGGTGGTGCGCGTCTCGGTGCGGACCCGCAGGAGTTCCTCCTCCAGCTCCGTCAACCGCGTGTTGCGGGAGGTGGTCTTCGCCTGCCGGTCAACCGCCACGGCGACCACCGGCGCGGGCACATCCGTGAAGACAATCATCACCAGCCCGTGCAGCGGCCCGGGCTCATCCAGCCGGCGGACCGTCACATTCACGTGCTGCGTGCCGCCGTTGGTGCCGACCTTGAGGCCGCTCAGGACCACGGCTTCCGGCTGGCGGAGCACCTTCTGGAACGCGGCGGACAGCTCATAGCGCAGGCTTTCGCGGGCCATGACGAAGATGTTCCAGTTGGCCTTGCCGGCGGCGGGTTCCAGATACTTGCCGGTCCGCCCGCTGATGTAGAAGATGTCGCCCTTGTCATTCACCAGCACGGCGGGCGGGGCATAGCGCTGCAGGACCAGTTGGTCCGCCAGCGTCTGGAGACTGGCCGGTGGCTTGAGCGCGGGCCGCGTCTCCGAACCGAGCGGTGCCACGACGCCAAAGGACGAGGGGAAATCAATCGGTTCGTGCCGCACGATGGACTCCATGCGCCGGAAGAGCCGGGACTTGCCGCTGAGCGGCGCAAACAAATCCGTGCCGTTGCCCACCGTCTCCGCGCTGCCCAGCAGCAGGATGCCGCCCGGACTGAGGCTGTAGTGGAACAGCGGCATCAGTTTCTTCTGCACCTCGGGGGTCAGATAGATCAGGAGATTGCGGCAGCTCAGCAGGTCCAGCTTGGTGAAGGGCGGGTCCATGACCAGGTTCTGCGGCGCGAAGATGACCATCTCGCGGATCTCCTTCCGCACCCGGTAGCCGCGGTCTTCCTTGGCGAAGAACCGGCTGAGACGCTCGGGCGACACATCGGCGGCGATGTTCTCCGGGAAGAAGCCCTGGCGGGCCTTGTCAA
>CAZOCL010000455.1:0-5046 GCA_964578245.1 uncultured Klebsiella sp. | reverse complement strand
ATGCGCTTCTCCACGTCGCGCACGGAGTCGAGATACTCGTCGAGCTTGCGCTGGTCGCCTTTGCTGATGTTGCGGCGCAGATCCTGCGCGTCCGTCAGCACCGCATCCAGCACGCTCTTGTCACCTGGCGTGGCCTCGTCCTTGAACAGCCGGTCGAACGCCAGCGCTGGATACAACTCCAGCGGCGTCGGCGTGGTGGGCGAACTCCACGAAATGTGCGAGCTGTAGAGCATTGAGTAGTTCTTGTGCACTGACGGGTTTGAGTGCTCGCAGCCCAGCACCAGGCTCGGCACCTTCGTCGAACGGCCATACGTCTGCGCCAGCAACTGGTCAAAGCTGGTGCCCGACCGGATCTCCCCGCCCGACGCGATGGGCGCGCCCGAGAGCATGTTGCCCGTCTGCGAACTGTGGATGTTCCCCTTGCGCGCCTCCTCGTGATAGAGGCCGCGCACGAAGAGCAGTTTCTCGCGCAGATCCTTTAAGGGTGCCAGCACCCGGCCCAGTTCCATCGCCTTGCCCTCGCCCTTGGCCCACCACTCCTTCGAGTGAAAGCCGTTGCCGGAGAACAGCACCGCGAGCCGCACCGGCGCCTCGCTGGCCGGCTTGCTCTTGCCCGGCTCATCGCCCCACACGTTGAAGGACTCCATCCACGGCAGCGCCATGGTGACGCCGACGCCGCGCAGGAAGGCGCGGCGATTGAAACGATGCGTGCTCATAGTTTTGAAAGTTTACTCGGCCGATGCCCGGTCGCGACTGCGAATTTCACGGAACTGGCGGCTGCGCACGATCAGTTCGACGACGGAGCCGACGCGATGTTCGTTTGCGGCAAGCTGCTGCACGATCTCGTCAATCAACGGCTGGTCGCTCAACTGCACGCCGCGCCCGAGTGCGTAGCCAAGCAGCTTCCGGCCGAATTGCCGCTCGAAAGCCTCGCGCCGCGTCGTGAGCAGATAATTCCGCAGCCCGTCGAGGCCATCGAGCGCTGTCCCATCGGCGGTGCGTGTGCGCGTGTCAATCGTCAGACCAGCAGCGTCCTTCGTCCGCAGCCGGCCGATGGCATCGTAGCGTTCCAGCGCGAAACCGAACGGGTCAATGCGTGCGTGGCAGCCGGCGCACTTCGGGTCGCTGCTGTGCTTCTCGGTCAGCGCGCGCTCGGTGAGCCCGGCGGGCGCTTCCTCCGGCAGCACGGGCACGCCTTTGGGCGGACGCGGCAGGCGCTCGCCGAGCAGCGTTTCGCTGAGCCAGTTGCCACGGAGGATGGGGCTGGTGCGCGAGGCACCGCTCTGCTTCGCGAGCGTCGCGCCAAAGCTCAGCACACCACCGCGACCCTGCGCCCGCACGCCTTCCACGCGCCGCCATTCGTTGCCATTCACCCCGCTCAAACCGTAGTGCTTCGCCAGCGTGCCATTGACGAACGTGTAGTCCGCATCCAGCAGCGCCAGCACGGAGCCGTCGTGCTGGAAGAGGTCGGTGAAGAAGCGAATCGGCTCCTCGTTCAATGCGCCGCGCACCGCAGTGAACGTCGGGAAGTGCCGCTCGCTTTTCTCATCAAGCTTGTCGAGGTCACGCGTGTGCAGCCATTGCGCGCCAAATTCGACCGCCAGACGCCGCACGCGCGCGTCCTTCAGCATCCGTCGCATCTGCGTCGCAAGCACTTCGGGATCGCGCAGTTTGCCCGCCGACGCCAGCCCGGCCAGTTCGCTGTCCGGCGTGGACGACCAAAGAAAATAACTCAGCCGGGTGGCCAGCTCAGTGTCACTCACCGGTGACTGAGCCGTGCCCGGCGCAGGCTTCTCCAGCTTATAGAGGAAGCCCGGCGCAACAAACACCCGGGCCAGCGTCATGCGGAGCGCACCATCGTGCGACAGCCCCTGGGTGCGGAAGGTGCGGTAGAGCGCGCCAAGTTCGGTCCTTTCAGCACTCGTAAGCTGACGTCGCCATGCCTGTCCGGCGAAGTTCAACACCGCCTCGATCTGCTTCGGCTCGGCGGCGACCAGTTCCTTGCGAAAGACCTCCGCGCGCTGCTTGATCGGCTCGCGCATCGGCGTGAAGGCGCTCGGGTCCGCATCCTGCGTGGCGAACTGCCAGAGCTGCTCGAAGGCGTCCACGAGCTTGAGCGGGCTGTGGCTGACAAAGTGCAGTTCGGCCCAGAGCCGGTCCAACTCGGCGGCCTGCGCGTCATCCAGCATCAGGCGGCGGAGCTGGTCATCCTCGCGGTAATACAGGGTGAGCGTGACGACCTCGTCCACCGGCACGATCTTCGTGTAGCAGAGTGCGGCGGGGAAAAGCTGGCGAAACTGGTCCAGCGCGGCCTCGATGCGATTGCGAGCCGCACTACCGTCGACCACAAGAATGGGCGCGTCCGACCCCACGGGCCGCTCGCCGTCCGACCAGGTGCTCTTGCCGCCCAGCACCGTCGCCGCGCCGGCCGCGAGGCCGGAGGCGCTCGCAGGCTTGTTCGTCAGCACCTGCATTTGCACGCTGCCTTCCGCACCGGTCTCACGGTGCAAGGTGGCCGTCGTTACAAACTCGCAGCCTTCGACCAACGCTGCGGGCAGACGCACCTCAATGAGCGAAGGCGCGCGCACGCAAAGATTCGCCGCCGGGAGGGCGGCCCCATTCGGGTGCCTGCCAAAGAGCGTGGGATCAACACCCCAGGCAGCAGCCGACGTGAGGAGGGTCTGATTGGCTTGCGGTTTGGCTGGGCTCTCCTCAGCCCGACCGCCAGCCGGCTGACGCTTAAAGAGAGGCCCCCCAAGCGACGTGAGTTCGCGATGAAGGACCAGATCAGGAGCGCCCTTGGCCAGGCCAGCCGCATTGCCCAGCAACAACTTTTGCACCTCGTCCGCCAACCGGCTCCGTTCCCCCGCGTCGGTGGCACCACGCCATTTCGCCAAGACCGAACCGGCCGGGATCACGGAGTCCGCACCACCACCGGTGTCCGGCTCACTGTAGAAATGCCAGACCCCGGGATTGCCCAGCGCATCGGCGTGCGGGTTGCCAGCGAGGATGTTGGGCGAGACGTCACGTGCGACGTTCCACTGCTTGCCGTCGGTGCTCTTGATGTCCAGGTCCACCGCCGTCATGTCACACGAGTGATTGCCATCGCGCGGGCCGATGAGGAGCGAGAGCAGGTCGCCCGGTTGCACCGCGAGGTTCTCGATTGGCGGGACTTTCACTTCCTTCGCGCCCTGAGCCGTGCCAGAAGCGAGGCGCTGGCGCGTGCTGCCCCGCCGGAGTTCCACGGACCAGGTGACGCCGTTGCCGCACTCCGGATGCGCGTGCTGGACGGCAGCCTCGACGCGCACAGTGGCTGCGACCGGGCTATTCCAACCGACACACACGCGCAGCTTCGGTGACGGATGCACACCGACGCTGTGGGGCTTCATGTGGCCGGGGATGCGCACGGCCTGATCGCTCGAATTCGCCAGCACGCTCAACGCATCCGCACCAGTCCAGCCCTTGATGAAGTCGTAGTTGTTCGCGCTCTCCGCCTTCTTGGTCATGTGCGAGGTCACCCGCACCGGCCCGCCCCCGATGCCAAGGTAATCCAGCCACGCCAACAACAACGTCGGCTCGACGCTGTGCTTCTGCGCGAGCTGATCAACCGTGGCGCGATCAGGCAAGGCCGCGGCTTCCGCCGCCGCCGCAAGGCACTTGGCCGCGCTGGCCGCAATGCGCTCGCGCTGCGATTGGAAGGCGAGGACCGCCTCGCGCACATCGCGCAGAAGCAGGTCGGGCCGGCCAGGGGCGACCAGCCGGGGATTCTCCCAGACAGCAAAATCGTGCTCGTTGCCATCGCCCGCATCGGACGCGAGGAGATAGAGGGTGACTTCGTTGCCGTTGCTTGGCGCGGGGAGCTTCACGCGTATCTCCTGCGAGGCGGCGAGCGGAAGCACCGGAACCTGCCACGCCAGCGGACCGTTGCGCTTGCCAATGTGGCCAACGGTGGTGAAGCGCCACAAGGTTCGCTGCCACTGCGCGATCGAGGCGACCAAGGCCAACGCATCCGCAGGGTTCGCGGCACGCCATTGGGCACGAACGAGATCGAGCACCAGCGAAGGCTCCGTGCCATTCAGCGCGGCCCAGAGCGAGCCGAGATACTTCGCGTTCAGGCCGCGTTCCTTGGCGATGTCAGCAATGGACTTGCGCTTGGCAGCCAACGCGTCGCGCTCAGCGAGCGTCGCAGCGAGATACTTTTCCAGCGGCAGCACTCCGCCGTCCTTGGTGTCGAACTTGATGCCCTGCAGGTTGACCGCCGTGCCGCCGCCCTTCTCGGTGAACTGGGCATAGAACGTGCGGATGGCCGTGAGCCGTTCCTCGCTCCAGTCCCGCTGCGAGGTGCTTGGCGAGAACCGCACGCCATCCGGCAGCAGCACCGCGTGCGCGGCAATGTCCTTCGCGGCGTCGAGATACTTCGTGAGCAGCGCGGGCGACATGACCAGCGCCGCGCCGGTGTTCGAGAAGCCCTCACCCGCTGCGCCATCCACGGGAAACTCGCGCGCGGGATCGAGCGAATCCACACCCGTGAGGTCCCGCACCGTGTAGGTGTATTCGGCGTTTGAGAGGCGGCGGAGGACAACCGGTCCAGGGTCACCAGCGTTGGCCTTCGCGATGTCATGGAGCGTGCCGCGCACCCAGGCGAAGAGCTGGGTCTTCTGCGCGCTGGAGAGCTGCGGTTTGTCTTTGGGCGGCATCTCGCCAAGTTCGAGCTGTTCCTCCACCTGCTGCCAGACCTTGGCGTCCCGCTTCACGGCATCCAGCGACTTGAATCGTTCCAGGTCGAGATCGCCCTTGTGGTCCTTGGTCGAGTGACACTTGAGGCAGAATTCGTTGAGCAAGGGACGAATGTCCTTCTGATAATCGCTCAAGGCCGCATGCGTTGGACCAGCCGACAACGCCAGTGCAAACGCCACCAAAGAAAGAGCGGATTTCATTACTTTGACCCTGCGAGCAGCTTCTTCCCCTCCGCCTCGCCAATCTCGCGCACAAAGATGTTCCGCCAGCGGATTTCGCCGCCGTGGGTCTGGAGCATGATCGGGCCTT
>CAZOCL010000454.1:0-5079 GCA_964578245.1 uncultured Klebsiella sp. | reverse complement strand
CCGAGGCCGGCACCATCTGGCTCGATGCCAAGAAGACCAGCGTCTATCGCTTCTATCAGTTCTGGATCAACACGGACGACCGCGACGTCATCCGCTACCTGAAATACTTCACATTCCTCACCCGTGAAGAGATCGAGCGGCTGGAGCAGTCCCACACCACCAACCCCGGCGGACGCGAGGCCCACCGCGCGCTGGCGAAGTTTGTGACCGACCTGCTCCACGGCGAGCACGCCACGCAGGAAGCCATTCGTGCCAGCGAAGTGCTGTTCGGCGCGCCGCTGGATGGCATCTCCGAGGCCACCTTCAACGACATCGTCGGCGAAGTGCCAACCAAGCCGGTCGAAGCCGCGAAGCTTGAGGGTGCGGGCACTACTCTCGTCGAACTGCTCGTCCTGGCCGGGCTGGGCCAGTCCAAAGGCCAGGCGCGCAAGGACGTCGAAGGCGGCGGCATCTACGTGAACAACGTGCGCGAGACCAATCCGCAGCGCGCCCTCACCGCCGCCGACCTCCTCTTCGGCAAACACCTGTTGCTGCGCAAGGGGAAGAAGAACTACACCGTGCTCACCGTCCAGTGAGCTGAATTGCTCCATGCGCGTGCAGGCCTTCAACTTGGAAGCGCGGTGTGTCATGCCAGTTGTTGGAATACCCTGGTCGAATGCCCGTTGTGGGCCGCAGTCTGCGCTCTCCCTCACCCCAGCCCTCTCCCGCTGGGAGAGGGGGGATTTTCGGCAGCGCTCGTCCAATCGCGGCGCTCCTGCCAGCTGCGACGGTTTTGTTGGCTCCCTCTCCCAGCGGGAGAGGGCTGGGGTGAGGGAGAGCGGCCACGAAGTTCTGCAACCGTTTGCCCAAGCGAGTGCCACGTTCGGTATCATCTCTGCGTTCCTCCGTGTTCTCTGCGCCTCTGCGTTAACTGGAGTGTCGTCTCCTGCCGCATCGTTTCGTCTGGGACGCGTGTGGTGCTGCCTCCTGCTACTGGGGTGTTTGCTGCCCGCGCGGCTCGCCGCCGTCGAAGTGACTTATGAGAAGACCGGCTACACCGTCACTACCGGGATGGATTATGCCATTCGCTACGAACTGAAGCAGCTCATCGCGCGGCACGAGCAGGTGCTCAAGCGCAAGGCCCCGGCGGAGTTCACGGTGACTTACCGCATCTTTCCCACCTACGAGGAATACAAGGCCTACTCCGCCACGCTGGGCCGCACGGTGAGCCCGCAGTTGCTCGGCTATACGGCCAGCCGGAAGTCCTACAAGCCCGACACCGGCGAGATCACGGCCGCCACCGCCGAGGTCATCTCCTGGAAGCACCCGCAGCCCGCCGTGCATCTCGCGACGGTCCTGCACGAGACCACTCACGCGGTCACGCAGTCCTTCCTGCTGCACGTCCCCTTGTGGATGAATGAAGGCAGTGCGGACTGGTTTGGCAAGCCCGCGTGGGCGGAGAGCGAGGCGCAGAAGACGGACCGCGCCCGCCGCTGGCAGACACTGAAATTCATGCTCGATGAGAAGAAGCTGCCATCCATGCGCGCCTATCTTGAAGCGGAGAACTACGACGAGTGGAGCCGGCAGTTCGGCGGCAACATCGGCATGGGCTACGTGGTCGGCTACTCGCTCTTTGACTTCTTCATGGGCCATCCGAATGCGCAGGCCTTCCTCGGGACGCTGCTGAAGACCCCGGGCATCGAGCGTGGTGCGAAACCCGGCGCGGCCTTCACCGCCCAGCTCGACAAGCTCTGGCGCGGCGGGCTGCCGGAATTTGAGCGCGGCTGGCAGAACTGGGTTCGTTACCGCGCCGGTCAGGAGCCGCCGCCCGCTGCCCCATCGCAACCAACGGTGAAGAAGAAGTAGGCCGAGCCCTTCGGGTTCGCGCAGTCACCTCGCGTCAGCCAGGAGCGGCGCTTTCCCGCCGCCGCAACTGCCCGCACGCCGCGTCAATGTCCGGCCCGCGCGAGCGGCGGAAGTGGGCGACCAGCCGGTGCGCGCGCAGCACGGCGGCAAACGCTTCCGCCGTCTCGTCGGAGGACGGTTCGTAGGCCACGCCGCGCAGGCTCAGGCCGGTGGGATTGTAGTGCAGCAGGTTGACGTGCATGCGGCGCGAACCGAGCAGTGCGGCCAGCATCCGCGCGTGCTCCAGCGAGTCGTTCACTCCAGCCAGCAGACAATACTGAATCGTCACCGGCCGCCCGCGCCGGGCCTGAAACCGGTCCGCCGCCGCGAGGATGTCCGCGATGGGGAAGCGCCTGCCCATCGGCAGCAGCCGGGCGCGCGTGGCATCATCGGGGGCATGCAGGGAGACGGCGAGGTGGACGTTCAGGCCCGTGGCCGTGAGTGCCTCGATGCCCGGCACGATGCCGACCGTGGAGACGGTGATCTGCCGCCAGCCCAGCGCGCCGAGCGCGTTGTCCGCGAGCCGGCGCACGGCGGTGAGGACGGCCTCCAGATTGAGCATCGGCTCGCCCATGCCCATGAAGACGACCGTCTGCAGCTTGCGCCCGACCGCGCTCGCCTCCCGCCGCAGCGCGAGGAACTGCTCGATGATCTCCCCGGCGGTGAGATTCCGCTCGAAGCCCGTCTTGGTCGTCGCACAGAAGTCACACCCCATCGCACACCCCACCTGCGACGAGATGCACCCGGCCGCCCGGTCCGCGCGGAAGTCCGGCATCAGCACTGACTCCACCGTGCGCCCATCCGCGAGCCGCAGCAGCACTTTGGTCGTCCCGTCCGCCGCCACCTGCCGGGCCGCGAGCGTCGCTGCACTCGCGGAAAACGTCGTCTGCAACCGCTCCACCAAGCCCTGCGGCAGCCCGCGCGCCGACGAACTCACGATCTCGCCGCCTGCATAGTGAGCGCGCAGCACCCGCGCCGCGTGGCTGGGCTTGTAGCCCCACTCGGCGAACTGCTGCGCGAGCGTGGCGGGATCGAGATCGGCGAGGGAAATCATGCTGATGCTCGTTCACCCTCGCGGTCAGGGAAGGAGCAGGCATGATACCCGCGCACCTGAGGCGATGCCCTGAGCGGTGAGAGCGCTCACGGCTTCGCCGGGGCTTCCACGACGGCCTTCATGCTCGCCAGACCCTTTTCAAACGTCGGTCCGAGCATGGTCTCGCAGTCCATCACGAGGCTGAACGCCTTGCCAATGAAGTTGTTCTTCCCGGACATCACCCAGGTGACCTTCGTGCCGGCACCCTCGGGCTTGAAGGTGAACTCCACGTCGTTGTTCGCGGCGAAGGGCTTGAGGAACTCCAGCTTGATGCGGACGAGTTCGCCCGGCCGGCTCTCGACGATGGTCTGCCGCCCCTCGCCCACCTCGTTATTGCCGGCCCACGCGAAGCCCGCGCCCTTGCCCGAAGCCGGACCGTCGAACGTGACCTTGCAGTTTGGATCGAGCTTGGCCCACGGCGACCACGCATCCCATTTGTGGAAGTCGTTCACCTGGTCGAACACGACGTTCGGCGGGGCGGCCATCGTGGCGGAGCGCGTGAGCCGGAAGTCTTCCGGCCGCGTGACGATGACGATGAGGAGGACGACAATGACGGCGGCGAGGCCGAGGAGGATTTTCTTCAGCATGGGAGTTGAGGTTCAGGTTCGGACTGAAAGATTATGCCAGTGCTGGCCGGTCGGGGGCGAGGCTGAAGTGGCAGTCAAGAGAGTTGCCCGTGAGCTGCGGGCTGTCAGCATTCCAGTTCAGCAAAAAGCCGCCCCGGTTGCCCGGGGCGGCCTTTGCTGAATCAATCAATGGCGCGGCTTACTTCTTCTTCGCCGCCTTGGCCTTGCGCGCTTCCTCGATCGCGGCCTGCGCGGCGGCGAGGCGGGCGACGGGGACGCGGAAGGGCGAGCAGCTCACGTAGGTGAGGCCGATGCGGTGGCAGAATTTCACGGAGTCGGGGTCGCCGCCGTGTTCGCCGCAGATGCCCAGCTTGATGCCGGGGCGGGTCTGGTTGCCCTTCGCGATCGCGATCTCCATGAGCTGGCCGACGCCGGTCTGGTCAATGGAGGCGAACGGGTTCTTCTTCATGATCTCGGCCTCCTGGTAAGGTCCGAGGAAGGAGCCGGAGTCGTCGCGGCTCATGCCCATCGTGGTCTGCGTGAGGTCGTTGGTGCCGAAGCTGAAGAACTCGGCGGTCTCGGCGATCTCGTTGGCCGTGAGGGCGCCGCGCGGGACTTCGATCATCGTGCCGACGCTGTAGCTAAGCTTCACCTTCTGTTCGGCCTGCACCAGCTTGGCCGTTTCGTGGACGATGGCGGTCTGGAGGTCGAGTTCCTTCTTGAAGCCGACGAGCGGGATCATGATCTCGGGCTTGCACTTGATCTTGGCCTTCACGCACTGCGCGGCGGCCTCGAAGACGGCGCGGGCCTGCATGCGGGTGATCTCGGGATACTTGATGCCGAGGCGGCAGCCGCGGAAGCCGAGCATGGGGTTGAACTCGTGCAACTCATGCACGCGCGTGCTGATGCGCTCGGCCTTCACGCCGAGCTTCTCCGCGAGGTCGGCCTGCGCGGCCTGGTCGTGCGGGAGGAACTCGTGCAGCGGGGGATCGAGGAAGCGGATCGTGGCCGGGTAGCCGTCGAGCGCCTTGAAGATGCCGAGGAAGTCCTCGCGCTGATACGGGAGGAGCTTGGCGAGCGCGGTTTCGCGGGCCGCGAGCGAGTCGGCGAGAATCATCTCGCGCATCGCGTCAATGCGGTTGCCCTCGAAGAACATGTGCTCGGTGCGACACAGGCCGATGCCGGTCGCGCCAAACGCGACGGCGTTCCTGGTCTGCTCCGGGTTGTCGGCGTTGGTGCGGACCTGGAGGCGGGTGAACTGCGCGCACCACTTCATGAGCTGGTTGAAGCTCTTGAACTTCTCGGTGGCCTGCGCGGCCTTGTCGCCGTTGATGAGGCCCGAGATGATCTCCGAGGGAGCGGTCTTGATCTGGCCCGCGTAAACGGTGCCGGCCGTGCCGTCAATCGAGAGGAAGTCACCTTCGTTGAAGGTCTGCCCGGCGACGCTCACCGTCTTCTTGTCGTAATCCACCTGGAGGGCGGCGGCACCGCAGACGCAGCCCTCTGCACCGCAACAAGCGCCCTCTCCTTCTCCCC
>CAZOCL010000453.1:0-5105 GCA_964578245.1 uncultured Klebsiella sp. | reverse complement strand
ACGGGCTTGGCCGCCAGCGGCATTGGCGCGGTGCATTCCTTCGCCACGCCGGCGCTGAACGACACGCTCAAGGCCGGCGGCAAGAGCGTCATCCTGCTCTGGCTGGCGGGCGGCGCGAGCCAGTTGGAGACGTGGGACCCGAAGCCGGGCCGGCCCACGGGCGGGCCGTTCGCGGCCATCCCCACCTCCGTGCCGGGTGTCCACATCAGCGAGCTGATGCCGCAGATGGCGAAGCGCATGAAGGACATCTGCGTCATCCGCGGGCTGAATACCAAGAACGGCGACCACGGCGGGGCCGCGCAGCTCATGATGCGCGGCCGTCTGGACGAGCCGAGCCTGCGCTACCCCGACATGGGCGCGGTGCTCGCGCGCGAGCTGGGCCGTGCGGACAGCAAGGTGCCCGACTACGTCTCCTTCTACACCGCCACCGAGGGGCGCGATTTCTCACGGCAGGGCTCCAGTTTCCTCGGCGCGCGTTACTCGCCGATGAAGCTGGCCGAGAGCATGACACCACCAAACTTGAAGCGGCTGGAATCCATCAGCGATCTGGACCACCACGCGCGGGCGGAGTTACAGGAGCTGATCAACAACCAGTTCATCGCCGGGCACGGCACCGGGCCGGTGAAGAGCCACGCGAACGCCTACGCGCGCGTCCACGGCCTGATGAGCAGCGAGACGCTCTTCGACCTGTCTCAAGAACCGGCCAAGGCGCGCGAGCCGTATGGCCCGACGCTCTTCGGCGAGCAGGCGCTCATGGCGCGGCGCATGGTTGAGGCAGGCGTGCCGTTCGTGCGCGTGAGCCGCGCGTGGTGGGACAGCCACGGGCAGAACTTCGAGACGCATCAGGAGATGGTGCCAGAGCTGGACCGCGTGATGTCCGCCTTGCACGACGACCTCAAGCAGCGCGGGCTGCTGGAGCGCACGCTGGTGCTGGCGGTGGGCGAGTTCGGCCGCACGCCGGCCATCAACGCCAGTCTCGGTCGCGACCACTTCGCCAGCGCCTGGAGCACGGCGCTCTTCGGCTGCGGTCTCAAGGGCGGCGCGGTCTTCGGCAAGACGGACAAGGACGGCCAGACGGTGGTGGAAGACCAGGTGGGCGCGGGCGAACTCTTCGCCACGGTGCTCGCCGCCATCGGCGTGAACCCGAAGAAGGAATACCAGGTCGGCGCGCGGCCCATCCCGCTGGTGAACCCCGGCATCAAGCCGATCACCCAGGTGCTGGCGTAAGGAGTGCCTCTCAACTCTCAACTTTCATCTCTCAACTCCCGCCCCCATGCCCACCGATCCCGCCAAGTTCAAAATCGCGAAGGAGATTTCGCGGAAGGACATCCTGCTCTGCCTCGCGCGCGTGCCGGAGTCGAAGCGCCTCTTCGTGGGCAGCTCGGACGGCTGCGTGTATCACTTCGACCTCGCGGAGGAGAAGCCCGAGGCCGTCGCGATGGAGGGCCATACCGGCTACGTCACCGGCGTGGCGGTCGCGGGCAAGCAGGTCGTCTCGGGTGCCTACGACGGCCAGCTCATCTGGTGGGACGCGGAGTCGCGCCAGAAAGTGCGCGGCATCAAGGCGCATGACCGCTGGATTCGCAACGTGGTCGCGACGCGCGATGGCAAGCTCATTGCCAGCACGGCCGATGACATGGTCTGCCGCGTCTGGGACGCCGCGACCGGGCAGCCGAAGCACGAATTACGCGGCCACGCGACCCTGACGCCGAGCCACTTCAGTTCCATGCTCTACGCCTGCGCCTTCTCCGCCGATGGCACGCTGCTGGCCACCGGCGACAAGATCGGCCACGTCGTCGTGTGGGACGTGGCGACAGGCAAGCCGTTGGGGACGCTCGAAGTGCCGGAGGTTTACACTTGGGACCCCCGGGCGCGCATCCACTCCATCGGCGGCATCCGCTCACTGGCCTTCTCGCCGGACGGCACGCAGCTCGCGGTCGGCGGCATGGGCAAGGTCGGGAACATTGACCACCTCGAGGGCAAGCCGCACGTCGAAGTCTTCGACTGGCGGAAGCAGGAGCGCGTGGCGAAGTTTTCCGGCGACAAGGCCAAGGGCCTCATCACGCACCTGGCCTTTCATCCGCAGGGCGAATGGCTCGTGGGGGCGGGTGGTGACTCGAAGGGGTTGGTCATGTTCTTCGATGTCGTGTCCGGCAAAATCCTGCGCGAGGAAGCCGGGGCAACTCACTTCCACAAGTTCGTCCTCGATGAGACCGGCACGCGCTTCTACACCGCCGGACACAACAAGCTGACGATCTGGCAAGCGGCGGCCTGAGCCAACATGGAGTGCGGTGGCAGAGCGCAGCGGCGACACCGCTTTTGGTCGAAGCCAGAGCCGCTCCGAGATTCACCAGCACTCCCTCACGCTCCGTCGCCCGACGAAAGCGCCGTCGCCGCTGCGCTCTGCCGGCGCACTCCAAGACACCTTCGATTTTCGCGCGTTCAGCCTTCCGTAAACGGCCCAGCGCCACCGGCCTTCAGCGCCTCTCGCACTTTCACGCCACCGATCTCCTGCGGGTTCTTCTTCGCGGCGACGGCCATCGCCGCCGCCGTTCCAGCAGCCTCACCCATCGCCATCGCGGTGACGGTCACGCGCGTTGAGGCATGCGCGCCGCGGGTGGCCGAGTGGCAGCGGCCGGCGACGAGCAGGTTTTCGATCTTCTGCGGGAGCAGGGAGCGATAAGGGATGTCGTAGGGTTCGGGCTGAACCTTCTTGGGATCGAAGTCGTTCGCACTGCCGATGACGGTTTTGTTCGGGTGCAGGTCGAGATACCAGCAGCCGGTGGCGATGGCGTCGTCGAAGCGGCGGGACTTCATCAGATCGTCCTCGCTCAGCACATGCTGGCCGACGAGCCGGCGTGACTCGCGCACGCCGATCCACGGATACGCCTCCATGAAGTAGGCCTGCTCGAAGCCCGGCACCTCGCGCTTCCAGGCTCGGAACATCGCCCACGCATCGGCGCGGCCCTGCATCTCGGCACGCGAAAGGTCGGCGGCATCGGTCGGGTTCGCCGGCACGCGGATGCCGTGGATGTAAACCTCCGTCTCGTGGTAGAGGAACATCACGCCGGGGCCGTAGTAGAAAGGCAGCTCGCCAGCCGCCTGCGCCTTCGCCAGCGCGGCGCGGCAGTTCTGGCTGAGGTTGCCGACGCGCTTCACGTTGCCGATGCGGAAGTGCAGCGTGAGCGGCTGGACCTCGGCGTTCTGCTCGAACGGCGCACCGGCCCAGGCCGCGACATCCGCGTCGCCGGTGCAGTCGATCACCGTGTTTGCCTCGACGTTCACCAGCCCGTCCTTGTTGGCGATTTGCACGGTGCTGATGCGGCCACCGTTGCTCTGCACGCCGCAGACGAAGGAATTGAAGAGCACGGTGAGGCGCTCCTTCTGCTCGCGAATGAGGCGGTCGAGCAGGAGCTTGAACTCGAAGGAGTTGCCGATGGTCGGGTTGTGCTTGGCCGTGTGCGTGGCGTCGGGCTTGCACACGCCGGATTTGGAGAGCAACTCAAGGGCGATGCCCCGCACGACGATGCGGTTGTCCTTGATGTTCGCGATGCCGTCGAAATACGGCAACCCCACACAGGTGATGATGCCGCCGGCGAATGGAGCCTTCTCCACGAGCAGAACCTTCGCGCCGCGCCGGGCTGCGGCGAGCGCGGCAGCGGTCCCGGCACAACCGCTGCCGCAGACGAGCACATCGGTCTTGAGCGTCTTGGTGCCGAGGGATTTGCCGACAGGCTGCGCTAAGACGGGGGTGGTGAGGGAGGCGAAAGCGGTGGCGGTCGCCGTGGCCTGGACGAACTGGCGGCGGGTGGAATGGTTGGGGCCTTCGGCGATGGGGGGAATGCTCGTTACTTCAAGCCGCTCTCCCTCACCCCGGCCCTCCCCCGCTGGGAGAGGGTGCGACGCAGCCCGCATCGGACTGAAGTCGGACGCGCGCGACTGCCGGACGCGCAGGTTGCCGTTCTCCCTCTCCCAGCGGGGGAGGGCCGGGGTGAGGGAGGGCGAGGCATTTTGCCGAGTCGTCCGATTCAGCTTAGTTGTGCGCGTTGATTTCATGGATTCGGTGTCGGCCAGGTTTGCTTCAGGCATTCATCGGAACGGCCATCGAACTCGCGGAGCGAGTAGGTGGTAATAAATTTGCTCAAGCTGTCTGTCCGGCCCTCCATGCGAAGGTCGATCATCCCGATGCAGAAGTGGAATGTGGAGTAATACCATTTCCCGTCGGAAGCCCGCCCAACGAAGATGTCGTGGATGCGCGCGTCCTCCTTGCTGCACTTGGCGGAGTAGGCAATCCAGTCGCCGTTCTTCAACACCAGCAAATCACGCGTGAACCACCCCCCGTCCTCCTCTCCCTCCGAAGCCAGCTTGATTTTGACGACGCCCAGCTCCCTTTCCAGCCATGTCTGGTCGACAAGATGTCCCGCGATTCCGGAAACGGCTTTCTCCTTCCATTCTTTCCTCGCCGCAGCGTGAAGCCGGCCGTGCATTGGGTTTTGGAAAACAACGAAGGACACCACGACAAAGACAATCAAGCCCGCGAGCAGGAACCATTTCCACTTCGCGCTCTGCTTCGATGTAGCAGGTGATTCG
The DNA here is from genome assembly GCA_964578245.1 of uncultured Klebsiella sp. Lineage (GTDB taxonomy): Bacteria > Verrucomicrobiota > Verrucomicrobiia > Limisphaerales > SXTU01 > SXTU01. Next base: position 515 of record CAZOCL010000453.1, on the reverse strand, counting down.
TTCACGCCAAAATCTCCTTGATGACATGCCCGTGCACGTCGGTGAGGCGGCGTTGGATGCCGTTGTGATAGAAGGACAGGCGTTCGTGGTCCACGCCCAGCAGGTGGAGCGCGGTGGCGTGGAGGTCGTAGCTGTAGGCGGGATGCTCCGCGGCTTGGAAGCCCAGTTCGTCGGTCGTGCCGTAAGCAGTGCCGCCCCGGATTCCCCCGCCCGCGAGCCACGCGGTGAACGCGCCGGGATTGTGGTCGCGGCCCTTGCCCTGCGCGCCGGGCTGGCGGCCAAACTCCGACGTGCAGATGACCAGCGTCGAGTCGAGCAGGCCACGCGCCTTGAGATCGTGCAGCAGCGCCGCCGCACCTGCATCCAGCACCCGGCCCCAGTAGCCGTGGTCGCGCACGAGGTCCTCATGGCTGTCCCAGTTCGGGCGAACCTTCTTGGCCACGGTGTTTTCCGCGCCGCAGTAAATCTGCGCGAAGCGCACCCCGCGCTCCACCAGCCGCCGCGCCAGCAGGCAG
>CAZOCL010000452.1:0-5115 GCA_964578245.1 uncultured Klebsiella sp. | reverse complement strand
CTCCTCTTCGAGCTTCTGCCCCTTGAGCGCGCGGGCGATGCGCATCTCCAGCTCATCGATCTGCATCTTGCCCTTGGCGATGTAATCATCCGCCCCGCGCTTCATCGCCTCGACGGCCACATCTTCCGACCCGTAGGCTGTCATCAGGATGCACACCGGCGGCCGGGGCAGCGACTTCGCACGCGCGATGAGCTTAAGGCCGTCCTCCTTGGGCAGCCGGAGGTCAGTGAGCAGCACGTTGAAGTTTTCCTGCTCCAGCAGATTCATCGCCGTGGCGGCGTCCTCGGCTACATACACGTCATAGCGGTCCTCGAGCGCCGCGCGCAATCCGTCGCGCGTCGGCTTCTCGTCATCCACGATGAGGACGGTTGGCTGGTTCATGGCTGATTCACCGTTCGGTCGCGGCCAAGGTTAGCTGAGACGTTGGCCGAATGACAATCGTGGTGCGTGGCGCGTGGTGCGTGACTATTGCCGGACGCGCTCAGCACCTCATTCACGCACCACGGACCACGCCCCACGCTAGTCATGCAACTTCGCCTCCAGCAGCTTCGGCCTCCGGTCATGCAGCGGCAGCCACACGCGAAACTGCGTCCCCTCGTCCACCCGGCTCTCCAGTTCGATGCGTCCGCCGTGGTCGCGCACAATGCGCTGAACAATCATCAAACCCAGCCCGCTGCCCTTGGCCTTGGTCGTGTAAAACGGCTCGAAAATGCGGTTGATCTGCTCCTGTGGGATGCCCCCGCCGGTGTCATTCACGCTAAACCACACGCCCCCCGCCCCCTCGCCCGTGGTGACCGCCAGCGTGCCGCCCTTGGTCATCGCCTGCATCGCGTTCTTGATGAGGTTTACCAGCACCTGCTTGATCTGCGCCGCATCCATCGAGGCGAAGGGCAGGCCCGCCGCGAACTTGTGCTCCACATGCAAATGGCGGTTCTTCAGCTCGGGCCCCAGTAGTTCAAGCGACTCCCGGATCACCTCGTTCAACGACGCCGGCTGGAGTTTCGGCGGCGACGGACGGATCGCCTGGAGGAACTGCGAGACGATGTAGTCGAGCCGCGTGATCTCCCCCTTCGCCACGTTCAAGTAGCCTTGCAGCTTTTCCGTGACCGCCACCGTCTCGGCATCGGCCCGGCGGGACTGCCGGTAACGCGTCAGCCGCGACGGCTTCGGCCCCGCATCCGGTGTCTGCAGCTTCTTCAACTCGCGCTCCATGAGCTGGAGATGGATGTGCAGCGCGTTGAGCGGGTTGCCGATCTCGTGCGCCACGCTCGCGGCCAGCAGCGTGAGCGCCTGCATCCGCTCGCTCTCGATCGCCTCAAACGTCTTCTGCCGCGCCTCCGTGGCATCGTGCAAGATCAAGGCCACACCGGAAGCCCCGCTCGCCTCGCCATCCAGCGGCGCGGCATAGAGCCGGAGAAAGCGCGGTCGCGGCCATTCCACTTCTAGCTCATGTCGCAGCACCTGCGGCCCGCCCGCCTTGTCCCAGCGCGCAAGCTTCTTCCAGTCGAGACCCGGCAGAAACCGCGTGATCGGCTCCCCCTCGTCCGCATCATTCTTCAACCCCAGCAGGCTGGTGACCGCCTGGTTGAAATAGATGATCCGCCCCTGCTCATCCACCACCAGCACGCCGTCCTCGATCACATCGAACAGCGTCTCCAGGAAGCTGCGCTCCCGCGCGAGCCGCTGGATGACCGTCTGCAACCCCTCCGCATCCAGCCGGCCAATCCGGCCGAGGACCTTGTCGAGGAAGCTGGACTTGGGTGCTGGCATCGTGACGCCTCCGCATGACAGCAATCAGCACGCGCGGCGACTCCAGCATAGCACCCGCCCCCATGCGGGTTCAACCCGGCAGAACGGCCTGACCAGCCAAACTTGGTTTGGAATGGGGCAACCACGAATGGACAGGCATCAGCACGAATGGGAAACTGAGGATTGGCCGCGGAAGGGCACAAAGCAGAATCCAAGGCAGGCCAGCAGCCATGCTCCCTGGCCGGTCCGCTCGGCTTCGCCTGATTCGTGTCCATGGGTGTTCATTCGTGGTTTCCCCTGCCCGCGCACTTTGCACTTTGAACCGCAACGCGCCGACGTATCATCCGCCGCCGTGAATCGGAACCTGCTCATACCAGCCTTGTTGCTGGCCGCCTTTGCGCTCACGCGCTGGCCGGGGGTGATGCCGCTGAATTTCAGCGTCGCCTACGGGCTGGTGTTTTGCGCCGGGGCCTTCCCGCGCCGGCTCCCGTGGTGGGCGATCCTCGGCACGATGCTGGCCACGGACCTGGGGCTGAACCTCTTCTACTACCAGACGGTGCCGTTCAGCGACTACCAGTTCATCAATTACCTGGCCTACGGAGGCATCTATGCGCTGGGCCGGCTGTTTGCCGCGCGTGCTTCTGTGCTGAAGCACATCCTCGGCGGGCTGCTGGGGGCGGTGCTCTTCTACCTCATCACGAACACCGCCGCGTGGATGCAGAATCCCGAGTATGCCAAGACGCTGGGCGAGTGGTTCCGCGCGTTGACGACCGGCACCAGCGGCTGGCCGGAGACGTGGACGTTCTTCCGCAACACGCTGCTGAGCGGCGGGCTCTTCGCCGGATTGATCAGCGCGGTGCTGCAGGCCAGCGAGGCGAAGGAGCCGGAGCCGGAGGAAGAACCGGAGACCGAACCCGTCGCCGAGGGCAAGCCGGAGGAGGCCCAGTGACCATCCGCCCCGCGACCCGCGCGGACTGCCCCGGCATCCTGGCGATCTACAACGACGCGGTGCTCACGACCACGGCGACCTACGACTACGAACCGCGCACGCTGGAGCAGCGGCAGACGTGGTTCGATGACCACGAGCGCGGTGGCTTCGCGGTGTTTGTGGCGGAGGATGACGCCGGGCGGATCGTGGGCTGGAGCGCGCTGAACCGGTATCACGACCGGCCGGGCTACCGGTTCACGACGGAGAACTCGATCTACATCGCTGCGGACTCGCGCGGGCAGGGGCTCGGTAAACTGCTGCTGGCACCGCTCATCGCGGCGGCGCGGGCGAAGGGGTTGCACGCGATCATCGCGGCGATTGACGCGACGAATGAGGCAAGCGTGCGGCTGCATGCGGGGTTTGGGTTTGTGACCGTGGGACAGTTCAAGCAGGTGGGCTACAAGTTCGACCGCTGGCTGGATGTGAAGTATATGGAGCTGGTGCTGGGATGAGGCTGATGCCATTCGGAGTTTTACTCCGCTCCGCAACGAATGCCGCCGGCTCCAGGGCTGAAAGCCCGTCCGGTGACAGCCCGGGCTGGAGCCGAGCCCCGCGAGGCGGAGGCCCGGGTTTGCGGTTCCGTTTCGTCACCGCCCTGAAGGGGCGGGACGCGGCACGGTGCAGAAAAGCGTCCCGCCCTTACAGGGCGGATATGCTTCGCTAGCCAGGCTGCCCGGGGCTTCACCCCGGGCTGTCACCGGACGGGCTTTCAGCCCTGATTGGCAGTCGCTGCTGCCCCTCGCTCATTCCCATGTTGGTATCACGTTTCTACGGCCTGTAGGCCGCGCTTCTCGTTGGCGGTGTTCGCCCATTAAGGTGTTTCATTTCACCTCAGGAAATCGGCAGGTGCATGGAGAAGGTCGGACCCGTGGTTGAAGAAGGTGAGCGCAAAGCGGCCCGGAGGGCCGCGCTCCGGGCATCACGGTCCCGGTGTTTTTGTGGGCCACGATTTGGTGGTGTGGGTGCGGAGCGCGTCGCCTTCGCGGAGGATGAAATAGACGGCGAGGTGTTCGCGCTCGGCCAGGGCGACGGCTTGTTCAAATCCCAGCACGGTGAGGCCGGTGCCCAGTGCGTCGGCGTGCATGGTGGTGGGGTGGAGGACGCTGACGGAAGCGATGGGAGATTCCGTGGGCCTGCCGGTGCGCGGGTCGAGGTGATGGGAGTAACGGCGGCCGGCGAGAGTGAAGAAGTTGCGGTAGTCGCCGGAGGTAGCGAGGGATTGGTTGGCGAGGGTGAGGGTGGTGGCGAGAGAGGGGGATGCTGGCTGGTCATTGCCTGGTTGGTTGCCAGCAATGGCAACGGACGGCGGCTGCAAGCCGCCGGCACGGGGTTCGGGTCGCTCGACGCCGACGCGCCAGCCGGGGCCGAGGGTGCCGTGGCCGCGGGCTTTCAGTTCGCCGCCAACATCCACGAGGAAGTCGTTGATTCCCTGAGCGAAAAGGAGTTCCCCGAGACGGTCGCTGGCGTAGCCGGGGCAGAGAGCGGAGAGGTCGATGGCGACATCCGATTGGGATTTGCGGAGCGCGGGCGGGTCGAGGCGGGCTTCGAGTTTGCGCCAGCCGACGCGGGCGAGGGCGGTGGCGACTTCATTGGTGGTCGGGAGGTCTTTGCGGCGACCGGCGGGACCGAAGCCCCAAAGCTGCACGAGGGGGAACACGGTCACGTCGAACGCGCCGCCGGTGAGGGCGCTGACGGCCAGGGCTTCGCGCACGACCACGGCGGTGTCGCGGGGGACGGGGAACCAGTTGGTGTCGCGCGCGGTGTTGAAGCGGGAGAGGACGGAGTCGGTGCGCCAGGTGGACATCTGGTGCTCGAGGTCGTCGAGGCGGGATTGGAGGGCGCGTTCGATGGCGGTGGGATTCGGTGTCGCTGGAGTGGGGCGATACTTCACGGACCAGGTAGAGCCCATGGTGAGACCGCGCAGGGTGGTGGGCGGGGTCTCGGCGGGGGCCGCAGAAAACCCAAAGAATGAGAGGAAAAGCAGGAGCGTGGACCCAAAGATTCGGGAAAGAAAAAGATGGGGGAAGGGAAAGAGTCTCCCAAAGATTTGGGACGGACAAAGATGAAGACTGGACTCAGTCCCCAATCTTTTTCTTCCCTGAATCTTTGGGTCCTGAAAGCGCAAGGAAAACGCGGTCTTGGGCCATGGAGCCAACGGACGAACGTCGTTTAAGGACGGCCCGGCCCCCTCACCCCAGCCCTCTCCCCCGATGGGGGCGAGGGAGGCGCGGCGGGAGGTTCGGCATGAAGGAGCGGTCCAGCCGCGTTCGTGGCGTTGACGTTCGGACCGGAACCTTGACCACGCGGCGAGACGCCTCGTGATGGCGAAACGCTTCCCGCGCGCTCCCTCTCCCCCATCGGGGGAGAGGGCCGGGGTG
>CAZOCL010000451.1:0-5116 GCA_964578245.1 uncultured Klebsiella sp. | reverse complement strand
GTGCTGACCGGCTCAGCGAGGACGGTGCGCAACGAACTCTTCTTCGCCTACCGCGACGTTCAGCGCGGCTGGCGGGACGAACGCTGGAAGCTGCTCCGCTACCCGCAGGTGAACATGACGCAGCTCTTCGACCTCCAGACCGATCCCGACGAAATGAAGAACCTCGCCGCAGACCCGGCCCATCAGGAGCGGGTCACCCAGATGCTCGCCAAACTCAAGGCGCAGCAGGCCAGTTACACCGATGCGCTCCCGCTCACGGTGGCGAATCCCAAGCCCGCGAAGTGGACCCCGCCCAGCGCAGAGGAGATGGCCAGGCTGAAGGCCGGGAAGAAGGCGGAAAAGAAGAAGTAAGCACGGCTCCGAGGCCATCCCCGGCGCGCGGCATTGATGCCGCTTCATCGCACGGCGGCTTTGGTGATCGTATGTCTGACGGCATTCGGGCGCTGAAGCGGCATCAATGCCGCGCGCCGAAGGCACCTCAGCCCCGCCCGTAGAGCTTCTTCAGCGCATCCACGTTGTAGCTGCGCACGGTGCCCGTGGGCGACTGCACACGCAGCGAGCCTTTCACGATCTCCACCACCACGCCCGAGTAGCCCGGGATGTCCACGTGCTTGCCGTAAACGCACTGCGGGAAGTCGGCCAGGCTGGCGTAGGACCGGATCGCGCGCACCGGCTGGTTGAAGTCCGGGTTGACGATGTGGACGCGCGGCAAGGGTTCCGCTTCGGGCTCTTCCGGCTTGCGCTCCACCGGCTTGGGCCGGTCCATGGACAACACCTGCGGCGACGGCTTGGTGCGGTCCGGCGGGGCGAAGAGCGTCTTGAGCCGGTAGGCGTTGAACCGCTGCGAGATGCCGTCCGCCGAGCGGACCTTGAGGGACTGGTTCACGATTTCCACCACCACGCCAGCGAAGCCGTGGATGCTCACGTGGTGGCCCAGCGTGCATTGCGGAAAGTCAGGGCGCTCGGTCCATTGACCGATGGGCACGGGCTCGCCGGAGAAGTCCGGATCGGTGATCACCTTCGGCGTCGGGGCGGGAGGTGGGGGTGCGTTCTCTGCTTCAGTGGTCTCGGGCGACGTCATCGGCCTGCCACCATCGCTGGCTTCCGGCGACTTGGCGAATGGTTTCTGGAAAAACTTCATGCCGACGATTGCCGACTGGGCGGGTCATGCGGTCAGGGTCTGCCTACGTTGCAGAGCCAGAATTAAAAAACCACGGATGAACACTGGTGCACACGGATGAAACACCAACTCCCGGTATCGGCTCGTAGAATGAGCGTGCTGTTCGTGCGCGCGCTTCCCCCTCACCCCGGCCCTCTCCCCTGGGGAGAGACTTCGTCCGTCCTGAGTGCAATCGCGTGCTCATGGCTTCAGACTGGCTGACTGCCCCTCTCTCCTCAGGGGAGAGGGCCGGGGGGGAAGGCGGCCTTCGTTGATCGAGCCGCATGGTTCAATCTCGGGGTCTGCGTTCAGCCGTAACCCACAGCCTCGCACCTCACCAATCCGTCGGCATGTAGTCCTTCAAGAACTTTCCCCAGATGTGCTCGCCGGTATTAAACCCTGCGATGATCGGGTCCACGATGCGTGCCGCACCGTCCACGATGTCCAGCGGCGGGTGGAAGCGGTGCATCTGCTGCTTGCGTGCCGCGATCTGCACCGGGTCCTCGTCGGTCACCCAGCCGGTGTCCACGGCGTTCATGTGGATGCCGTCGGCGTGGTAGTCCGCCGCCGCCGTGCGCGTCATCATGTTGAGCGCGGCCTTGGCCATGTTCGTGTGCGGGTGGCGCGTGGTCTTGAACTTCCGGTAGAACTGCCCCTCCACCGCCGAGACGTTGACGATGTGCTTGTCCCGTTCCGGTGAGCGGAGCATCAGCGGCTTGAGCCGCGCGTTCAGCACGAAAGGCGCGATGGCATTGACCAGTTGCACCTCCAGCAGTTCGACCGACGAAACCTCCGCCAGCATCAGCCGCCACGAGTTTCGCTCGCGCAAGTCCACTTGCTGCAAGTCCTGATCGAGTTTGCCGGCGGGGAACAACGCCTGTTGCGCGGCGAGTTCGTCCGGCAACAGCGGCACTTGGGAAAGTTCCGCCGCGTGGGTGAGGCCGAGGAGCGGGGAACTTGGAGCGCCGGTCTCCGACCCGGCGTTAAGCATCTCGTTTTTGAAACGCGCCGGGTCGGAGACCGGCGCTCCTCCCTCCGGCAGCATGTGATAGCCCCGCAAGCCCTCGTAGGCCCCGAGCAAGTGCCGCGCGGCCTCGGGCATCGTGTCCAGCGACGCCGTCTCCGCCGCCATCATGTGCTCATAGAAATCCGGCGGGCGGCGCACGGTCTGGCAGGCGTTGTTGATGATGAAGTCCAGCCGCGTGCGCGTGGCCAGCAGGTGCCGGCAGAACGCCTCCACGCTCGGTGTGTGGCGCAGGTCCAGCCCGAAGATCTCCAGGCGGTGCCCCCACTCCTTGAAGTCAGGCTCCGCCGCGTAACGCAGCGCCGAGTCGCGCGGGAACCGCGTGCTCACGATCACATGCGCCCCGGCCCGTAGCAGCTTGATGCCCGCCTGATACCCGATCTTCACGCGTCCGCCCGTCAGCAGCGCCACGCGCCCACGCAGGTCCGCCGACTCCGTGCGCTTGCGGAAGTTCAGCTCCGCGCACGCCGGACAGAGCTGGTCGTAGAAGTGATGGATCGTCGAGTAGTCCTGCTTGCAGATGTAGCAGTTCTGCGGCTCTACCACCTCGCGGAACTCCGGGTCTTCCTTGACTTCCTGCTGCTCAAAGTTCTCCGGCGGGAAGACATTCGGCGTGGTGAACACCTTTTCCCGGCGCAGCTTGCGGATGCCGGTTTCGTTGAGCTTGGCCTGGTCCTGCTGGAGCTTCTCGGCCTTGCGCTGCTTGACCCGCGCCTTCACGAGCCGCCGCCGCTCCTTCAGGTCCGGGCAGTAGATGTCCCCCGCCGCCGTGAGCAGCCGCGTGCGCTCCTCCAACGTGAGCTGCGCCAGCAAGGCGCGGTTGCCGGCCACTTGCTCCAGCAGTTCCGCCGCAGCATTCAGGCGCGCGGCCACGCTGAGGTTTTCGCCTGCTAAATTGTTCGCGCCGCCGGTGGCCGCCGTAGTTTCAGATGACATCGTGCGCGGGGAGGATAGCTGACCGGCGACGCTTGTGCCAGCGCGCCGAAGCTGCGGGGAGCGCCGAGCATTGCTCGGCTTGAACCCGAATTCCGAAGGGAGAACCGCGGATAACGCGGATGACACGGATAAAGAAACGGTTGCTCATGCCCGTCACCAGTGGGATTTGATCCACACGGAGGGATGGAAAGCCCTTTCCATCCGCGCCATCTGCGAAATCCGCGGTTCGATTTCGGAGGTCGGATTAAAGGAAACGTTCCGCCTTCGAGCCGAGCAATGCTCGGCGCTCCGCGCCCTCACAGGTTCGTGCCGCCCTTGAGCAGAAACCGATACAGCGCGCCCTTGAGCTTCTGCTGTTCTTCCTCGCGCGCCTTCTGCTCAGCGGCCTGTTTGGCCAGTTGCTGCTCACGCCACGCCGCACCGCCCTTGCCGTCGTCCAGCAAGGGATTGACGGTAATCGGCTTGAGGGTGTCGTTGGTGCCAGGCGGCGGGTTTGCGCCGGCACCGAGCTGCAACCCCAATGGCGGCGGAGCCGGACGGTTGGTGGTCCCGCCGCTTCCACTGGGTAAGGTCAGGCTGCGGGAATCGCCCGTGCGCGGACGCGGCTCGGCTCCGAGCACGCCCAGCATCGGGCCGATGGTGGCGGGCTTGGTCTGGACCGCACCGGAGGCCGGAAGCGTTGCGCGCAAGGGCTCCGTGGACGGGGTGGTGGCCGATGGTTTGGGAGCCACGTTGAGTTCGAGGCCGCGACCATCGGCTGGCTGAGCGACGCGCGGAGTGGTGGCCAAGGCCGGCGCGGGAGCCGCCGGTGATTCCGGCTTCGTAGGACTGCCCGCAGCCGAAGCGCCCGTTGCACTCCCCTTCACCGCCTCAGCAGGCGGCGCAGGAACGCTGCGCTGAACCGTAGGCGGAGGAACTGGCGGCGTTGCAGCCGCTTTGACCGGCGCGACTGCTGGAACAGCCGCCGCTTCCTTCCGCTTGGGTTCAGGGGCAGGCGGCGGGACGGGAGGAGTCGCTGGCTTTGCGGCAATGGGTAGTGGCTCAGGCTTTGGTCGCGACGCAGCGGGAGCCGGCTCAGTTACCTTGGGCTTGGTTCCTTCCGACTTCACCTTCAGCGCTTCACCCGCACCACTCCCCCGCGCTGGTAGCTTGACTGACAGTTCTTCAACAGGTGGCACGACGGGCAGTTCCGCCACCTTCTTCTTCGGCTTGGAACGGCACGCGGACAACGCGACAACGCCCACGAGCAGCAGCGAAGTCAGGTGTGCGCGCATGGGGTTCCGCTCACTGAAAGAGCGTCTGCATGGCCGCGACCAGCGGCGGCCCGGCCTGTTCGCCGTAGCGGGCGTTCAGCACAAAGCGCGCGTCGCGCTCCGAGGTGAAGGTCTTCTCGATCAGCACCTGCTGCGCGCTCGCGCCGTTCGTGCCGCCCAGCGCCGTGCGCAGCCGCTCGATGAGCGAGTCATAGTCGAGCGTGTCCAGGCACCGGTCCATGAGGCGTCCACCGATCCCCGCCGGCTCTACCGCGCCGATCCTCGTGAGCACTTCGAGCGGCGCGGGCTGCTGGCGGTCTTTGAAGCGCTCGGCTTGATAGGCGTAGTCGGCGATCAGATTCAACTGCCCGCTCAGGGTGGGTTTGACCGACAGCAGCAGATCGAAGCCGAGGTGTTTCTCAAGCTGCTGGTAACGCGTCTGCGCGGCGGGGTTCTTGGGCAGGTGCTTGCAGAACCGACCCGCATCGAACCACAGGGAGATCGCGCCATCGCGGCTACGGGCGCGCGGCGGCAGTTGCTCGCGGGCCTCGGTGCCGGTCCCCGCAGCGACCACGGGAGCGAGGCAACGGCGAATCTCGTCCTCAACGCACGGGGCCTGCGGATTGCCCTCGAACTCGAGCAGCAGGATGACCGCCTGGCCGGTCAGACCGAAGGTGAAGTAGCCGCCTTCGGGGTCCATGTAGCGGCCCGTCTCGTGGCGGATCATCGCCCGGCTGCGTGCGC
>CAZOCL010000450.1:0-5121 GCA_964578245.1 uncultured Klebsiella sp. | reverse complement strand
GGACGTTTTCGAGAATGTTCAGCGGCAGGGCGTTGCCGTAGTTGCCGTAGCGGTAATAAGGCTCGGCCCCGGGCGGCTTGGCGGCGCGCCACACGATGGCCAGGTAGCGGTTGCGGGCCTCGTCGGTCGCGCGCTGGCCGGCCCACCAGTCGAGGGCGTTCTGGTAGGAAGGCCAGGCGGGATACCAGTTGCGCGAGTTGCGGCGCGTCCACCAAAAATCCCCGAGCGACTCCTGCACCTCGACCCACACCCGGTCCTTCTCCTCCTCGCGGGTGATGTCCCGCACGAGCACGTCGAGCTGCTGGCGGGCCTGCTCGGTCTTGGTGTTGTCCGCGCGCTGCGTGCTGGCCTCGGAGCGCCATTGCGTGTCCGCGCGGCGGAAGAGCACCCAGCGCTGCTCGGCGGGCGGGAGGTTGGTGGTGTTGACGGCCCGGTAGATCTCGTTGGCCTTGGCGAAGGACTTCTCGGCGAAGAGCTTCTCCGCCTCCTGCTTTTGAGTGGGGTAGTCCGCGGCCGGTTCAGCGGAGAAGACCTGGACGACCAGGGAGAAAATCGTGGCAACGGCCAGCAATGGTTTCATGTCGTCAAGATAGACGGCGCGGGCGCAAAAACACTCCTGAAATGGTCCGCGTGGCGACAGGGAAGGGGAAAGGTGGTGGACGCTGCAGGTTTCGAACCTGCGAAAAGCAAGTGATTCACAAGGGAACTTAGAAGGTGACGCACAAGGAGACGCACAAAGCCTAGTCTCGGACCGGGAAGCGCTGTGCCAGTATCCCGGGCGCTTCTGGGGCGTGGTGAATCCGAAGAACATCCCGCCGCTGGGGCGGCGGGTGGTGCTGCCGTGCACCGGGCGGCAGGCTGCCCAGGTCATGCGGATTCTGCGGCGCTACATGCGCTCGGTGCTGAACCGCAAGGTGCGCGGCAACCCGTGGTCGGCGAACTGCATCTGCACGGCGGACTTTTGGGCGGCACGCTTGCCCGATCTCCTGAGGATTCGCGCGCCTGACCCCGCTGTTGCTCGTGGCTTTCGGCCTTTGAGCGGATAACGCGGCAGCGTTCGTGTTGCTCCAATAAGCTGGACAAAAGCCACTTGCAACGATTTCCTGCCTTAAAACTCCAACCGAGATAGGCTGCAAAACTTCAGCCCAATACAATGTTAGGCCACTCGACGCACATGGCCAGTTCTACAGTATCCATAATAGACTACGCTCAGTTCTCCATGTTGGAGGACCGCTTGCAGAAGCGGCGCGGTGAGACGGCGAAGGATGGCTACAAGGTTTGGGAGCGTTACGATACCGCGATTCGCGATGTCATGCGACGCCACAGCAAGTCGGTCGGTTGGGATGCCGACGTTGATTTCTACCACGGCGGCGATTGGTTTCATGAGCTCTACGATGGATTCGCGCTCATGACTACCACGGCTCTTTCATTGCCATTGTTCCATGATTTGCAGGTTGTCGTTGCAGGGCATCACGCTGATGCTGTGCTGAGTTTTGGGGGCGAGGTGTCCACTCCGATGCTCGGACTTGATGTCCTTGTCACACCCACGGAGATTTATGCTGCTTGGTATGAGAACACGGCGGCGACTTGCAGACGCAAGATTCAGAAGACGGGAGTTCGGATTTTGTGATTATGAGACTGACGTGGCCCAACCATGCGCTGCAGCGAACGGCCTCTCCGCCGTCCGTTCGAGCGTCGCGGGAGTTCGTGAGCGCGCCGTGCGCTCCACTCGCGCCGCCGAGGCCGTCGCTGAGCTTGGGTCGTTAGGCGACTTCACGCACATGGCACATTACCCCGACCTTTCCGTCTGTGAGTATGTGGGCGCAGAGCCCGGTTCGCTCTGTCTTGCGGTTGGTTGGCTCGACCCGGCACACGAGTTTGCGCACGGTGATGTTTCGCCGGATTTTTTCGAGCGGCTTTGCCAGTTGCTGGTTGAGCCGTGGAGCTTTGTCGCATCCGCTGGCGTGCATCGTTGTGGGTTCTGTCGTTTCAGCGGAGGTGGCAGCGCGACGTTCAAGAGTCATCGCATCTCTGGCGTCGGTAGCGGCATGTTATTTGTTCCGAGCGGTTCGACGATTTACGTGTCTCCGACGAGCATCGCACATTACATTGATGCGCACGGCTACTGTCCACCTGCAGAGTTTCAGAGAGCCGTCATGGTGTGCCCTGAGATGCGTTCGTTGGCCTACATGCGAGCGCTGCTTGCCACGCCAGCGAGACAGTGGATACAGAAGACACATGAACCAGTCGCCTAACCATGCGCTGCAGCGAACCCGGCGGGGGTGTCGCGGTTGCAATCGTTACTTCCCGTGCGCCGGGTCGCTGAGCTTGGGTCGTTAGGCCGCTTCACACGCTATGACCAAGACGCCCAACGAAGCAGATGAGCAAGCGCACACTGACGTTGATCACGTCTTCGGGTATTTGTTCGATCAGATTCGAGCCGAGAGAGCTTCGCTGGGGTTGCCTGCGGAGTTTGATTTCGTATGTCTTGTGCATAGCCATTCAGTTCCTTTCGAGCTAGGCACACAGTGTGTTGACGGATTCACTGCCGGTCAGTCTCTTGTCTTACCTCTTGACTCATCACTGGTGTTTGCGCGTGATCGAGAGGAGCTTTACCGAGCGGTGCTTCTGCTCCGCAAGAGAGGAGAGCACGATGCCAGCTACTACGATTACTCACGTCCGGATGCCACGCTTCTTCACATCATTTTTTACCGCCGTGGGCCAACGGCCTAACCATGCGCTGCAGCGAACCCTGCCATCGCGCTCCGGTTGCAATCGAACGCCGTCGTGGGCCGGGTCGCTGAGCTTGGGTCGTTAGGCCGCTCGCCTTCGCCCATGCTTGCACAGGCCCTCAGCATCGCACAAAAGCATCAACAGGAAGGCCGAAAGGCTTTCGCGCTGGCTACGTTGTCTGGTTCATTACTGAGTGTGATCAGTCACGTCGTCCGCAATTCACCTACAGCCGATGCTGGCCTCACTTTGTTACACGATCTCGGCATCACCAAAGGTTTGCAGGAGTTCACCCTCTTGAACCGTTGGGCATTGGAGAACGTGAATGCTGCACGAATTGAATCGGCGGTCATCAACGAGCCAACCCTATTGTGTCTGGCGTGGTTCTGCGCTGACAGCGATTGCGCTGCAATGATGATTGAGGCCGTCCGCTCCCCAAAAGTGCAGAGTCACTTTCCTTTAACAGGATTCTGGCGCGAGTTCGCTGTAGGAGTGGTTTGTTTGGCCGACCGACAGTCATACGAGGTGCCGGCGTTCAAACCGAAAGGTTACGAGCGTTATTTGACGCCTTACCTTTCCCTCATGGCCGACCTGTCGCAGGGCCGTGATACCACCGAAACCCTTGCCGAGGTTGAGCGCGCGTTTCAAACTCGCAACAGGGACAAGAGACTGATCGACTGGCGATCGATTGACGGCGACGGCAAGCAACCAGCGCTGTGGGATTTTCGGCGTGAGACATTATTGCGATACAAACGAGCGGCCTAACCATGCGCTGCAGCGAACCCGGCGGGAGCGTCGCGGTTGCAAGCGCGGCCTCCCGTGCGCCGGGTCGCTGAGCTTGGGTCGTTAGGTGTCACTACGCGCACATGGGACTCGACGCTTTTGTTTTCTGTGACTGCTATGAGGAAGGCCGATTGCGTGAGCCGCCACCGATTGGCGTTACGCTGCGGGTTGAGCCGGACGGTGCGTTGGGCAGAGAGCACGACGATGGCACGCTTGAGTCTGACCTTGCATGGGACATGTGGCGCGAGCAGCGAGCTTGTGAGCATGGCGGCGGTATCCTTCTTCGCCACCGCCTTGGCAATATCGCGCTCGTCGGGTTACTCAGAGCCGAGCTACAGCGAGAGGCCGATCGTTTCCCCATCCTCGCCACTAAGGTCGTTTACAGCGGTTCGCACGCGGGAGATTTTCTGTCCATCGAGACGATTCCGGCGCTCCAGCGTGAGCTTGAGTTGTTGCGTGAGTTTCGATGCAGCACACGAGAGGCTGCCAGCTTCATGTCAGATTTTAGAGCGCAGATGTCCGAGCTGGCGACCACTGCACTTTCCGTCGGTAAGCCGATTGCTTTTTGATTTATGACCGTGACACCTAACCATGCGCTGCAGCGAACCCGGCCATCGCGCTGTGGTTGCAATCCACGCCTTTCACGGGCCGGGTCGCTGAGCTTGGGTCGTTAGGCCGCTGCACACGTCATGAGTGCTCGACCTGAACCGTGCATTCGCATCGACGGAGAGATCGTCGAGACCGACAGCGTCACGGCAGGTCTTCCCGAGTCCGCACCTTCATTCCATCGCATAGACTTGCAGATCAGTGTGCAGACTGTTCTGCACGAGCTTCAGGAGTGTGGCGTTGAGGTTTCAGAGCAGACGCTGGCCGATTTTTTGAAGCAGGACGCACAGGATGACCGTGGCAGGGACGCTTACTTGCTGATGGCACAGCGTTGTCGGCGCGCGTCGCGCCCACGATGGCGCTGGATTGAGAATTGGGGCATTCAGGTTTGTGATGGAGTAGTTACATTTTCCGGAGTAGTCATTCAGCATGACCACGCCGCCTAACCATGCGCTGCAGCGAACCCGGCAATCGCATCACTGTTGCAATCGTTGCGTCCTGTGGGCCGGGTCGCTGAGCTTGGGTCGTTAGGCCACCCACCACGCCATGCCAGTTATCAACATTGGTGACACTGTTGCCTTGAGAGACATGGCAGGCGAGCCGTTGGGTGAGTTGACCGTCCAAGAGTGTCGTTACGGAGCTTGGTGTGGCACATTCGCTCCCGCATCCGGCTACGCTCGTGTTCGAGATCTATTTGTCGAGTGGACGAGGCTGGTCAACGACCAGTGTCTGAGTTTAGTGGATGCGCTGGATGCCAAGATTTCGACGATTGGTATTTCTGCGTTTCGTGACGACGAGCCGTTACCCGTCAGTGATGTTCAGATTTATGATGAGGGAGATCAGATTTCAGGAAGTTTCAGACTGTTGGCCTAACCATGCGCTGCAGCGAACCCGGCGGGGGCGTCGTGGTTGCAATCGTTGCGTCCCGTGCGCCGGGTCGCTGAGCCTGGGTCGTTAGGCCACCTTGCGTCATGTCAGCCAGCACCACCATTGATACATCAA
>CAZOCL010000449.1:0-5167 GCA_964578245.1 uncultured Klebsiella sp. | reverse complement strand
TCATGCAGGTGGAGGGCGGGCGCGTGGACCACGGCGCGCACATGTGCGACGCGGTCGCGGCACTCTACGACCAGGTGGCCTTCGACGAGGCGATTGATGTGTGCCTCGACTTCCAGAAGCGCCACCCCGACACGCTCATCGTCATCACCACGGACCATCCGACCGGCAACCCCGGGCTCAGCGGCATCGGCAGCAACTACGGTTTCAGTTCGGCGCTTTTCACCAACGTGCAGCGCGTGAAGAAGTCGTTCAGCGAGATCCTCAAGGGCTGGAACGTCCCCGGCCCGGACGCGACGCCGCCCGCGAAGGGCGAAGTCGCCAAGCCCGTCCAGCAGGACCCCAAGGCCATCGCCCAGGCGCTGCGCGAGGCGACGGACTACCAGGTTTCCGAGGAGAAGGCCGCCGTGCTCGCGACGTATCTGGCCCGCAAGGGCAAGGCGCAGTTCACCTTGATGAACAGCAGCGTCGCGCAGCTCGGCCAGCTCATGGCGAACCACCTGGGCATCGGCTGGACGGGCACGGCGCATTGCTCGGACTTCGTGCCGCTGGTCGCCACCGGGCCGGGATCGGAACGCTTCCGCGGCTTCATCCTGAACACGGATGTGTTCCGCCACTACACGCAGCTCGCGGGCATTGATTTCCAAAACCCGTCCCTGCCCATCAAGGAAGACCTGAAGGTGCCGCAGGACCTGGACAAGGACTTGCAGAAGGAGAAGGAAAAGGAAGCGAAGGAGAAGTCCGCCGGGCTGTGGTCGGAACAACACTGGGTCGCGGTCTGACCGGTCGGGGAGGAAGCCAACCATGCTGGCACTTTTGGAATTCATCGCCTGGTTCGGGCCGCTTGGCTGGCTCTACGGGCTGTTTTCGATCTGGATGCTGGTGGACGCGGCACGGCGTGGCGAGTGGGTCTGGTTCGCCTTCATGATCGTGTTCCCGGTCATCAATCCGGTCCTCTACTTCTTCCTCGTGTATCGGGCCGCTGGGGCGGCCGGCTCCACCGGCTTCGAACTGCCCGGCCAGCACAAGCGCCAGCGGATCGCCGAACTGGAGAAGCAGATCCACCTGCTGGACAAGGCGCATCACCATCTCGAACTGGCGGACATCCAGCTCCGGCGGGGCAAATTCAAGCTGGCGGAACAGTCGTATTTGCGCTCCCTCGAACGGGAGCCGCAGGACATTGATGCCCGCGCCCATTACGGCCAGTGCCTCCTGCGGCTGGGCCGGGCCGCCGAGGCGAAGACCTATCTTGAGGCCGTCTGTGCGGAGAATCCCAAGCACGACTACGGCTACTCGCTCATGGCCCTGGCCGAGGCGCGGTCCGCGGTGGGCGACGTGGATGGTGCCATCGCCGTCTGGGAACAGGTGGTGAGCCACCATTCCTACGCCCGGGCCCGGACGCAACTGGCAGAGCTGCTCGTCGCCAAAGGGCAGGGGGAGCGCGCCCGCAAGCTCGCGGAGGAAGTGCTCTCCGAGGACAAGCATGCGCCGGATTACCAGCGCCGGCAGGAGCGGCCATGGGTCGGCCGCGCCAGACGGTTGGCCGGCGGGTCCCGCTTTTACGTCCCACGAGGCCTGCTCATCGTCGGCGGCCTCACGGTGGCAGGCCTGCTCGGCGTGGTATTCGCCGGACCGGCGCTGCAACGGTCGTTCTTCTATCCCAAGCCAAAGGGTTCGACGGCGGTCGTCAGCCAGACCACGGCGGGCCTGCTCGCCCGGCTGCAGACCGTGCTGGAAGCGAACGCGCCCAAGGTCCTTCAGACACTGCAACCTGGATTGACGGAAGCCGAGATTGCGGTCTTGGAAGTCCGGGGTGGGTTCCGCCTCTCGGAAGAGCTTCGTGACTTCTACCGCTGGCACAATGGCATGGCCACGAACAGCACGCTCGGACTGCTGCCCGGCCAGCGTTTCATTCCCCTTGAAGAAGTCGTCAGCCATCGCCTGGCCGTTCACCAGCAAAGCAGTTCCGCGAACGCCCTGCAGCGAGCCGCCACGGCGGTCCTGGCCGGGCACCGGCAGCCCTGGGTGCAGGTATTGGATGACGGCGCGGGCGATGGCTATTTCTACGACCCGGAACGCCCGGCGAAGGAGGGCGCTTTCTTTTTCCATTTTGCCGAGGTGGGGTATTACCAGTGGTTTCCCTCCTTCCGCAATTTCCTGTCCGGCCTAATCCAATGTTACGAGTCGCGCGCCATCCGGGTGTCCGCAGACGGCAAACAGCTCGACGAGGACCCGGAACGCACACAATCGATCTGGGACCGGCTCGCGAAAACGAACGAGCGGTAGCGTGTCCAGGCAAAATCAGCTATTGAGCGCAGCTCTCCCGAATTCTGTATCTCTTGCTGATGGGTGGCCGTTCTCTCACCCGCGCGGATCACAGCTGTCCACCGAAACGCTGAAACGATTTTTTGATTATCTTGAGGGAATCCGAGCCTGCCGCAGCGTGAACGCCGCGAGCCATGCTGCCTAAAACTTCTTGGTCAGCGTGAGCGAGATGACGTTCTCGACATAGCTGTCCAGCGCGCGGTTGGAGTCGCGGAACTCGTGCTGGTAGAGGAGGGCGGACTCGAAGGTGGTCGTGTGCGCGATGTTCAGCTCGTAGCGGATGGTGTGCAGGTCGAAGCGCAGCGGGGCCACGCCGGTGCGCCCCACGCTGTGCGTCCACGCGAAGCCCAGCCGCGACACGATGCGGTCGAGCACGCGGTAGTTCAGGCGGCCCTCGGCGCGGAATTCCTTGCCGCCGAAGGAATTGTTCGGGTTGTCGATCGGCTCGACGTTTTGCTCCTGCGCACCCGCTTCCAGGATGATGTCCGGGCTGGCCTGCAATTGCGCATGATAGCCCACCAGCGTCAGGAGTGAGCGGTCCGGGTAGGTGATGGTGCGCACGTAGTCGAGCTCGTGCTCGAAGCGCTCGCGCGGACGGTGCAGCAGGCCCACGAACCACGTGTAGCCTTCGCCAGACTGGTCGCCAGCGAGGTAGTAGCCCATCTCGCTGCGCAGTTCCAAATAGGGCGTGATGGGGCCCGAGAAGCCGCCGCGCATGGCGGAGTCGTAGCCGAAGCGGTTGTTCTGGTGGCGCGCGCTGTAGGAGAAATAGGGCTTGAAGCGCAGGTTCTCGCGTTCGGAGCGCAGCTCGCCGGTGAAGGTGTCCGAGCTGCTCTGCTGGCCCAGGCTGTCGCGGGCCTGCCAGATGTTTTCGTGCGAGTAGCCGGCGGTGAAGCGCGTGACCGTGGGCAGCACGGTGCTGACGTTGACGCCGATCTCGTTGCGATAGGATGGCGCGGAGCGGAACCGCTTGTCGGTCGGCCCCTGCGCCTGCGTGTCGCGGAAGGAGTAGCGGCCCGCGCGGTCCTCGAGGTCCCCCGCCTGGCGCTCCAGCAAATCAAACGACCGGCCCGTGCCGAAGCCGCCGCTCTGCACGGTGAAGTTCTCGATCAACTGCATGTCCACCTTGTTGAACGGGATGTCGTAGGTGAACTGGGTCTGGAAGATCGGCGTGAGGCTGAAGGAATAATCCGCGAGCGGGTCGGTGAAGCCGACCTCCTGTTTGAACGGCAGCCAGATCACCGTGCCCGCGGCCGAAAGGCGCATCACCTCGTTGATCTGATACATCATGGTGCCCTGCAGCCGCACCACGGCGATCTCTTCCGACTGCTTGCCGACCTCGACAAGGTTGATGTTGTCGCTCCACAGCACTGAGCCGCTGAGCGAGTAAATATCGAGGTAGAAGTTCCCGAGCTTGATCTCGGCGTTCTCCGGCCGGCCCGCAAAGCCAAACAGCGGCAGGCCGGCGGTCGCGCCGAGCGGGGCGGCGACGCGCAATTGTCCCGTGCCCCCGCCGATCTTGGGGATGCGGATGATGCCGTCCTGAAAGGTGCGGAAGAAACCTTCCTGCGCCGCGTTGGCATCCCGAACGAGGCTGGAGTCGGTGGTGCCCTCGCCACCGAGTTCGGCGTCGGGCTTTTCGTTGAGCGTGGTGGTGGTAAGGCCCTCGCGCAGGCCACCGGGCCGGAAGGTGGGATTGGCCGAGCCGGTCGTCTGGCTGGAGAACTGTGCGCGCGCGGAGGCCGCGCACGTCAGCGCGAGCGCGCCGCCCAGCAGGGCTTTCCAGCGGCGCTTGGAAGGTCGCATGACGCAGGGAGGACCAGCGGCCGGATCACTGCCGGGTGCGCTTGGGCTTGCGCCAGAAAGAAAGCGAGCCAGTGGCGGCGTTCCGCCACGCGAAAGGGAGATAGAACAGCAGACCGAAGAGCGGGAAGAGCACCACGAGCGTCGTCCAGAACGACCGCTCCCGCTTGTTGAACGGCTGCGAGTTGATGCTCCAGATGGCGCAGGCGACCGTGACGCACCACAACAGGATGGCGATGCTGATCGTCTGGCTGTTGATCTTCACGCTTTCCAGGCTGAAACGGTTCAGGATGTCTTTCATGGTCGTCCGATTCGGTTGCTAAAGTGCCCGGTCGCTACAGGGGCGATACAGATTAATAACGAATCCGCGCGGTTGTCTCAATCAAAAATCCGCTCCCCTCCGGCGCGGGTCGAATCACAAATCCACCCACATCCGTGTCTCGGCGGACTTCAGGGCGGCGTCGGTCACATCCTGCATCCGCGCGCCATCGTGGAAGGTCACCGCGCAGGGGCGCTGCTCGCGGATGGCGTTGATGAACTCCACGGCCTGGTCGTAGCGGAAGCTGACCAGCGGGTCGCCCGCATCGGGATTCCGCTGGCTGCCGGGCCACACATAGAACTCGCGCGGGACCGGCAGGGCCTTGAGCCCAGGGCCGCCGACCTTGCCGTATTGCAGCTCGTTCCAAGTGCCGGTGGTGAAGCTGAAGCTGCCCTCGCTGCCGTTGAGTTCCACGCGGTCAGGGCTGCGCCAGCTTTCGTTCGTGCCGCTCGCCAGCTTCGAGCTTTCCAGCACGCCGCTGGCACCACACTTGAACTCGGCGAGGATGGCCACCCAGTCGTCGGTGTCGTTCGGTGCGCCATCGCGTAGCGGAGTGAGGTTCTTCAAGTTCGCCACGAGGCGGGCCATGGGTCCGAGCAGGTGGTGGGAGAAGTCAATGCGATGCGAGAGCATGTCGCCGATCTCGCCGGTGCCGGCGAGCTTCTTGATCTGCCGCCAGCCGACGTTGCGCGTGCCCCAGTCCTGCAGGCGGCAGGAGCGGTA
>CAZOCL010000448.1:0-5198 GCA_964578245.1 uncultured Klebsiella sp. | reverse complement strand
TCCGGGTTCACCGTGAGCAGTTTGGAGTGCGGTGACTTGTCACGGCACTCCATAACGCGCGCCGCGTGCGTGCCGACTTGAGAGAGGTGCCCAAAGATTTGGGACGGACAAAGATGAAGACTGATCCACTTCCCCAATCTTTGTCTTGCCCAAATCTTTGGGTTCTCCCCGGTCTTCACTGCCCTTTGAGGAACGCCATCAGGTCGGCGAGTTCCTGTTTGGTCATCGTCTTCTCCAGTTCGTTGGGCATGAGGGAGGTGGTGCTGCTGGTGAGCTTGGCGATGTTCGAGCGGAGGATGGTTTCCTCGATGCCTTGCGCGGCGCGGAGGGTGACGCTCGTGGGCGTGTCGGAGGTGAGCAGGCCGGTGAGGGAGCGGCCGTCCTTGGTCTCGACTTCGTAGGCGGTGAAGCCGGGGTAGATCTCCGCGTCGGGCACGATGATATGGAGGAGGATGGCCTCGGCGGGCTGGTTCCGCACGCCGGTCAGCTCCGGACCGACGCGCTGGCCTTCACCCGCGAACTGGTGGCACGCCGCGCAGATCTTGGTGAAGACGGCGTGACCGCTCTTCGCGTTCGCGGGGAGCGTGAGGATGGCTTTATGATCCTCATAGACCTTCATCCGGTCGGCTGCGCCTTGGGGCTGGAAGGCCTTGGTGGCACGAGCGACCACGGTGGCGTCCTTGTGCTTCAAGAGGGAATTGCGGCGATTCGCAGGGACGGCCCAGGGCTGGACGACGCCCTTCTCGACGGCTTCGAGCAAGACGAGTTGCAAGGCGGGCTGGGAGAGCATCGCGGTGAGGACGGCATCGCGGACAGGCGGGGTGTAGCTGCGCCAGCGCTCGCGCTCGACGAACCACTCGCCGGCCTTCGCGCCGGGCAACTGGCTCAACGCGCGCACGGCGGCGGCCTGCAACTCGTTCGGCGTCTGCGGGGCGATGAGGGACTGGAGGGCCGCGCCGGCGGTGGCGGCGTCGCTGTGGGCGAGGAGGTCAATGGCGGCAAGCCGCTCGGGCGTGGGGGCGGTGGCGGTCGCGACGGTCTTGCTGGCGGCGGCGAACAATTCGCCGAGGCGGCGTGCGGTGTCGGGGTTTGCCGACGCGAGCGTGACGAGGGCGGAACGGCCGTCCTTGCCGAGGCCTTTGGCACGCGCGCCATTGCCGAGGCCGGTGGCGAAGGCGGATTGCCAACCATCGTGCCAATGCCCGGGGGTTTGCAAAGCAACCTGAATGAACTTTGACTGCTTTTCGGCTGATTTGGAGGCTGCCAGAATTCCGCCCAAGTCAAACAGCACCGCTCGCAAAGGAGCTGCGTTCGTAATGGGTGTTGGATAATTACTTAGGCCGATGGTCCCGCCCGCCATGACGAGCCAATCAAGCAGTTCCTCAGTGCAGTCGGACGCACTGCTCAGGACTGCTGCGCGCATCCAACGGTTTGTGCCGTGCAGGAGGGCGACAAAGGAAAGCTCGCCCGATAATTGTTCCTTCCATCCTTCATCTCGCTTCCAAGTTTCAGGCAGGCATAGTGTCCAGAGAAAGCAACCTCGCTGGCTATTAGTCTCGTCTCCCCTAGCGCTGCCGCGTGGCATTTCTCGATATTTTTCAGGACTAGCTTCGACAATCGGGATGAGCGCTGCCTCAACTTCGCGGCTGCGATCCAATAGAGCGATCTCCAATGTTTGTGTCGCCAGCATCCCCAAGTGATGCACAAGAAAAACACGACTCACACGAGCGTTGGGATGGTCGTCATACTCCATGAGGCGGTCCTCAGCGAGTGTCTTGATGGATTTATCGCCTCGTTCCAACAATAGCCTGAACGCCGTTGTCCTTACCCACCCATTCTCATCATTCAGTTTGGCGACCAGTTCCTTCGTGCTCGCGGCGGCGAGGTTCAATTTGGGAATTGAGATTGGCGATTTCAGATTGGCCGGCACGACGCGGTAGATGCGCCCCATCGTCTTCCCCGCCTCGTAGTCGAGGGTGCCGCGGATGTGCTCGGGGAGATACTGCGGATGGTCAATCACCTTGCGATACATGTCGCAGATGTAGAACGCGCCGTCCGGGCCCGTGGCGCTGAAGACGGGGCGGAACCAGGTGTCGGCGCTGGCGAGGAATTCGCGGCCGGGCGTGGCGGGCGCGGACTTGAAGGTGGGGCCGTCGGGTGTGAGCACCTGGCGCTGGACGAGGTTTTGCGCGGGTTCGCAGATGAAGGCGCTGTTCGCGAAAGCCGCCGGCAGCGCGCCGCCGCGCCACAGGCTGATGCCGCACGCGCTGGTGAAGGTGCCCGCGTGCGGCGCGCTCATGAGGCTGGGGATGAACGCGGCGGTGGTGTGGTCCACACTCAGCGGCCACACATGCGCGTCCGCCCCGGCGGGCGAGACGTCCTGCACGGTGTCGGAGAAGGCGAGGTGCGGGTTGCGCTTGAGGTAGCGCGGGTGCAGGACGACGTGCTGGAGGGGGTTGCGGTTCGAGCAGATGAACTTGCGGCCAAAGTCATCGAAGGCGAGGCCGAACTGGCCGACGCCAGGCCACGGCTCGATCTCCAGCGTGTCCGGGTGGAAGCGGGCGTCGCCGCGCGGGAGGTCAATCGCACCGCGCTCGGGGTGCTCTGGGCACATGACCTTGCTGGCGACGAGGCCGCTAGTGATGTGAATCCATCCGTCGAGGCCGAGCGTGGGGTGGCTCACGCGGAGTTGCGTGGTGCTGGTGGTGCCGAAGCTGGTGAGGAGGACGCGCTTCACGTCGGCCTTGCCGTCACCGTCGGTGTCCTTGAAGTAGAAGATGTCCGGGGCACAGGTGACGATGAGACCGCCGCGCCAGCACATAAGACCGTTCGGGAAAGTGAGGCCGGTGGCGAACTCCGTGCGCTTGTCGTAGATGCCGTCGCCGTTGGTGTCCTCCAGCATGGCGATGATGCCAGCGGGCGGCTGGTTCGAGCCCGGGCCGACGGGGTAGCCGCGATTCTCGGCGACGAACATCCGCCCGCGCTCATCCCACGCGACGGCGCAAGGGGCGGCGGTGAGGGGTTCGGCGGCGGCCAGCTCGACGCGTAGGCCGGCCTCGACCTGAAGCGAGGCAAGCGCCTGAGCGGGGGTGAGGGGCTTCGCCGTGGTCATGGCGGAGGTGTCGGCGGCGCGGAGCGGCAGGGAGAGGAGGAGGAAAGTGGCGAGGCCCGTGCCGGCGGCTTGCAGCCGCCGCGCTGTGGGTGGAGAGCACGAAGCGGCCACGGACTGCTGCAACCAACGGACGGTGGCTGCAAGCCACCGGCACGGGTTCTTGGGCTGGCGGAGGCTGAGACGGGAGGCCGGCTCGGCTTGGGGGCTGGGATTCATGTAGTGCGAGAGTTGACGGCGAGGGTAGCGGCTGGCGTCAAGGGCGCACGCGGAAAGTTTTAGGCGAGGGGAAACCACGAATGGACACTAATGGACACGAATCTCTCGGAGCGCCGGTCTCCGACCCGGCGTGCTGCTTGGCCCTCAAAAAAATTGGCTTCGTTTCGCAAAAACACAGGCTCACTCCTCTCCCAAATGGCTTCGTTTCGCAAAATCGCGTAGCTCGACATTCCAATGTCGAGTTCCCCCGGAGTGCCGGTCTCCGCCCCGGCATGCTCCTCGTCCCGCTCCCCCATTGGCTTCGTTTCGCAAAATCGCATGCCATCATCAACTCTGCGGCTGTCCCGCCTCTGCGGTGCAATAGCTGATTCTCCTCCCTGCTGGCTCCTCTAAATTGGCTTCGTTTCGCAAAATCTCCACCGTGTCCCCGGCCTCGGCAATTCGTGTCCATTAGTGTCCATTCGTGGTTTCCCTCCGCTTGAAATCGCGCCATCACGCCGCACACCCTCGCACCTCCTCCGCCCAAGCCCAATTGCGTGGCGCAAACCATCTCCTCGCCCTGCAAGCCAGCCTGATCGTGTAGCCCTGCATCAGTCACATCTGTCCCCTTCGTCCCATGGGCGCATGAAGCGCGCCGGGTCGGAGACCGGCGCTCCGTCAGGAGCGGCTACTTCTTCTTTTTCAGCGCGGCCTTGGTGGCGGCCTGGAGTTCTTCGAGATCAGGCTTCAGCTCTTCCTTGGTCTCGCGGTTCATGCGGTCAATGAAGAGGATGCCGTTGAGGTGGTCGGTCTCGTGCTGGACGCAGCGGGCGAGGAGGCCGCCGGCGCGGAAGACGATCTTCTCGCCCTTTTCGTTGGTGGCGGTCACATCCACGGACTCGGGGCGCTCGATTTCGCCGTAAACTTTCGGGAAGCTGAGGCAGCCTTCGGAGCCGGCTTCGTTGGGGCCCACGGCTTTGACCACGGGGTTCAGCAGCACCAGCGGCATGATGGAGTTCGGGTCGGCGGGCTGGCCGTCCAGATGCAGAGTGGAGGGGCGGTCCTCGATGGGCCGGATGTCAATCACCGTGAGCTGGATGGCGTGGCCGACCTGCTGCGCGGCGAGGCCGACGCCGTGGTGGGCCACCATCGTCTCGAACATGTCGGCGATGAGCTGGTGGATTTCAGGGGTGACGTCAGTGACCAGCACGCCCTTCTTGCGGAGGACGGGGTCGCCATATTTGCGGACGGGGAGTTTCATGGGCAGGTGACAGGTGGCAAGTGGCGGGTGACAAGGGCTGGTTCGTCAGCGTCGGGCGGCAAGCTTGCGTTCGGCGGTGTTGATGGTTTTGGTGAGGCCGCCGATGATGTGGTCCAAGGTGGCGGTGCGTTGCGCGAGAACCTCAGCGGGCAGGAGGCGGGCGCAGCGTTCGTAGCGGCCCCGGCTTTCGCGGGCGGAACCACGGGCATAACGGAAATACTGCGGCCATTCCTTGCCAAAGCCGCGTCCGTAGCCCTCCTCGATGTTCGCGCAAACAGAATCAAGACTGCGCACCTGCTGGCGGACCAGCTCCCGTGCGCGTGCATCCCGGCTGAGAATCTCCGAATCGTCCCAAAAGGCTTCGAACAACTGCCGCGCCGCCTGGTAGATGCGGTAATCATCCAGGCGGTCCTTAGGTTTGGCTTGGCCATCCATGCCCATTGTTGCATTCGAATGAACTTTGGCGGCCTGACGCATCCGTGTCACCTGTCACAAGCCACTTGTCACGGCTCAATCCACCTTCACCCCGGCAATCTGCAGGATGCGGTCGAGGTCGTCGTCGTTGAAGAAGCGGATTTCGACCGCGCCTTTGCCCTTGCGATAGCGGAGGGCGACCTTGGTGCCGAAGCG
>CAZOCL010000447.1:0-5257 GCA_964578245.1 uncultured Klebsiella sp. | reverse complement strand
TTTCGTCAGGATGCCAGGGCGTCTGGAAGACCGGCAGGACGCCGCGCAGCTCGCGGGTGGTGGTGGAACTCATGCGTCGCGGGAGTTGTAACCGCCGGGGCGGAGATGGCAAGCCGGAGCGCGGCATTTATGCCGCTTCAACATGCGGCGTCCGGTGGTAAACGAATACGCTTCGGAGTTCGGACGCTGAAGCGACGTGAACGTCGCGGTCCACGAGCTTCACTGACTAACCGCTCCACCCCCGCCGTCCGTTCTTCGCTTTGAGCATCCGTCAACTTGTCTCCCTTTGTGCAGTGCTGGCGCTCATGCCTGTCTCGGCGGTCACCGCAGGGGTGACCAACATTACCGCCACGACGACGGAAATCCTCCTTCGGCTTGAAGCGCCAGCCGCCGGGCTTGCGGTTGCCGAGCTGGCACCCTACGAACTCGATGCGGCCAGACCCGGCGGCATCCGCCCGTTCGCGGTGGAGAAGCTGCAGCGAGGCGAGCGCACGGTTGCCCAAGTGTCAGGCGACGCCGTGGTGCGAATCCTCCGCTTCGATGGCCAACGCGACCGGCTTTACTCCGGTTTCATCGCAGTGCGCGGGACGGGCCAGAGTCACGAGCCAGTCGGCGCAGTTCGCTTCGTGGAAGATTTGGACTCCCTCTCCCGCCACTGCGAGCCGCACCCCACGCCGTCGAACAAGAAAGGCCTGCAAGTCCAGATGGTGGACGACGCGCTGGCGCTGGGCATCCAGCACTGCGCGCTGAACCTGAACCTCGCGGGCCTGATCCAGCTTCAGCCGCAGCCGGATTCCCTCAAGTGGGAGCTGGACGGGCGGACCTACCACTTCAACCGCCGCTACCTCGATTCGCTCGGCATCAAGCGCCTTTCGGATGCGGGCGTGGTGGTGAACCTCATCTTGCTTTACTACACCGGCCGCGCGGACCTCGACGAGGTGATGCGGCACCCGAACTACAGCACGAACGCGCCCAATCACCTCACCGCGTTCAACACCTCCACGCCCGACGGCCTGCGCCATTATCAGGCCGCGTTGGAATTCCTCGCCGACCGCTTTTCCGGCACGAACGCCGCCAACGGCCGGGTCTGGGGCTACATCGTTGGCAACGAGGTCAACGCACACTGGGAGTGGTATAACCTTGGGCAGGCCACGCGCGCGGAAGTCGTGGCGGATTACCTCGGCACGGTGCGCGTCACCCACACGGCGGTGCGCAAGTCCTCTGCCCATGCCCGCATCTATCTCTCCCTCACCCATTTCTGGAATCGCGTGATGGGGAGCGGCCCGCTGCGCTCGTGTGAGGGCAAGGGATTGATCGACGACTTCAACCGCCTCGCGCAGGCGGGCGGCAACTTCGACTGGCACCTGGCGCACCATCCCTATCCCGAAAATCTCTTCGAGCCGCGAAGCTGGCTGGACAAGTCCCCGACGCCACGCGAGGACACCCCGCGCATCACCTTCAAAAACCTCGAAGTGCTCGACGCCTATTTCCGCCGGCCCGAGCTGCGCTACCACGGCCAGCCCCGGCGGATCATTCTCTCTGAGCAGGGCTTTCATTGTCCCGCGAAGGCGGAGGGCGAGTTGTGGCAGGCGGCAGCGTATTGCTACGCGTGGAAGAAGGTCGAGTCGCTGGCGGGCATCGATGCCTTCATCCTGCACCGCCACGTGGACCACGCGCGTGAGGGCGGCTTGAATCTCGGGCTGTGGAAGCGCAAGCCGGACTCCATCGCCACGCCGGACAAGCCGCGAAGAATCTACGAGGTGTTCAAGGCCGCGGGCACGCCGGAGCAGGAAGCGGCCTTCCGCTTTGCCCTGCCGGTGATCGGGATCACTCAGTGGCCCTAGCCCGCAACGATGTCTGAGCCTCCGAAGGTCTTCCCGCTAAACACACTAAAGGCCGCGAAAAAGGTTCTCCGCTGTTTCCGGTGGAATGGTCTTGGGCTCAGCCCGGAGGGCGATAGAGAATAGCCCAGCGATTCATCGCTGGGAGCCGCGGTGGCAAAGACGGGGAGTCCCGGAGGGACGGCCGAATGGCTCTTCGTGGGCGTCCCCGGGCGGAGAAGTTCTTTCGTCCCTGCGGGACTGGCCCGCAGCCCTGGTCCAACCCAGCGATGAATCGCTGGGCTATTATCGGGCGTCCCTCCGGGACTATAACGCACGCACGACGCGCGACCCCCATGGGCTTGGGGCAGCCAATTACCCCGAGCCTCATTCCACCGAAACCAGCGAGGAACCTGCGAAAGAGTGGGGGACTTCCTGCGCATTGTCGGTCAAACCTCCTCCCGTGCGATCAGTTTCCTTTTCGCATGTTTAGCGTGTTTCGCGGGCTCTTTGAGTGCTGGCTCAACCCACCCTACTTCTTGACCTCCTTGCCGTATTCCGTGATCCGCTTGCCGAGTTCGGTGGCGGTTTCCGTCGGCTTCACTTTCTTGTCGAAGAGGATGTCCTTCACCGTGACGAACTCGCCGTAGTAGAGCTGGTTGGATTCGTTGGCCGGGGAGATGTCACCGCCTTTGACGGCGGCTCCGCCGTAGAGGCCCTTGCGGTCCGTATAGACCAGCACGAGGTCGTTTTTGTTGGTGACTTTGCCCTCTTTGCCGCTGCTCACATCGCCCGCCGTCCCGCGCGCTTCGCCGCCGAACTCGAACGTGGAATCCGTCAGCCGGTGCGTGGCGTTGGTGTCCATCAGCAGGATCACGACAAACGACTGCTGGCCGCCGATCTGGAAGCCCACGCTGGCCTCAGTGGCGCTGTAGAACGCCGCCGGACCCCACTTCTCGGACTTCGCATCCTTCACCAAGGCCACGCCACCGCCGCCCTGGAAGGCGAAGATGAAGCCGGCCTTCGTGCGGTCCAGCAGGATGATGCCCTGGGCCTTGCGCAGGTGTTCCGCCGGGATGCGCAGTTCGGGCTTTTGCTGCAGGGCGTCGAACTTGGCGGTCAGCGAGCGAAGGCGGTTGTCCAGGTCAGCCTTGGTGGCGGCGAAGGTTGGAGTGACCAGGCCCAGGAGAAGCAAACTCAGCGTCAGCGCTTTCATGGGGGGGAGTTTTGCACGACTGGGCGGCGGACGCAAATCCCGGCGCGGAGCGCGGGCGTCCTCGCCCGCTTTGCGCGTGCGACCGCCGCAACGGGGTGAACCCTGCCCGCTACACGCACCCGCAAAGCGGCCCGGCGGGCCGCGCTCCGGGGCACAGCCTCAATTCGCCCTTGCCGGTGCGTATCTTGGCACTGCCCCGAAGCCGAGCCGGCGGGGACGCCGGCGCTACGTAGCGCCGGCCTCCGGCCGGCCGTGCCGCAAGCGTCCTCGCTTGCCCGGCGGGGCGAGACCGGGGCACTGCGCGGATGCGCCCCCCGCCGCCCGCCTCCGTGCCTCCCTTGACTTTGCCCCGCCGGTTCCGAAAACTCCGCCCCCTATGGCCGAGCCGAAAGAGAATGTGCTGATGGAGAAGATCACGTCGCTGTGCAAGCGGCGCGGGTTCATTTTTCAATCCTCCGAGATCTACGGCGGCATCCAGGGCTTTTGGGACTACGGTCCGCTCGGCGCGGAGCTGAAGCGCAACGTGAAGGAGCTGTGGTGGTCCACCATGACCCGCATGCGCGACGACGTGGTCGGCCTCGAAGCCACCATCATCATGCACCCGGCCATCTGGCGAGCGTCCGGGCATGTGGACACGTTCAGTGATCCGATGTGCGACTGCCTGTTGACGAAGAAGCGGTTCCGGGCGGATCAAGTGGAACCCCAATCTGGGAACGCCTATCAATTCATCGGGGCGGTGGGAACCGATGACTTTCCCCGTTTGATGCTCGATGCGGTGCAACCAACCGGAGTGCATCGCGCCGATAGCTTTCCAAGCGAACAAATAGAGGCTGTCGATGAAGCGCAGTCGAGCAGTCACTTGCGATTGAAACAGGGTTGTGACGCCACGCCCATAGTGTCGGCTCTGGAAGAAGCCCGCCGCACTTCGAAGCTGTCCGTTTGTGCAGACGCATTCTGTGCATTGGCTCAGGTTGGCAAGCCCATTGAATCAGCGCTGAAGACTGCAAAGCAGTTTTATGAGCAACGTGGGGTTGCGAATCCGCTTCTGATTCTGTCGCACAAAACGAAAGTCGAGAACTCACAAGGTTTTAACCCGGAGAACGGCGCTCAACTCACCCCGCCCGTCCCTTTCAACCTGATGTTCAAGACCTATGTCGGCCCCACGGCCACGGAGGCGGATGTGGCTTATCTTCGCCCCGAGACCGCGCAGGCCATCTTTGCGCAGTTCAAGAACGTCCTCGATAGTTCACGGCAGAAGGTGCCCTTCGGCGTCGCGCAGATGGGCAAGGCGTTCCGCAACGAGGTCACGCCCCGCAACTACACCTTCCGCTCGCGCGAGTTCGAGCAGATGGAGCTGGAGTTCTTCATCAAGCCGGACGAGGCGGTCGAGGCCGTCTGTGGCAAGGTAGCGAGCGCCGCCGAAGCGTTTGGTGTCCCGCCTTCAGGCGGCTCGGCGGAACCGGCTAAAGCCGGGACACCGAACGAGCCGCAGACCAACTGGGGCTGGGAGGCGTGGCACAAATACTGGGTCGAGGAGCGCATCAAGTTCTACGAGGGCATCGGCCTGCCGCGCACCACGCTGGAGGAGTATTGGCAGAAGCCCGAGGAACTGGCGCACTACGCCCGCGCCTGCGTGGACATTCTCTTCAAGTTCCCTTTCGGCACGCAGGAGCTGGAAGGCATCGCGGCGCGCAGCGACTACGACCTCTCGCAGCACGAGCGTTGCTCCGGCAAGACGATGGGCGTGTTCGATGAGGAACTGCGCACGGCCTTCGGCAAGCTGCCGCCCGAGAAACAAACTGAGCTGAAGGACCGCTATTACGCGACCCGGCTCAAGTATCTCACCAAGATGGGCGTGCCGCTGGACAAGGCCGGGGCCGAGGCACAGGAAGACGCCGACGGTCTGGCCAAGGGCCAATACATCCCGCACGTCATCGAGCCGTCTGCCGGTGTGGACCGCCTCATCCTTGCGCTGCTGGCGAACGCCTATTCGGAAACCACCAAGACGGACGACAAGGGCAAAAGCGAGACGCTCTACGTAATGAAGTTTCATCCGCGCGTGGCCCCGATCAAGGTGGCCGTGCTGCCGTTGCTCAAGAACAAGCCCGAGCTGGCCGCGAAGGCACGAGGCATCTTCGAGTCATTGCGCGGGCACATGATGGCCTTCCACGACGAGGCCGGGTCCATCGGCCGCCGTTACGCGCGGCAGGACGAGGCCGGC
>CAZOCL010000446.1:0-5264 GCA_964578245.1 uncultured Klebsiella sp. | reverse complement strand
CCGACCTCGTCACCGGCCACACGCTCGTCGTGGACGGCGGGCACACCATCGGCCCGCGCATCAGCCACGGGATCAAGTAAGGCCGTTGCTTCTTCTCCCTCTCCCCCATCGGGGGAGAGGGAACTCGCAGCACCACCCAGCTTTTGCCCTTTGAGCTTTCCCCCTCCCCTTTTACAGTCCCGCGCACATGAAGCAGAAGGGCACAGTCTATTTGGTCGGCGCAGGTCCGGGCGACGCGGGTTTGTTCACGCGGCGCGGAGCCGAGTTGCTCGCCCGCGCGGACGTGGTGGTCTATGACGCGCTGGTCAACCCCGACCTCCTCCGGCTTGCGCCCAAGACCGCCGAGTTCATCTACGGCGGCAAGCGGGCCGCCGCCCACGCCATCCCGCAGGAAGAGCTCAACCAGCTCCTCGTCACGAAGGCGAAGGAAGGCAAGACCGTCGTGCGCCTCAAGGGCGGCGACCCCTACATCTTCGGTCGTGGCGGTGAAGAAGCTGAGGAACTCGCAGCGGCCAAAGTTGCCTTCGAGGTGGTGCCGGGCGTCTCCTCCTTCTACGCCGGGCCGAACTACGCGGGCATCCCGGTCACGCACCGCGACCACTGCTCCAGCTTCACCGTGCTCACGGGCCACGAAGACCCGACCAAGGACGAGAGCAGCATTGACTGGGCGCAGCTCGCGAAGTCCACCGGCACCAAGATTGTGCTCATGGGCGTGGAGCGCATCCGGCGCATTGCCGAGCAGCTCATCACCCACGGCATGGCCGCGAACACTCCCGTTGCCCTCGTGCGCTGGGGCACGACCGGCCGCCAGCAGAGCATTGAAGGCACGCTCGCCACTATCGCCGATGTCGTCGAAGCGGCGAAGTTCACCGCCCCCGCCGTCACGATCATCGGCGGCGTGGTGAAATTACGTGGCAAGCTGAACTGGTTTGAGAAACGTCCCCTCTTCGGCCAGCGCATCGTCGTCACCCGCACCCGCGAGCAGGCCAGCGATCTCGCCCGCCAGCTTACGGACTTGGGCGCGAACGTGCTGGAGATTCCCACCATCAAGATCGTCCCTCCTCAACACCAAAAGCTGGTCGCCGAGATGATGGGCGGTCTGGGCAGCTACCAGTGGATCGTCTTCACCAGCCCCAACGGCGTCACCAGCTTCTTCGACTACTTCTTCAAGGCCTTCGATGACATCCGCGGTCTGGGCTGCGTGCGCATCGCGGCCGTCGGCCCGGCCACCGCGGCCAAGCTCAAAGAGCTTCATCTCTCCGTGGACGCAATGCCGGACAAATACGTGGCCAAGGACATCAGCAAGGCCATCGCGGCGAAGGACGACTTGGAGAACCTCCGCATCCTCCTGCTGCGCGCCGAGGTGGCGAACCTCGAACTGCCCAAGCTGCTGGAAGATCAAGGGGCCATCGTGGACGACGTGGCCGTCTATCAAACCGTCCCCGAGACCGAGGACGTGACCGGTGCCGCCGCCCGCCTGCTGGAGGAAGGGGCCGACTGGCTGACCTTCGCGAGCAGCTCCGCGGTCGAGAACTTCCACGCCCGCTTCAACCTGCCGGAACTGGTGAAGAAGTTCCCCGCGCTCAAGACCGCCAGCATCGGCCCGGAGACCACCAAGGCCATCGTGGCGCTCGGCCTCAAGCCGACGGTCGAAGCGAAGCAGCACACGATTGACGGCCTGATCAAGGCCGTGCAGTGAAGGCTGCGAAAGTTGACGCGAATTGCGCCAATTGACGCAAATTTTTCGCGTCGGCCAATTCGCGATAATTAGCGCAATTCGCGTCAAGAATTCGCTCTCCCTTCCGTCCAAGGTTCAATCCGGAGTTCGGGTTGAAAGCAGTTCGCCACAGCCAATAGCCCCAACGGGCCATTTACCGCTACAAATTCCTTCACCAGTCTCCCTTTTCAAATTTGATGAAATCTTATGCAAGGCTGCAGCGTCATAAGCAGCCCATGAACCGACCCGTGGAACGCGCCCGTTTCTTTCGCCGCACCGATGGCTTCACGCTGATCGAACTCCTCGTCGTCATCGCGATCATCGCGATCCTCGCCGGCATGCTGCTGCCCGCGCTCGCCAAGGCCAAGGCCAAGGCCACCCAGGCCCAATGCCAGACCAGCATGAAGCAGGTCGGACTGGCCGTGCAGCTCTACGCCGACGATTACGACGGGCAGTTGCCGCCCAGCCGGACCAGCGGCATCGAGGTGGGCGTTCCGCCCAGCTACTCGCAGACCGGCAACAATGTCCTGACCTGGTTCGTGGCACCCTACCTCGCTCAGCCGCTGCCTTCGACGTTGGGGGCCACGCAAACCAATGAGGTAAAGGCCCTGTTGTGCGCCGGCTATCAACGCCAGTCCTCCGCCAGTTCGACACTGGGTTCGCAAGTGCGCTGCTTCTCGGTGAACTGGAGTTCCAACACCTCGACTGACGCGGTGCTGCCCTCCAAGCCCTTCGGTTACAACAACGCCAGCGCCCCATCGGTCGCCCAACGCCTGAGCTGGGTGGAAGGTTTCGGCAATCCCTCCAGCATCTGGGCGCTCACGGACGTGGACCAGGTCCTCTGCAACGCGCCCAACTGGGGCTGGTATGGCAACCTGCCCAAGCGCCCTTCCCACGGCAGCACCTGGAACCGGCTCTACTGGGACTGGCACGTCGAGATCGTCAAGAATCCGGCACTCGTCAACACGACGCTGGGTTATTCGCCGTAAGGGCTGTGGGAGACGCCTGCGCTTCATGGCGCTAGCTTTGGCACTGGCAGCGCTTGCGGCCAGACGGCGTCCTTGCTCCGTTTGAAACTCCCTTTTCCGTAGCTATAGTCCCAGACCTCCACCATCGGAGCGAACTGGGCATCTCCTCCGTCATCCATCCCGTCCAGCCCCACAGACCACAACTTGTAACGACCGTAAGGCTCCAATTGATAGCGGAGCGGCTTCCCGTCCATCCAGTCCGGCGGCACCGACGGAAGGAATGCCGGCACGAGTTGGTTGAGATCCGCTGGGTAGCTGCCGTGCTTGAGCCGGTGCCGCTCCAGCGCCACGGCACAAATGGCCATCTCCCGCAGCACTGCCCGGCGGAGTGCAGGCGAAAACGCTCTCTCACATCGGTATGCGGTGTGGTCGGAGACGAACAACATCTGAACCAAGCCCTTCGACTTCATGCGTGCAAGGATTCCGTCGGCCGCTACCAGCGCAGAGGCACCCTGTTTGTCTCGCTCGGTTAGTCGGGCCAGTTCGAGCTGCTCCTGCATGGTTCTCAAACAGGTGGTCTCGTCCCGTCCACGGAAAAACCGCGCCCAGAGTGCAACGAAGATTGGTTCAGGCATGTAGAACCGGGTCCCCATGACATCATTGTGATCTTGCAGAGCTTCCCACAGACCAGCTTCTGCGCTGCGCTTGTCGCAGATTTCAAAGGCACGCTGCCCTCGGGCACGCTCCCATTCCAGTGCCTTGATGAAGTCAGCGAACAAGGGTGCTTCCATCCAGTCTTTCTGCAACCGCGCCAACGATTCATCGCCCCAGCCGGTGGCCTGTAACATGGCCCAGGTCGTCCTCAACAGCACCTCCTCCCCACCGCTCCGGGCACCGAAATCAGTCAGGCTCCCCTCCGGCATATGGGACCGGGTCAGATCACGCATCGTCTGGTAGTCAGCGAACGCTTCCGTCAGTCGCCCTTCCCGTAAATGGAGCGTGATGGCCGCACCCAACAATGAAGTGACCCAGTAAGGCAATCTATCTTCGTTGCGGTGAGGAGGTCTGGCCCGATAGTTCGGGATCACCAGCGGCCGTTCCTGCTTCACACTGGCAATCGATCGCACGGTCGCCAGTGTCAGGCTGTGCTCTGCCAGCCGAACCCGCAGTGCTTCCCATGATTGAGGCATGGTCGAATTGGTTGCCATTCCCTGGCCATCCCGGCGAATCCAGGGCGGCGCAGGTGTCGCCCACTGCCAGACCGCAATCACGAGTCCATTGCTCTGATAGGCCCAGCCAGTTGTTTCCATCAGGCCGTGGATGTTCGTGTCCCAAATGAGATTGGTGTTGGTGAATGCCAGTGGCGGTCCGGGCGCGTCGCTCACCGGCCTCCCGACGAGTTCCGCATAAGTCAGTTTCTCCCCCTTCGCCCGCAACTGCCGCTTCAGTTCCGCCAGCCGCGAGCCACCAGACAGCGCCTGCCACAGCCCCACCGCGACCGCCGCGAGGACCACGACGCCCACAAGCACATGGAACTTGCGGTTAGTGGGTTGCATCGCCGTGAGAGTTACCGCCCGACGTTACCGCAAAGCAAGGCCGCGCGCGAACCGCCTTGCCAAACCAGGTGCAACACGCTGCCATCTCGCCATGTTCCAATACCTCACGCACGCGGACACGAAGCCCTGGCAGTCCGGGCCTTACGCCGGAGTCGAGTTGAAGTTCCTCCATAAGAACGAAATCACCGGCGGGCTGGTCGTCCTGCGCAAGTTCGCCGCCGGCACCCAGGTCCCCGCTCACACGCACCCGGTGACCAACGAGTGGGCCTACATCCTGTCCGGCGAGTGGGTGGAGTCCGACGTGAGCTACGGCCCGGGCACGCTCTTCCAC
Source organism: uncultured Klebsiella sp. (assembly GCA_964578245.1). Classification (GTDB taxonomy): domain Bacteria; phylum Verrucomicrobiota; class Verrucomicrobiia; order Limisphaerales; family SXTU01; genus SXTU01. The sequence goes on along the minus strand of CAZOCL010000446.1, from coordinate 692 downwards.
GCACCCAAAGGCGAACGCCACGGCCCCCACTTCGCCAAGTCCGAGGTCATCAGCCTCACCGTCTTCGATGGCCCCCTCACGGTGGTGTAATGCCAAAGCCCAATGACTGCCGGTGAAATAACTGACGGACCGCGACGCACTTCTCTTCCCTCTCCCCTCCTCGGAGGAGGGGAGAGGGTTGGCCCGCCCTCCGCCGACGTGCCGCTGGTTTGGAGTCCCGCCTTCAGGCGGCGAAGCGTCCGAACGTCTATGGGCCTTCTGCGCAGCCCCTTGATCGCAGCCGCGTTCCACCGGCTGAAGCCGGGACTCCATACGCGGTTCTTGGAGAAAGGTGACGTCCGGCGGCGTTCCCACCTCACCGGCTTGCACTGAGAATTGGTGTAAAAAATCTGTCCCATGAACACACCCCGAACTTCCGAACTGGCCACCAAAGAACGCAAAGTCCGCAAAGGACTCCTCCCTCCCGTCTTTCTTTGTGCTCTCTGCGCCCTCTTGTGGCAAATCCACGGTGCTGTCGCAGCCGAGCGCGGCATGGCCGCCACCGTCCACCCCCTCGCCACCGACGCCGCCGTGGACGCCATGCGCCGAGGCGGCAATGCCGTGGACGCCATCGTCGCCGCCGGCCTCACGCTGAGCGTGGTGGACAGCCACAACTCCGGCATCGGCGGCGGGTGCTTCCTCGTCATCCGCCG
>CAZOCL010000445.1:0-5276 GCA_964578245.1 uncultured Klebsiella sp. | reverse complement strand
GATGCGTAAGCTTCCGGCTCTTCTGCGTCTCGCGCCGCAGTTCATCCAGGGCATTGGCATCCCGGCGGATGGCCGGCGGGATGAACTTGAGCGCGACCCGCTCGTTCAGCTCCGTGTCCAACGCCAGCCACACCACTCCCATGCCGCCCTGCCCCAGTTCGCGCTCCAGCACGTAGCGCCCCTGCCCCATCGTCCCGCCAGGCACAGAACCACCGGTCCCCACCGAGGGCGGAGGTGGGCTTTCTTCAGCGGGTTCCATTGTGTCCTTGGCTAGTGCGCAGTTGGTGAAGGTCGAGCCGCCAGCTTCACGGCGCACCGATCAAAATGAAGTAAGGCGGGATATACTTGTGGCAGCGCATGGTGCCCCGCGTGCCCTTGGTGGCTCGCTTGAACAGGAGCGTCAGCGGCCGTTGATCGGCGTAGAGAATCTGACCACCGGTCTCGGCGGGGCTGATCTCCTGCCAGCCGCGTGCGAAGAACTCCTTCTTGGACCAGCGATCCGCCAGCCACCCACCATTGCTGCTGTAACCAGTAATCTCAAAATCACAGGCGATCAGCAGGTAGCCGTCGGATTTCACCTCATACCTGGCCAGCCCGTTGGCAACTTCGGCTTTTGAACTTCGCAGCGCATAATACCTGGCCTGGAAATCCAGGAATAGCTTGGGCACGTCCTTGATCCCTTGCTTGCCCTCACCCAGCACGAGCGGAATCAGCTTCATCTTGGTCACTTCGACGACCGCGGCCTGCTTGCGGAATTCCTCCCAGGTGAGGCCCGAGGCCAGGGCGGCAGGCGCGGCGGTCGGAATGGGCGTCGCCGGCTGGCCGGCTGCCGGCGCGGCCTTGCCCGGCAGTGACGGGGACTCGTCCGCGTCATCGGCCGCCGTCATGGGTGCGTTGCGTGAAGTCATGCTGATCACCGCCCCCACGGTCACGCCGATCACTACCACCACGCTGGCGATCAGAGCATACTTCTTCACCGTCGGCCCCTGCTCCGGCTCCGGCTTGAAATCCACGTCCGGCGCTGCCCGGCCGTCTTCCGTAGCCGCCCCGTCATCCACCTCGGCCGGTGCCTCCGCCAACTGCGCCGCCAGCCCGACCATCCGGCTCGTGATGTTGATGCCCACCCATTGCCCTACCGCCGCCGCACTGGCCGGTCGCCGCGCCGGGTCCTTCGCCAGGCACGCCAAGATCATCGCCGCCACATCGGAGGGCACCGGATTTGCGATCCCAAAGTCCGCCAGCCGCCGCCCCACTGGGTCCGGTGTGATGTTCCGCACCTGGTGCAATACGTCGCCGGAATGAAACGGCGGCTTGCTGGTCAGCAGCTCGTAGAGTGTCGCCCCAAGCGCGTAGATGTCGTCCGAAGCTTTTGGCGGCTTGCCATCCATTTGCTGCGGGCTCATGTAGCAGGGGGTGCCACTCGTCCCCATGTCCATCGACACCCGGCTCATCGAATCAGTAATCGTCGCCGCCAGCCCGAAGTCCGCCAGCTTCAACCGACCACGCGCGTCCACCATCATGTTCGCTGGCTTCAGGTCGCGATGCACCACGCCCTCGCTGTGGGCGTAGTCCAGAGCCATGCAAAGCTGCGTCACCAGCGGCTTGAGGTAGTCCCAGTCAAACACCCGGTTCGGCTGCTCCACCTTCATCGAACTCAACGTTGTCCCCTCCACGAACTCCATGCAGATGAACGGCACCTCGCCCTCGAACCGGAAGAAATCGTGAATGCGGACGATGTTGGGATGGGAGAGCTTGCGGCTCTTCTGCGTCTCCCGCCGCAGTTCGTCGAGGGCGCTGGCATCCCGGCGGATCGACGGCGGGATGAACTTGAGTGCGACGCGCTCGTTTAGCTCCGTATCCAGCGCCAGCCATACCACTCCCATGCCACCCTGCCCCAGTTCCCGCTCCAGCACATAGCGCCCCTGCCCCATCGTCGCACCAGGCGCAAAGCCGCCCGCTCCGGTCGAGGAGGGCGTATTGTCTTCTGGTTCCATAACTTGCCAGGTTGGGAGTTCTATAATTGGTCCGAGGCTACTTTGCGCGCCACTTCCTCCAAGGTTGTCAGTCCCTCGCGGGCACGGGCGACCCCGGAATTCCACAACGTCCTCATGCCCACCTCCACGGCGATCTTCTGGATGGCGCGGGAGGGCTTCTTCTCCATCACGGCCTCGCGGATCTCCTCGTTGATCTGGAGCAGTTCCGTAAGGCTCATGCGGCCTGAGTATCCGGTGCCCAGGCACGCATCGCAGCCCGTGCCGCGCAGAAACCGGGCTCCGTCCAGCTCTTCCCCGGTGAGCTGCTTGCGCAAGCCCAGCTCCGGCTGATATGGCTGCGCGCAGGCCTGGCAGTTTTGCCGCACCAGCCGCACGCCCATCACACCCAGGATGCTCGACGCCAGCAGGAACGGCTCGATGCCCATGTTGATGAGCCGCGCGAACACGCCCGCCGTGGTGCCGCTGTGAATGGTGCTGATCACCAAATGCCCGGTCAGCCCCGCCTGCACCGCGATCTGGGCCGTCTCCACGTCGCGGATCTCGCCGATCATCAGCACCTGCGGGTCCTGACGCATCAGGGCGCGCAAGGCGGCGGCGAAGTTAAAATCCTGCGCGAGGTTCAACTGCACCTGGCTGACCGTGGGCAGCGGCACCTCCACCGGGTCCTCGACCGACGCGATGCTGATCGTCGTCCCGTGCTTCATGATCAGATGCTGGAGCGCGGCGTAGATGACCGTGGTCTTGCCGGAGCCGGTGGGACCGGTCAGCAGCAGCAAGCCGTTGGGCTTGTTGATGAGCCCGATGAGGCTCTGGAGCGTCGGCGGCTCGATGCCCAGCGAATCCAGGTCGAAGCTCCGCACGCTGGAATCAAAGATGCGGCAGACGATCTTCTCGCCCCGGATGGTCGGCACGATGGAGATGCGGAGCTGAACATTGTTGAAGTCCGGCCCGAGGCTCACCTTGCCATCCTGCGCCACGCCTGAGAGATGCGAAACGAGGTTCGCCATGACCTTGATCCGGCCAGCCAGGCGCTCCTTGAAGTCAGCGGGCAGATGGATCAATTCGAGCAACTGGCCATTCACCCGGATGCGCACCGCCACGGAATCCTCCCACGGCTCGATGTGGACGTCGCTGGCGCGGACGGCAATGGCATCCCGGAGGATGTGGTTGACGAGGACACCGATCTCGGCCTTCCCGTGGGCGGGAAGCGACAAGATGTAGCGCTCGGCGTCGTCCATGCTGCGTGTTTAGTTCAGGAGGCTTTCATTGCCCGGCCAGTCCAAGATTCCCCATGGGAGTGACAGCATGCTGTCCGGTCGCCGCACATTTGTCCATCCCGGACCAGCCCCACCCCTTTGCGCCGATGCGCCTCAAACCGCCCGTCCCTTCAAAAAATCGTCGCCAATTTCGGCCTGAACCGTTACCCACTTGCCCGCCCTATGAAGCAATTCCGCCTGAACCGCCTCTTCAATCCGAAGTCCAACCGCTGCTTTGACGTGGCCATTGACCACGGCTTCTTCAACGAACGCGGCTTCCTCTCCGGCATCGAGAATCTCGAACGCGCCGTGCAGACCGTCGCCGCTGCGGCCCCCGACGCCGTCCAACTCACCGTCGGCCAGGCCCATTACCTCCAGTCCCTCCCCGGCAAGGACAAGCCCGCGCTCGTCCTCCGCACCGATGTCGCAAATGTGTATGGCAACCAGCTTCCGCGCGCGCTCTTCAGCCGGATGATCGAGAACCCGGTCGAGCAGGCCCTCCGCCTGGATGCCACCTGCGTGGTGGTGAATCTCTTCCGCATCCCCGGTGAACCCGAGGTGACCGACCAGTGCATCCAGAACATCCTCCGCATCAAGCCAGAGTGCGACCGCTGGGCCATGCCCTTGATGATCGAGCCGCTCGTCTTCCAGCCCAACACCAAGGCCGGCGGCTACATGGTGGATGGCGATCTCGACAAGATTCTCCCCCTCGTCCGCCAGGCCTGCGAACTCGGCGCGGACATCATCAAGGCCGATCCCACCGACGAAGTTGTTGTCTATAACAAGGTCGTGGAAATTGCCGGGCGCATCCCCGTGCTCGTGCGCGGTGGCGGCAAGGCGGCGGACGACGTCATCCTCCAACGCACGGAAGCGCTGATGAAGGAAGGCGCGGCGGGCATCGTGTATGGCCGCAACATCATCCAGCATGCCGACCCCGCCGGCATGACCCGCGCCCTCATGGCCATCGTCCATGACGGCGCGACGGCGGCGCAGGCGGCGAAGCTCATCAAGTCGTAACATGAACCTAAGGGGGTGGCTGGTCTCGACGCGCTGCCTTGGCGCGGTGCTTTTGCCCGCGGTGTTTCACACTGCGTCCGCCGCCGACGCACCCGCGTCCGATCTCCTCGGCCCGGCGTTCAACCTGGTCGTGGAGAACGACATGGTCGTCCGCACCGACCGGCATTACACGCATGGCACGAAGTTCACCTACCTCGGCAGCGAAGTGGATGTCGCACGTGCAGAGCCGGGCTTCAGCTTCCCACACTGGCTCGCGGAGCGCACACCGGACTTTGGCGCGGTCCCGCACGCGGCGCGTGTCGGTGGCAGCCTCGGCCAGAGCATCTTCACGCCCACGGACATCAGCATCTCTGCACTGCAAACCGATGACCGGCCTTACGCCGGCGTGCTCTACGCGTCGCTCCTGCTGCAAAAGCGCGGCGTGACTCCGCATGGCCGGGATCTGATGGATAGCTGGCGGCTGGACCTCGGCATCATCGGCCCGGAAGCTCAAGGTGAGGAGGCGCAGAACACCGTGCATCGCGTGCGCAACCTCGGCACCGCCCAGGGCTGGGCGCATCAGTTGAGGACCGAGCCGGCGCTGGCACTGCGCTATCAGCGCACCTGGCGCTGGGTGGAACAGGGTGCCGGCGGCTGGGGCTGGGACTTCCTGCCCACGGCGGGCGTGAGCCTCGGCAATATCGGCACCTACGCCGCCCTCGGCGGACAGGTGCGGGCCGGCTGGCAGTTGCCGGCTGATTTCGGCATCAAAATCATTGACTCCATCACCATGCCCACCATCGGCCGCACTCGCGCCGGCACCAAGCGCGGATTCTATGCCTTCGCCGGCGTGGAGGGCCACGCCGTGGCCTACAACGCCTTTCTGGACGGCAACCTCTGGCAGTCCAGCCACCATGTGGACAAGTTCCCGCTCGTGGGCGATGCGAAGTTCGGCCTGGCCTACTCCGGCCAGCGCTACGAGATCACGCTCACCCAGGTCATCCGCAGCAAGGAGTTTGTCGGCCAGAAG
>CAZOCL010000444.1:0-5288 GCA_964578245.1 uncultured Klebsiella sp. | reverse complement strand
CGCACGGGACGCAACGATGGCAACCGCGACGCTCCCGCCGGGTTCGCTGCAGCGCCTGGTTAGGCATCGTCATAGTGACAAACTAAATACAGACCACAGTAAAACAACAAGCGCGAAACCTGTCCCAGCGGTGACGAGTGAACTCCGACCTCGCAAACGAAGAATAACCAAACCAGCCACGACACCGAGCAGTGCTGCGAGCGATGCAATGCCGGCGATGGCGTCGAGATGATGCTGGATGAATCGGTCGAGAGAATAAAATGAATCGAGGAATGCTCCTGAACGCTGCGCCTGATAACCGACCGAAGCAATCAGTCCGATGAAGCCGAACAGCACTGGCAGCAGTGTCAGCGGTCCTCTCAAAGTGCTGGTCTGGTCAGTGCGCATACGCTCGATGCCTAACGACCCAAGCTCAGCGACCCGGCGCATGGGACGCAATGATTGCAACCGCGACGCTCCCGCCGGGTTCGCTGCAGCGCATGGTTAGGCCGCTTTGTCATGCGTCTGAATCAACTCTCTGACCCGCTCCCAACTGATGACCTCTCGCAGCACGGGCCAAGTGCGAAATAAAACCTGGAAGCGTCCGATGTCGCGAAGAAAAGCTCCGGCGCACATGCCGACGACTAACCAACCAGCAGCCGGCACCCCAACCGCCGTCGTAGCCCAAAAGCCAATCGCTGCGCTGACCAACAGCAAGAGCCACGACAGCAAGCAGGTGCGAATGATGCCCGAGACGGTGAGCGAGTCAGCATGGTATCTCTCGTAGTTCTTAAGCAGTTTGAGTTGGATTTTGGTGAGCGTCATATCGTCGGTGGTGTGCAGCGGCCTAACGACCCAAGCTCAGCGACCCGGCGCACGGGACGCAATGATTGCCAACCGCGACGCCATGCCGGGTTCGCTGCAGCGCATGGTTAGGCATCAACGTCATGTCCTCACCTCTTGGAGTCTCTGGTCAAACTGTGTCCGGTAACGCCCCAACTCGCCGGGAAATCTCCGGCAAAAGTGAGCGTGTGTCTTCCAAAAAGCATCCTCATCAAACCGCTCGAAATCGTCAGCGGCGGCCAAAGCCAAATTGTGCAACCAGTCGGCAATCGCTCCTGCAATACGAGAACTGTGATACTGCTGCTCCCGCACTGCCGGGTCTGCGCTCGGCTCTCCACGCGACTGGCAATAAATCCGAATGTCGAGCATCGCCAGATAGAGCAGATACCGATACGCGGATTTCTGGGTGGATGTCATAGCGCGCACTGATGCCTAACGACAAAAGCTCAGCCACGCCGGGCCAGTGACGCAACCCGCGAATGCGGACATGCCAGCGCCATCCGGCGTTGGCTGCAGCGATTGGTTAGCCTGAATGTTTAAGACACTCATTCGATGATCCGTTGTGAATCCCGTTGATATACCACGAACTTCCGCAAACCAAAACTACAAGCAATACAATCACTCCAAGTAACGCAGCCCAGATGCGTAAGCGCGTCACGATGACATACGCAATCACAGCGACCATCCATGGAATAATAGACTCAAAAATCTTGCTTCCAACGCCGCACCGGTGGGCAAACAGGAAATAACTGAGACAGAGAAAACAAAATGCCGCGAGCATGCCGAGCACCACACGCTCAAGACGCAAACTCCCCACCGGAGAAACAGACTGCGCGCAGTGATGCTCGTGTGGCTCATGCAGGCTAACGACCCAAGCTCAGCGACCCGGCGCACGAGACGCACGGATTGCAAACCGCGACGCCATGCCGGGTTCGCTGCAGCGTATGGTTAGGCCACGTGTCAGGGCCTCCACTCATCTTTGGCTCGAATGCAGTCGTCACAAATATAAACTCGCTGGCGCTTCCAAGGCCACGGACTCGGCATGTAGTCCCCGCCTGCGTTGGGAAAAAGCTTCGTGCGAGCCTCAGCATACTGAATGGTCGGAAGCTTGCAACCTCCCCAGCCCGGTGCAGTGGTGGAACGCATTGTCGTCTGATGAACTGCGCAAGTGCTCGACGGGCCGCGTGCATCGCGAGGGCAGCAGCATCCTGTCATCGTAGCCGCTATCAATATGATGGTCAGAAATCGGAGCATGCGCTTGAAGTGGCCTAACGACCCCAGCTCAGCGACCCGGCGCACGGGACGCAACGACTGCAACCGCGACGCTCTCGCCGGGTTCGCTGCAGCGCATGGTTAGGCCATAATATCATTATACACTCACTGCATCGTATCGCGCATCTTGCGTGCAGCTTGCTCTGCGGCATCAGCAATACGCTCGTGTGCTCGCATTGCTCGCCAACCAACGACCATCCAGAAAATGGCCGTAGCTAAGCCGAAGAAAGCCGCCAAGACTGCAAACAACTGCGCATCTCCGCCTGATAAGTTCATAGGTTTTGTGGCTTTTCTGTAACAGCGTTCCGTGGCCTAACGACCCAAGCTCAGCGACCCGGCGCACGGGACGCACCGATTGCAACCGCGACGCTCCCGCCGGGTTCGCTGCAGCGCATGGTTAGACCACGTCTTCATCTCAATCCTTCTTCACTAAATATGCCAGCTTGTCGTTCGGTGTCGCAAGACCGTGCTGCTGGTCAGATGGTGGCGCAGCTACTGGCGGCACGACTCTCTCGGGTGGTCGTAATGCGCGCCGAAAACTCCGCAGTGCAAACCACGCCCCACCAAGAAACACGCCGCTCCAAAAAATAAATGTGGCTATGAACGATGCGTCTGTAGCACTCGCGCCTCCAGTTGCAGCCGCCATATAAAGAACCTGACCGACTACGCACCAAACGCAGCAAAACAAACAAAGGCCGATGCCGATGCTGAAATGTGCGGTTCTTGTCATGGCGCGAAGTGGTCTAACGACCCAAGCTCAGCGACCCGGCGCACGGGACGCAACGATTGCAACCACGACGCCCCCGCCGGGTTCGCTGCAGCGCATGGTTAGGCGGCGTCATACTGGAAACATGATCGTGCGACCCCGAACTCCCTCGGCTGGCAACTCGAAAACTCGCCCGTCCGCTCGATGCTCTGTCTCCTGTGAGCAGTGTGCGCAAGTCGCAAAGTAGCTCGGGTTTGGTAAATCAAGTTGTGACACTCGGTAGCCGGGAGCGGGATTCCAGAAAGAACTCGCAACGCGGACGACTGCCTCAACGCCATACGCTACATGGCAATGTGGGCAAGCCAGAGTGCGAAGATGTGCGATAGCCCGCCGCCGTTTGCGGTCGGCCAAAAGCTGAATGATGACCAACGGCACAATCACTACCGCCGCAATCACCAGAACTCCGATGACTATTTCTGTGATGGTCATGGATACATGAGGGCCGATGCCGCCTAACACGAATTAGGCCAAAGGGAGGTTTGGCCTAGCATGGCTGGGATTGGCCTAGCGCGATGCATCTGGTGGGGATTTACGCTTGTTTTGGCGGCTGTGGCAAGCAAGGGTTTGGCCTAGCATGAGCGCCCCGTTGCCCTCCGCTTCCGCCTATCCCGGCCGGCCGGTCGCCCGGTTCTTCCCCAATCCCAAGCTGCGCTTTCTGGATCAGTGCCGCGAGGTGCTCCGCTTCAAGCAGATGGCCCCGCGCACGGAGGGGGCTTATGTGGACTGGATCCGGCGCTTCATCGTTTGGAGTGGCAAGCGGCATCCCCGGGACATGGGGACGGCGGAAGTGAGGGGCTTCCTGACCTACCTGGCGGCCGAGCGCAACGTGGCCGCCGCGACGCAAAACCAGGCGCTCAATGCGCTGGTGTTTCTCTACCGGGAGGTCATCGGCGGCGAACTGGGGTGGCTGGACGGGTTCGAGCCTGCCAAGCGGGGCCAGCGACTGCCCGAGGTGTTGAGCCGGGCGGAAGTGCAGGCGCTGCTGGGCCAGCTCTCGGGAACTAACTCGTTGATCGCCCGGCTGCTCTATGGCACGGGGGCGCGCCTGCTGGAGGCGCTGCGGCTGCGCATCAAGGAGATCGAGTTCGCGCGCGGAAGGATCGTCATCCGCGGAGGCAAGGGGGACAAAGACCGGGTGACGATGCTGCCGGAGTCGCTGCGCGCGGATTTGCACGCGCACCTGCTGCGGGTGCGGGACCTGCATGAGCGGGACCTGGCGGCGGGGCTGGGCGCGGTGTGGCTGCCCAAGGCGCTGAAGGTGAAGTATCCCGGGGCCGCGCGGGAATGGGCATGGCAGTGGGTGTTCCCCTCGGCGGAGTTGAGCGTGGACCCGGAGAGCGGCCTGCGGCGGCGGCATCATGTGAGCGATGCCGGGGTGCAGCGGGCGGTCAAGCGGGCGGCGCTGGCGGCGGGGCTGGAGCGGCGGGCCACGCCGCATGTGTTGCGCCACTCCTTTGCCACGCATCTGCTGGAGAGCGGCACGGACCTCCGCACGTTGCAGGAGTTGCTGGGGCACTCAGATGTGGGCACCACGCAGATTTACACGCATGTCATGCAGAAGCCGGGGCTGGGGGTGCGCAGCCCGCTGGATGGGTGAGGCATTTGCGTGGCGCAAATGCGGGATGGGTGGAGGGGTGGCAGGGTGGGAACCACGAAGGGACACGAATCGGAGAAGGAGATGGCACCGCAGAGACGGGACGGGCGCGGAGAGGGGGCAGGGACGTGTTTTTGCCAAACGAAGCCATTGGGGGAGGCCGATGGTCCAAGGTCCAAAGTCCAAGATCCAAGGTCCACGGATGGGGCTATGCGGAACGAAGCCAATGGGAGGCGGCAGGGAAGCTCAGATTTCAGATTTCAAAGGGCCAATTGCCAATCGCCGATGAAAGGATTTTGCGAAACGAAGCCAGTTTGGGGAACCACGAATGGACACCAAGGAGGCGAGGGGGAGGAGACCCAGGCTTGTCGGCGCGAGGTGGCGTTCCTTTCCGGGCGGCGGGACGCCGCCCTCTACGGCAGGCAGGATGCCTGCCGCCACATGCCTCGGCGGCTTCCCCCCGTCAGGCGCAGGCTTATGGTTTTTCTGGAGGAGACGCCTGGGCCACCAGGGGTTCCCAATTCGCCAGGTCGTGGCCGAGGCGGGCGGGGTAGGTGTGCTCCAGGATGCTGGGGAGCCAGTTGGCCAGGGCGGGCGGGAGGGTCTGGCGCTGGGTGAAGAGTTTGCGCGTGAGGGCCGGGTCCTGCTGGCGCTGGGCGGCGGTGCCGAAGGCGGGGGCTTCGGCGGGGGTGAGGCGGGGCAGATGCTCGGCAAGGGCGGCGGCGAGGGCGGGGTCGGCGCGGCGGGCGGCGAGGGCGAGGAGGAACCCCGGGCCGCCCGGGCGACCGGCTTTCAGATACTCGGCGAAGGCGGCATCGCTGCCGGCCACGACGG
>CAZOCL010000443.1:0-5291 GCA_964578245.1 uncultured Klebsiella sp. | reverse complement strand
TCGCACCGGAGATCGCTCCGGCTCCGCCCGCAATCAAGATGGCTCCGGTGCAGGCCAGCACCATGCCAAAGGCGCTGGCCTGCTGGGCTCCAGCAAGGTCTTTGATGAACAGGGCGGTCAGCACGGCCGCGAGGGCGATGAGGCTGCCGACGGAGAGGTCGATGCCGCCGGCGATGATGACCATGGTCATGCCGATGGCCACGATGGCGATGACGGCGATTTGATTCGCGATGTTGAGGAGGTTTTCGCGCTTGAGGAAGTTTGGCCAGCGGTAGGTTTGCGGCTGGAGCACACGCGGCGTGCCGAGGGCGGGGAAGTCGGTCGGGAGTTCGGCGAAGACGAGCCAGCCGGCGCTGGCCTGGGTGCAGGCAATGGCGTCGAGCTTGCCGGCGCTCGCGGCGGTTTGGAGCGCGGCGCGGGCGTCTTTGGGTTCACCCTTCACGATGCCGACGACGGTAGCATGGGCGTTGGTCAGGGCGGTCTGGAGCGTGTCGGCGAAGGCGTCGGCGTCCGGCTGGTTGGGCACGGCGATGAGGACCCGGGCGGACTTGCCGAACTGGCTGAGGATGCTGCTGGCAAGCTGACGGGCGGCGTCCGCACCGGTGGGATGCTGCTCGGTGTAAGTGGCGAAGCTGAAGAAGGCGCAGAGTAGCGCCAGCACGAAGACCATCCCGTAATCGCTCCACAGCGCGGCAAGTTTTGAGTTTGAGTTCGCCTTGCTCACGGGTGCTTCGCTTCGTTTCGCAAGTCTTGGAACCCAAAAATAATCGTGGCAGCAGCAAGGCACTCAGCGTGTTTTGTGAGAGCAAATTTTGGCAAACCCTGCTGCTGAAAGCGGGAGAGCGCCAGCGGGTAGTCCCGTAGAGTGTCGGGATACCTTTTCAAGAGGCGGACGGCAGCCTCTCGGGCTGAAGCTGGATTCGAGTAGCACATCAAGAAGTCGAGAATGTCCATCTCCCAAAACGCCGGCACATCCTCCGTAACAAGTCTGGAGGCGAGGCGGGCAACGTGGTCAAACATGGCGAAATACGGGTGTGCGATCCTGCGGATGGTGGTAACCGCATCAGCAATCTGTTCATCGCGTGTGTCGCGCGACGCCAGGTTCCACTCCATCCAGGAAGTGTGGGGAAGGAGATTCCCGATTTGTCCACCTGCCACGAAGTCTGAGGCGTTGCGCAAGCTTGGTTTTTCAGTGCGCCATTTCTTCAATTGCTTTGAGACGACATTCGCATGAATCCACAGCGCCACCAGTTCGCCCGAAACATTGTTGCGGCTGGATCGAAATGAAATCTGGAAGGAAAAGTCTCCCGTCTTGCGAGTTAGCTTTTGTCCAGAGCGAGCATATGCGTAGCCATCGGGCATCAACGCTTCAGCAATCTGGGCACACGATTGCGAGTAGATGTCGCGCGGAGCTTCCACGTTGGGTGCGCTTCCCTGGAAGCGGGCCTTGGCTGCTCGGACTTTTCGTTGAGCGGTATCCCGAATGACTTCCCAGATGTTCCTGCCGTGTTCAGGCATAACCTCATTGGTTCCCAATCACAGTTTCCCCACTTTCAAAAACTCATGCCGCACAGGGGCTGTCACGCGTTGCCCCGTGGTGGAGATGAAGGTCACCTGGCCGGGGGCGAATTCCAGGGTCTTTACTTCGACGAAACCGGCGGGGACGCGGACGACGCCTTGGATGTAGTTCACGGCGGTCGGTCGGGTGGCGCTGAGTTCGATGGCGGTGGGGATGCCTTCCTTGGTGAGCACGTTCGGGTTCACGGAGGCGGCGAGGCCGTCGGCCCAGTGGCCGCAAATGTCCTCGATGCCCACGCAGTTGTTGCGACCATACCAGGGCAGTCCGTGGCGACCATGGTTCTCCAGCCAGAAGAGCGTGCCGGTGAGCACCGCCGGGTCTTTGAGCGCGAACCAGACCCAGCCCTCATCGCCGCGGGTGGCGGTGACCCAGGCGGGGCCGTTCGGCTCGCTGAAGAGCATGAAGAGGTCGGCGTGGCCCTTGCGCGCGGGGAGGGAGGCGAGGTCGGCATCGGGCGCGCCCTTCCAGGCGACGGGGACTTTGTGCAGGTCGGTGAAGCGTGCGCCGACTTGGAGCGCCTGATATTCGGCCTGCGCGGGATCGCTAAAGAGGCCGGGCGCGACCATCCCGAACTTGAAGGGACTGGTGGCGATGCGGAACGCGCCTTCCTTCTCCGGCATGGCGAGGGTGGCGTGGTGGCCGAGGGGGGCTTTGCCCGCGAAGCCCTCGATCAGGTGGCGGGAGTAAACCACGTTCTGGCCGTTCACGAGGGAAAGTTCCTTGGTTACTTTGCCGGGGCGGACTTTGGTCTCCAAGGTGGCGGTCAGGGTGGTGACGTCGCCGGTCTTTTTAGTGGCGACGTGCTTCCACAGGGAGCCGGCGGTCTCGCCGTGGGGCGGGTGCTTCTCGCCGTTGACGGCGTCGCCATTGCCGCCGAACGGAACGCAGAAGAAGTCGCCGCGCAAGGGCACGAGCACGGGGACAGGGTAAGGGAGCTTCTCACCCTGCCACGGGCTGATGTGGTAGGGCTGCACGGGCTGGGCGGAGTCGCGGAAGAAGGTGACGGGTGCCATGTGGCCGCCGAGGTGGGTGACGGAGAGCTCGACCTGCGGCGTGGCGACGATCCAGCTCGGCTGGGAGGCGATGGTGCGGGTTTTTTCGCCGGGGCCGGCGTGGGCGGTGAGAGCGAGGGTGAGGAGGAGGAGGGGAATGCGTTTCATAGGATTGTTTTGGAGCATCGGACGTGATCGGAAAGCGCGGGGTTTCCGTTTCTAGTAGAAGAAGTCGGTTTCTCGAAATAGCAGAGAGGAATGCAAAGGAGGCGCAAGGCGAGGCACTTAGGGAGGGTGTTTAGAAATAACAACGAGGCGTGGCTTGGGGCATGAGAAAAAAGTGGAAAAGGGTTAGCGCGTGGTCTGGAAGGACGTCACCAAGCCCCTCACCAACGTGATCGTCTCATGGCCGCCGCGATACACCCAGACCTCGGTGGTGTCGGTCGCGTCGGTGCTCTGGCGGATGCGCTCCGGCTCGCCCCGTGCCGCGCGCACGGCCGCCGCGCTGAACCCTACCCGATACCGCCCCGCCGCCACCAACTTGCGATCCGCCTGGCTCAGTGCCGGATTGCCAGCCAAAAAATCCTCGCGTGTCCGCTGCTGAGCAAGTTCCGCTTCCCTGATTCTGGCAGCGGCTTGCGCCTGCGTCGCCCTGGCAGACGCCAACACCCGGTTCAACTCGTCTATCTGCTGGAGTTGCGTCTTACTTAATTCCGTCGTTTTCGGCGTGCTGCAGCCCAGCAGCAGAGCGGCTGCAGCGGCCAGGCAGGCGAGTTCGCCTGTGCTTCGACGACGGGGATGCCTTCTTCATGCCGGGCCGCAGGTGGCCGCACTCGCTGAGCCAGGCTTCCTTCAGGATGGTCGAGCACGGTCTTATAGCCTTCGAATGGCTGCTTGTATTCCGGCCGGCGTGAGAGCCGAAGGCGCGCCGAATACGGCGCTCCCACTCCCTTCATCGGAAGAGGGGTGAGGGCTAGGGGTGAGGGAAAAAACATGCTGCGACCAAGCGGGGCTGAATTTTGTGTGAAGTGCTCGTTCATTTGGCTCCTCATCAAAGGCCCATCGCCTCCTCCAGCGCACGGCGCATCGCAATGGGATCGGGACTCACGCCGGTCCAATACTGCACGCCGATGACGCCTTGGTTCACGAGCATGCCGAGGCCGTCGAGGGTGCGACAGCCACGGGCGGCGGCATCGCGGAGGAGGCGCGTCTGGGGCGGGCTGAAGACCACGTCGGCCACGACCATGTTCGGCAGGAGTGAATCCAGGTTGAGTTCGAGCCGCGCCTCGGCGTCGTAGAGGCCGATGGAGGTGGCGTTGATGACGATGTCGGTGTCGGCGGGGAGGGTGTAGTCGCCCTGCCAGACGACGAGTTCAGCGACCAGTTCCGCCTTGTGGGTGAGGGTATCCACCAACTCGCGTCCGCGCGGTTCGCTGCGGTTGACGACCGTGATGCGATGCGCGCCGACCAGCCCGACTTCCACCGCCACCGCCCGGGCTGCACCACCAGCACCGAACATCACGATGTTCTTCCCGCGCGGGTCGCAGACTTCCTGCAAGGACTTGAGGAAGCCCTTGCCGTCCGTGTTCTCGCCGATGAGCCGGTCCTCGTGCCGGACGACACAATTGACCGCGCCGATGAGCGCGGCGGATTCACCCAGGCCGTCGAGGAGCGGGATGACGGCGACCTTGTGGGGCATGGAGAGGTTGAAGCCACGGAAGCCCATGGCGCGCGCGCCGCACACGGCATCGGCAAGGTGGGCGGGCGTGACCTCCATGTTTACATAGCGCCAGTGCAGGCCGTGGTGGCGGAAGGCGGCCTCGACCATGGCAACGGTCGGATTGCCAGCGGCTCCGACGGACAGAGAGCCGACGAGGGAGGGGAGGAAGTCGGGGGAGGGCATGCAGTAATCAGTGTTCAGTATCCAGTATTCAGTGACCAATGGAGGTCTAGGGCGGGTGCGGCGCATGAGCGTTCAGACTGAAATCTGAATACTGAACACTGGATACTTGTTTTCACTTCAGCGTCGTATCCTTCATCGCATCCGCCTTCCGATAGAGGCTGGTCGGAATCAGCATCTCCTTCGGCACTTCTTCGCCTTTCGAATGCTTCACGATGGCGCGGACGATTTCGATGCCCATCTTGTCGGGGAACTGGATGGGGTCGGCGTAGATCTTGCCGTCTTTGATGGCCTGCTTGCCTTCGGGCTGGCCGTCGAAGCCGACGATGACGATCTGGGCGGTCTTGCCGGCCTTCTCGATGGCGGCGCGGGCCCCGAGGGCGGAGGGGTCGTTAATGGCGAAAACGCCACGGAGGTCGCCATGGGCCTGGAGGGCGTCTTCGGCGGCCTTGTAGCCGACGTCTTTCGCGCCGCCACCGTCGAGTTCCATGACCAGATTGATCTTGGCGGCGGCCTTGGCGTTGTAGGCGTCAATGACTTCGCGGAAGCCGTTCACGCGGAGGCGGCAGGACTCGGCTTGCTTGAAGTGGAGGATGGCGACCTTGCCGCCGGCAGTCCCGAGCGCTTCGATCATCGCCTGGCCGGCCTCCTTGCCGCCGCCGAAATTGTCCGTGGCGACTTGCGTGAGGAGTTTTACGCCGGGCTCGTTGCAGGGGATGTCCACGGTGAGCACGGGGATGCCGGCGGCGTTGGCCTCCTGAATCACCGGCACGATGGAGCGGGACTCGCAGGGGCTGAGGACGATGGCCACGCACTTCTT
>CAZOCL010000442.1:0-5301 GCA_964578245.1 uncultured Klebsiella sp. | reverse complement strand
GCTTCTTCGAAGAGACGGCGGCGGTCTTCCGCAAGAGCGGGCGCAGCGTGCCGGTGTTTTCCGACAAGCACCTCGCCTGGAACTGGACCGATGCGAAGTGGATGTATGACACGGCTCGCGAACTCAACGTGCCCTTCATGGCCGGCTCGTCGTTGCCGGGACTGTGGCGACACCCGGCGGTGGAGATGAAGCAGGGCACGCGGGCGACGGAGGCGGTCGTGCTCTCCTACGGGCCGCTGGAGGCCTACGGGTTCCACGGACTGGAGGCGCTGCAATGCCTCGTCGAGCGGCGGCACGGCGGCGAGAGCGGCGTGGCGGCGGTGCAGTTCATGCAAGGCCCCGAGGTGTGGGAGGAGATGCGCAAGGGGCGTTTCAGCGAAGAGGTCTTTCAGGCGGCAGTGAACGCGCGGGAGAACAAGAAGCGGTTCAAGAAGCCGTTCATCGAGCAGGTGAAAAGCCCGGCAGCATTCTTCATCGAGTATTGCGACGGCTTCAAGGCGACGATGATCCACGACAACAAGGACGGGCACAATGAGTGGATCGTCGCGTGGGGTGAGCAAGGACGTAAAGAGTATCCCGCGACGGTCTTCTGGACGCAGGAGGCCCGGCCGATGGGGCACTTCGCGTTCCTTCTTCAGGGGGTTGAAAAAATGATCTACACGGGCAGGCCGACCTGGCCGGTGGAGCGCACGCTGCTGACGACCGGCGTGCTGGCGGCGGCTTTTCAATCCCGGCAGCAAGCTGGCCGGCGGCTGGAGACGCCGCATCTGGGCATACGCTATGAGCCGACGTTTACCTGGAAGCCACCGGCGGAACCGATGCCGGGGCGGCCGCTGCCGGGGATGTGAAGCCGGGAAGAAGTAATTAGTGATTAGTAGCCGACTGGTGCCGGGACTAATTACTAAGCACTAATTACTTTCCCCTCCGGCTACAATCCACCCCTTGGAATTCCACTTGGCCCCCGGAAGTCAGGGGCCTACTCTCGGCGACATGGTCCTTGTCATCACCTTGCTGCTCGTGGGCGCGGTGCTGCTGCTCGCGGAGACGGTGCTGCCCGGCATGATCGCGGGCATCCTCGGCGCGCTGAGCCTCGTCGCGGGCGTGGTGGTGGGTTATCAGGATTTTGGAGTGACCACCGGGAACTGGATTCTCGTGGGCACACTGGCGGGCCTGGCCATCGGCTTTCTCGTGTGGGTGAAGTATTTTCCCAGCAGCCGGTTCGGACGGGTTTACGCCTCGCATGGCGTGGTGGGGGACATCGGCACGGAGCGGCCTGAACTCGTCGGCCAGTCTGGCGTGGCGCACACGGCGCTGCGGCCGGCCGGCGTGGCGATCATCAATGGCCAGCGGGTGGACGTGGTGACGGAGGGCGCGATGATCGAGCGCGGCGAGGCCGTGCGGGTCGTCGCCGTCGAAGGCATGCGGGTGGTCGTCCGCCAGGTTTGAATTTCGTTTTCGCAACCAACAACGCACCCAGGACATTATGGAACTCACACCGATTTTCGCACAACTCGAGGGCAAGGGCATGTTCCTGCTTTACGCCGTGCTGGGCCTGGCCGCGTTCTTCTTCGCCATTCTGGTGCTGAACTTCGGCATGATCTGGGTGCGCGCATGGACCTCCGGTGCCAGCGTGACCTTCACCCAGTTGATCGCACTCAAGCTCCGCAGCGTGCCAGTGGGCCTGATCGTGGACACACGCATTACCGCAGTGAAGTCCGGCATTCCCATCACGATTGACGACCTGTCCAACTACTATCTCGCCGGCGGCAACGTCGAGGCTGTGGTGCAGGCGCTGATCGCGGCGAAGAAGGCGGGCATCCACCTGGACTTCGACCGCAGTTGCGCCATTGATCTCGCCACGAAGGGCACAGGCAAGACCGTGCTCGAGGCCGTGCGGACCTCGGTAAATCCCAAGGTCATCGACTGCCCGGCCGCATCCTCCGGCAAGGTGACGATCGACGCCGTGGCCAAGGACGGCATCGCGGTGAAGGTGAAGGCCCGCGTGACGGTGCGCACCAATCTGGACCGCTTCGTGGGTGGCGCGACGGAGGAGACCATCATCGCGCGGGTGGGCGAGGGCATCGTCACCACCATCGGCTCCTCCGAGAGCTACAAGGCCGTGCTCGAAAACCCCGACCGCATCTCCAAGACCGTGCTGGAGAAGGGCCTGGATTCAGGGACCGCGTTCGAGATCCTCTCGATTGACATCGCGGATGTGGACGTGGGCGAAAACGTTGGTGCGAAATTGCAGGCCGAGCAGGCGGAGGCCAACAAGCTGATCGCGCAGGCGCAGGCTGAAGTCCGCCGCGCCGCCGCTGTGGCGACCGAGCAGGAAATGGTCGCCCGTGTATCCGAGATGCGCGCCCGGGTCGTCGAGGCCGAGGCGCAGGTGCCGCTGGCGATGGCCGAGGCCTTCCGCAATGGCAACCTGGGCGTGATGGATTACTACCGGATGAAGAACATGCAGGCGGACACCGGAATGCGCGAGAGCATCGCCACCGCCGGGGCCACGCCGCAGGTGAAGTCCTGATTCAACGGGAATGTCCTTGTGAGCGAGTTCGCATCCAGTGCCAGCAGCGTGGTTCCCAGCGGCTGCCTCGCCGTTTCGACGGACAACATCTGGGTGATGCTGGCCATCGTTGTGATCTCGGCATTGGCAAGCTGGGTGCAGGGCCGCAACAAGAAGAAGGGGCAGGCGCAGCCGTGGGGCGGCGAGGATGACGAGAGTTACCGGCCGCACCAAACCACCAGCGGACGTGCGCCTCAGCCCGCTCCGGGCCAGCCACTGAACTGGGAGGAGGAGCTGAAGCGGTTGCTGGAAAATCAGCCTCCGCTCGACAGCAGCGTCGGCACGCCTCCGCCTCCGCCCATTGTTCGTCGCCACACGCCTCCGCCACCCCCTCCGCCTCCGCCGTTGCCCAAGCGTGTTTCCCGCGAATCGCTGCCGACGGATCATGAGGGGCGGCCCTCGCGTGAAAGCGCTTCGACGCCCTGGCAGGACGTTTCGCTCGATTCGCAGCCGGCGCCGTCCAAGCCCCTGGCGCGGCTCGACCAATCTACGCACGCGTATCAACGCGCCGCGCACCTGCACGAGACCGTGGCCGCCCATCTGCAACGGGTGGATGATCAGACCGAAAAGCATGGCAAACCGCTGATTGCCAGCTCCCTCGCCCGGCGGGATGCGGGTTCCCCCGACGCCCGGGCGGTGGTGGCGCTCCTGCGTCAACCGGCCACGGCCCGGCAGGCGCTGCTCGCCTCGTTCGTGCTGGCCCCGCCGAAGGCGCTAGAGGGTCAGGTCTAAACCCCGATACAGCGGTTCTCCGCTGTTTTCAGTGGCATGAGTGTGGGAGAAGCTCCAAATCCCAAGTCCCAAATTCCAAAGAAGCTCCAAAATTCAAAGGGTCGCCCGGCACTGGGCGAGCAAGCCCGACCGAACCAGTGCGGAAGCGCTGGCGGGGCGCGGCATGCTGAACGATTGGAATTTCTTTGGAATTTGGGACTTGGAACTTGGAACTTTCTTGTCCACTTCCCTGTTCCAGCGAAAACAGCGAAGAGCCTGCAAAGCATCGGCCATTTCGGAGTCCGGACTAGGCATTTGCTTGCCCTAGGGGTGGGGTGACAACCCCGTTACCGGGATGTTTCAGGTTGTTCACAACCGCCCTGGCCAGTTGTCCACAAACCCCGCCAAACCCTCGTGTTTTCGGGGCTTTTTGAGGCGAATAACCATCCGATAACTTTTTTTCAAAAACTGCTTGTCACCACTACATGTAGTGCTAGCCTGACCCCCGCTCCCCAACCAATGGGGTGTCCCGCGATGCGACCAACATCGGGAACTCCACCTGCGAAGGGAGCCTTGTCGTCGGTTTCGTTCTGGCTGTATGGTTCGGCTATGAGCGCGAAAGACGGCGAGGTGCCCGACAAATCTAGCCAACCGCAACCCATGATCGACGCTCCTGAGCCAATGCTCGCCCCTGCCACCGCCGCCCGCCGCCCCGCCGCCCCCGTGACCGCCCCTCGCGCCACCAAATCCGCCGCCAAACCCGGTAAGAAATCATCGCTCACCCGTGTCTTCTCGGACGCCAAGGTGAAGCCCTTCGACCAGATCGAATGGGACAAGCGCACCGCCGAGATCACCGATGACTCTGGGAAGACAATCTTCAAGCAGGAGGGCGTCGAGGTGCCCAAGAACTGGTCGCTGCTGGCCACCAAGGTCGTCTGCTCCAAGTATTTCTACGGGGACCCCACCAAGCCCGAGCGCGAAAAGTCCGTCCGGCAGCTCATCCACCGCGTCACCCGCACGCTGGCGGACTGGGGCGTCAAGGACGGCTACTTCACCAAGGCCGAGGGCGAGATCTTCTATGACGAGCTGACCTGGCTGTGCGTGAACCAATACGGCGCGTTCAACTCGCCGGTCTGGTTCAACGTGGGCCTCTACCACCAATACGGCGTGGGCATGACCTCCGGCAAGGGCAACTGGTTCGTGAACCGGAAGACCAGCGTGGCCGAGCGCGCCCACACCCAATACGAATACCCGCAGGGCAGCGCGTGCTTCATCCAGACGGTCGAGGACAACATGGAGTCCATCATGCACCTCGCCTACTCCGAGGCCATGCTCTTCAAGCTCGGCTCCGGCACCGGCACCGACCTGACCCCCATCCGCAGCTCCCGCGAGAAGCTCTCCGGCGGCGGCCGGCCGAGCGGCCCGCTCTCCTTCCTCCGCGTCTATGACCAGGTGGCCAACGTCGTGAAATCCGGCGGCAAGACCCGCCGCGCGGCGAAGATGAACACGCTGCGCGACTGGCACGGCGACATCGAGGAGTTCATTGACTGCAAGCAGAAGGAAGAGAAGAAGGCCTGGGCGCTCATCGAGCAGGGCTACGACGGCTCCTTCAACGGCGAGGCCTATGGCTCCGTCATGTATCAGAACGAGAACCTCTCCGTGCGCGTCTCCGACGAGTTCATGTCCGCTGCGCTCGAGGGCAAGGAATGGTGGACCAAGTCCATTACCAGCGGCCAGCCGCTCCAGAAGAAGGACGCGAACACGCTGCTCAACAAGATCGCCGAGGGCACACACATCTGCGGCGACCCCGGCCTGCAATACGACGGCGCGATCCAGAAGTGGCACACCTGCAAGGGCACGGAGCCGATCCACTCCACGAACCCTTGCTCGGAATACGTGTTCCTCAACAACACCGCCTGCAACCTCGCCTCGCTGAACCTGATGAAGTTCAAGCGCGAGGACGGCAAGTTCGACGTCGAGCGCTACAAGGCCGCCGTGCGCATCTACATCACCGCGCAGGA
>CAZOCL010000441.1:0-5320 GCA_964578245.1 uncultured Klebsiella sp. | reverse complement strand
CGCTTGGGGTCGTCGCGCTCATTACGCCATGGAATTTCCCCATCGCCATCCCGGCGTGGAAGATGGCGCCCGCGCTGCTGTGCGGCAACGCCGTCATCATCAAGCCCGCCTCGCAAGCCCCCGCGATGACCTGCGAACTGGCGAAGATCCTCACCGAGGCCGGCCTGCCCAAGGGCGTGCTCAACGTCGTCACTGGGGATGGCCGCTCCGTCGGCGGCGAACTCGCGACGAATCCGGCGGTTGTCGCGCTCTCCTTCACCGGCTCGCTCGGGGTCGGGTCCCAAATCTATCAGCAGCTCGCGCCGCGCATGGCCCGCGCGCAAATGGAGATGGGCGGCAAGAACCCCACCATCGTGCTGGCGGATGCTGACCTTGATCTTGCAGCGCGCCTCGTGGCCATCGCGGGCTTTGGCCTCACCGGCCAGGCCTGCACGGCGACCAGCCGGGTGATAGTGGAGCGGAGTGTCGCCGAGGCGTTTGCCGCGAAGCTGGTGGAGAAGGCCAAGGCCATCGTGATCGGCAATGGTTTGAAGACCGGCGTGACGATGGGCCCCGCTGTGAGCAAGGCGCAGCTCGAAGGCAACTTGAACTACGTGCAGATTGCCCAGCAGGAAGGCGCGTCCCTGCTCTACGGCGGCGCGCGCCTGACCGAGGGCGATTTCGCGCACGGTTACTTCATGCAGCCCACCGTGCTCGGCAATGTCGCCCCTGCCGCGCGCATCGCGTGTGAGGAGGTCTTCGGGCCGGTCGTCGGCATCATCCCCGTGGACAGCTTTGACGAGGCCCTCGCGGTGGCGAACAGCGTGGACGTGGGCCTCAGTGCGAGCCTCGTGACGCGCGACCTGAAGAAGGCCATGCTCTACACCGAGCGCATCCAGTCCGGCGTGGTGAAGGTGAACCAGATCTCCACCGGCCTCGCCCTCCAGGCCCCGTTCGGCGGCGTGAAGAAATCCAGCACCGACTCCTTCAAGGAGCAGGGCGCGGGCGCGGTCGAGTTCTACTCCAAGCTGAAGACGGTGTATCTGGACTATTCGGCCTAAGCGTCGGGGAGAACTCGGCGATCACGCTGCAGAAAGCCCCGTTGGATAATTGCTCGCGAATCATTCCTTGCTTCCGTCATAGCGAAATCGGCTTCTGGGCAAAGCTCCTCGGTGGTTTGAATCTGTATAGCGGGGCGGGCCGCTCTCCCTCACCTGCCCTCTCCCAACGGAAGAGGGTGGGGGTGAGGGAGAGCGGCCACGAAGTCCATGGATGTGCCATCTTTCCGTGGGGTTCGCGGGCCCTTCCGTCCACCCTGTTCAATACGCGATTTCCAACCCCGTCCGATCTACGCCCTTTCCCGCCCTTGACGGGCCTTTTCCCTTGCCAGCATGATGCCCGTGGCGTTTCGGCCTGGGGAATCCAAAGCCCGCATGAGGCGTCGAAACTCCGCTTGAACGGCATTTGAACTGAATCTGACCATGAAACTTGACGCACTCTACTCCTCGCTGACCATCAAGACCGGTGCGAAGCTCGCGCTGGTGGTGCTCGACGGCCTCGGTGACATCGCCACCGCCGCCACGGGCAACATGACCCCGCTCGAAGCCGCCACCACGCCGAACCTCGACGCGCTCGTGCAGTCCGGCTGCGCGCAAGGCCGCCTGATCCCGGTCGCGCCTGGCATCACGCCCGGCAGCGGCCCCGGCCACCTCGGCCTGTTCGGCTACGACCCGCTGGAGTTTGAAGTGGGGCGCGGCGTGATCGAGGCGCTCGGCCTCGGCATGGAATTGAAGGCCGGCGATGTCGCCGCCCGCGCGAACTTCTGCACGCTCGACAAGAAGGGCCTCGTCACCGACCGCCGCGCGGGCCGCATCGCCACCGAGGTGTGCGAGGAGCTGTGCGCGCTGCTGGCCAAGAAGATCAAGAAGATCGGCGACACCGAAGTGATCATCAAGGCGGGCAAGGAACACCGTTTCGTGGTCATCCTCCGCGGCAAGGGTCTCGAAGGCCCCATCAGCTCGACCGACCCGAACCGCGAGGGCTTGAAGCTGCTTGAGGCGAAGCCCGAGGACCCGAAGAACGCCGCGCAGAAGAAAACCGCCAAGCTCATCGGGGAGTTCTACAAGAAGGCCCTGCCCGTCCTGGCCGGCCACGCGAAAGCCAACGGCTTCCTCATGCGCGGCATCGCGCACCAGCCGGAGATCCCCATCTTCGAGCAGCGCTACCAGCTCAAGCCTGCCGCGATCGCCGTGTATCCGATGTATAAGGGCCTCGCCCAGCTCGTGGGCATGACGAAGATCGAAGGCCCGCAGACCATCGCCGAGCAGTGCCAGCGCTACGTGGCCGAATACGACAACTACGACTTCTTCTTCCTCCACTACAAATACACCGACAAATACGGCGAGGATGGCAACTTCGAGGCGAAGAAGAAGGCCATCGAGGACTTCGACGCCGCGCTGCCCATCCTGCTCGGCAAGAAGCCCGATGTGCTCGTCATCACCGGCGATCACTCGACCCCCTGCGCGATGAAGGGCCACTCCTGGCACCCGCAGCCCGTGCTGCTCCACAGCGCGTGCAGCGGCTCGGACAAGCTCGACCGCTTCACCGAGACCGGCTCGAACCTCGGCTCCCTCGGCGTCTTCGAGGCGAAGTATCTCATCCGCCTCATGCAGGCGAACGCCAAGATGTTCGACAAGTTCGGCGCGTAAGCGGCAGGCAGGCCCGACCATCACACTCCGTTCAACCCTTTGCCTTGGGTGAAGGGTGTCTGCTGGTTATTGGGCCGGCAGCACCGAACGGAGGATGAACCCCTTGTTCGTGCCGCCCACGACCACGCGGACATCGCCGTCGTGGATGTAGATGACATGGTCCAGCCAGTCGCCGGCCTGTCCTGTGTTCACGCCTCCGATTCGGGTCCAGGTAGCACCCTTGTCCTCCGAGAGATAGAGGCTGCGACTGCCGGTGTAGGTGGAGTAGAGCACGCGGCTGCCGCCCAGCCAGGCAAAGTCATCCGCGGCATCGCCGACGACGCCCTGATCTTTCCAGGTCACGCCGTTGTCCCGGCTCACAAAGATGTTGCCGCTGTGGGTCCCAATCAGGGCGGTGCCATCGCCGAGGTATTCGATGGCGTAGAGGCTGGAGTCTGTCAGCTTCCCCATGTCCTTCCAAGTCATCCCGTCGTCGGTGCTCTTGTAAATATGCCCGGCCCAGCCGTTGACGATCAATCCGTCACCAACCTCGTTGAGCCGGTAGAGCGCGTGTGTGGAAATCTGGCCCAGATCGGTCCATGTGGCCCCTTGATCCGTGGAACGATGGAGATGGCCGCCCTGGCTGCTGGCATCGGCGACCAGCAGCGTGCCCTTCGCGGTCACCCACATCCCATAGGCGTTGGCGAAATGGGGGTTCTTCGCGTGGGAGATTTGCCCCAGGTCCTTCCACGTCTCGCCATAGTCGGTCGTCCGCCACACATGCACGCCCTTGCCGGTGAGCAGATAGCCGAGCCCATTCCTGCCGGAGGCCAGGCAGGTGATGTAATCGGCTCCGGTGATGTTGCCGATCTTGCGCCAGGTGACGCCATGATCCTGGCTCTTATGGATGTAGCCGGGATTGGCATCACGGGCACCGGCGAGCACGACGCCCTTGCCCAGATAGGCAATGGCATCAATACGGCTGCGCGGCTCAAGGGGCGTCACCGTGAACTTCAAGTCCGCCGCCGCGACGCGAGGGCACCAAGGCGGCACCGCGAGAAACACCATGACGGCAAATCGAAGCAGGAGTGGAGAAATCATGGATTGGTCGAAGCCGGGTTATTATCAACTACGACAAACGGCTGGTAAAATGGAGCGTGCATGACTTCGTGGCCGCGCTCCGGGACCAATGCACCCACCACGATTCACGGGCGTTCGAGCTGTTGCTTCAGGAACTCGAAGGCTTTGCGGTGAGCTTCATCAATCGCGGTGCGGTCCCCGCCCGTCAGGCCATGCTCGCCATTCGCAATCTCGTGAAACTGAAACGGGACGCCGTGCTTTTGAAACTCCCGCGCCATCAATTGGGACTGCTCAAAAGGCACGTCCGTGTCCGCCGTGCCGTGGATCAGCACGGTGGGCGGATGGTCGGCGCGGACGTGCTTCACCGGCATGAAGGGGAAGAACTTCTCGGGTTCGAGGTGCGGGTCCCAAGTCGAGACGGAGTTGGGCCACGTGCCGGTCTGGCGGCAGTAGTTGTAGAACATGCCGCCGTCGCCTTTGCGGTCGCGTGAGTCGGCCACGGGTGGGCCGCTGACCTGCTGCCACGCCTCCTCGGCGGTGAACTTCTTCTGGTTGTGGCGCGCGTGTGGACTGGGCGTGGAATACCAGTCACCCACAAGGTCTCCGTAGCCCCAGAACGCAAGCAGCACACGCGGACGCGGCTCGACGCGATGGCCGGTGATGAGCGTCAGGTAGCCACCCGCCGAACCACCGGTCACAGCGATCCGCTTCGGATCAATGTGAAACCGCGCCGGCCCTTCGCGGCGCAGCCACTTGAAGGCGTCCTCCACGTCCTCGATGATGAGCGGCAGCTTGGTTTCCGGCGCGAGCCGGTAGTCGAAGGAGACGAGCACGTAGCCATTGGTGGCCGCGAAGTTGCGCACCACCGCGCTGAGCCCTTCGCGATGCCCGTTGATGAGCGCGCCGCCATGGAGCCAGACCACCACCGGGCGCACCTTTTCGTCGCGATACGCGAAGACATCCGCCTTGATGCCCAGCGCGCCCGCCTGTTTGTAAACGACGGTTTGCCGGGCGAGAGGTTCATCCGCAGCGCGCATGGACAGGAGGCTGGCGGCGAGGACGAGCGTGAGAAAGCACGGAGTTTTCATGCGGAGAGTGCCCGCCAAACACGCGAAACATGCGAAATGGAAAAACAAAAGCCCGCCATTTCCCGGCCTTTCGCGTGTTTGGCGGGCAACAACGAACGCATCAGGCAAGTATCTCGGTGAGGACGCGCCCGTGCACGTCGGTGAGCCGCATGTCGCGGCCGCCGAAGCGGAAGGTGAGGCGCTCGTGGTTCAGGCCGAGCTGGTGCAGCAGCGTCGCGTGGAGGTCGTGGATCATCACGCGGTTCTCGACGGCGCTCATGCCCATCTCGTCCGTGGTGCCATAAGTCATCCCGCCGCGCACACCGCCACCGGCCATGAAGATCGTGTAGCCGCTGACGTGGTGGTCGCGCCCGTCGGTGCCGGCGGAGTGCGGTGTGCGGCCCATCTCGCCGGCCCAGAGGACGAGCGTGTCGTCGAGCAGGCCGCGCGCCTTCAGGTCCTTGAGGAGCGCGGCGACGGGCTGGTCGGTGATGCGGGCGTTCTCCT
>CAZOCL010000440.1:0-5336 GCA_964578245.1 uncultured Klebsiella sp. | reverse complement strand
ACGAAGGCCGCGAGTTGAGCTGCGAGCACCTCACGCGCCGCGTGGTGCGCCACGAGCACAACGGCACCGTCACCCTCCTGGCGGACAAGTTCGGCGGCAAATCCTTCAACGCGCCGAACGACATCGTTGTGCATCCCAACGGCGACATCTGGTTCACCGACCCCGGTTACGGCGGCCTGATGAACTACGAAGGCGAGCGCCTGAAGTCCACCACCGTCCAGCCGAACCAGAAGGAGGCCGTGTATGTCATTGATGGCAAGACCGGCAAAATCGAGAAGGTCACCGAGGAGTGCTTCAAGCCAAACGGCCTCTGTTTCTCACCCGACTACAAGAAGCTTTATGTGGCGGACACGGGCGCAAGCCACTACGACGACGCCCCGAAGAACATCTGGGTCTTCGATGTGGACGGCAGGAAGCTCAAGAACCGCAAGGAATTCGCCTCGATGAAGCTCAAGTTCAAGCGCGACGGCCAGGACGTCGAGGACGCGGGTTTCGCCGACGGCATCCGCTGCGACACCGAGGGGAACATCTGGGCGGCCGCCGGCTGGGTGGGCGCGGGCTACGACGGCGTGCACATCTTCGCCGGCACGGACGGCCAGCGCATCGGCCAGATTTTGCTGCCGGAGATATGTGCGAACGTCTGCTTCGGCGGCGCCAAGCGCAACCGCCTCTTCATGGCCGCGAGCACCTCGCTCTACGCGGTGTATGTGGAGACCCAGGGCGCGCATATCACCTGAAGCGGCCGGCGCGCGGCATTTATGCCGCTTCACCGTCCGAACATCACCAAGCGCAGGTTCACCAAAGTGGGGCGCACGTTGAAGCGGCCTGAAGGCCGCGCGCCACCGCCTCACGGCGGCCACAACTTCGCCTCCGACGTGAACATCATCTTCAGGTCTTCCACCAGCATCTGCACCTCAACCGCCGCCTTGGGTCCGAGCAGGCCCAGGCGCGGCCCGAGATCGAGCAGCAGCGGGAGCTGGTCCGGGTAGCCCTCGGGCGTGCCGATCTTGGCCACATGCGCTGCTGCGGAACAGAACTTCACCAGCCAGGTCTTGAACTCGGCGTCGGTCCCGAGCCCCTCGAACGGGTCGTGGTGGCGCAGGATGGCCTGCGACAGTTCCAGCGGGAAGTTCCAGCGGTTCGCCACGAGCGCGCCGATCAGCGGGTGCGAGAAGCCGATTTCCTCCAGTTCCGCGGTCACGTAGTCCTCGTGG
This sequence comes from uncultured Klebsiella sp., assembly GCA_964578245.1. Taxonomy (GTDB): domain Bacteria; phylum Verrucomicrobiota; class Verrucomicrobiia; order Limisphaerales; family SXTU01; genus SXTU01. Next base: position 4,122 of record CAZOCL010000440.1, on the reverse strand, counting down.
TGATCTTTCACGCGGCGCAGAACGGCGGGGAACATCGTGCGCGTGCGCGTGTCCGCCAGCAGGACGAACTGCCCCAGGCGATGCAGCACGCCGTAGAGAAAGAGATCATCCGCGTCCCGGCGGCCCAGCCGCTGCGCGAGGCCGCGCATCAGCAGCGCGGTGGCGATCGCATGATCGCGCACCAGCCGGTCAGCCAGGGTGGGCTGGCGGTTCAGGCGCGTGAGCACCTGTGCGAGCACCACGCTCTTGAGGCTGCGCAAGCCCACGATGCCCAGCGCGTGCGGAATGGAGACCACCTTGCGCTGCTGCGCGAAGGCCGTGGAGTTGGCCAGCTTGAGCATCGCGGCGGCAATGGCCGCGTCCGAGGCGATGGTCGTGTTAATCTCCTCCAGATCGCTGTTGGGGTCGTCCGCCAGCCGGATGAGCTTGGCGGCCGAGTGCGGCAGCGCGGGCAACTGGCTGGCAAAACCAACCAGTTCCTCGTGGCTGATGCCACGGGCGAGCCGGCCTTCATATTCCGTCAGCAAGTTCGCCAGTGGATCCATGCGGCAGTCATCTTATCGGCCATCGGGCGACAAACTTGAACCGGGCCACGCTCTGGCCGGCTGAGCGCACCCAACGGGCAAAGGCTACAATGCAAGGCTGGCAAGGGCTAGGGCTTTTGGTCCTCGCGCGGAGCGGTGGGGCTGGTGCCGCGACCGTGATAAGCGAACAGAAAGTAAACCAGCACCGCCGCCACCGAGAGCGCCAGACCGCTCCAGAACACCGCCCAGTTCTCGCGGCCGCCGACCCTCGTGTTGTAGTCAAACCACGCGCCATTCCCGAGGTAGCCGATAAGGTTCCCCACGCCGCCGGTGAGCAGCGCCATCAACGCCTGGGCCCGCGCCCGCCAGCCGGGGTCCACGCGCTGGTCCAGGTAGATCTGCGCCGTGATGAACACCAGCGTGAAGGAGCAGCCATGCAGGGTGACGCCCAGAAGAATCCATGCCTTGCCATCCAGCGCGCACAAGGCGTAGCGCAGCACGCCGCAGAGCAGTCCGATGGTGAAAATCCACTTGATCCGCCACACGCTCAGCAGCCAGGCGAGCGAGAGCATCGCCAGCACCTCCGTGATCTGCCCCAGGGTCATCCACGCGGTCGTGTGCGTGAGCCCGAGTTCCTTCAGATGCGGCGGCGTGTAGGGGTAGAACGCGGCGAGCGGGATGTTGAACAGCGCGGCGGTGATGAACACGACGCGGTGATCCGGGTTCTTGAGCAGCGTGAGCGCGTCGAGGCCGAGCCGCTCGCGGAGCGTGACGGTGCCAGACGCCTTGGGTGCCTCCACCTCCGGCAGCAGGAAGGTGAAGCCCGTGACGACCAGCCAGGCCACCGCGCCGTTGTAGCCCGCGCGCGGCGAGGCGTCGGCGTTCACCGCGCTGACGAGCCAGCACCCGGCCATCCAGCCCAGCGTGGCCATGGCGCGGATGGGGCCGAACTCGCGCTTCGAGTCCCTGAGCCGGGAGAAGACGATGGTGGAGGCGATGCTCCAGGTCGGGGCCGTGCAAAGCGAGTGGAGCTGGATGAAGGCCAGCACCACCCACGGGCTCCAGCCGAGGTGAATGGCGGTCGCCGCCATCGCCATCGCGGCCCCGGTGGCCAGCGAGAGGCCGCGCAAGACCTTCACCGGCGAGGCATGGCGGTCGGCCATCGCGCCGAAGAACAGGGGCGAGACGAAGGCCGCCACCGCCGTGGAGGCGAAGGCGAAGGGCTTGATGGCATGCAGCCCGTGCGCGTCCAGCACGGTGCTCAAGGGCACGACCCACATGCCCATCGCCGCCCCCTGGATGAGGAACAGCCCGGTCAGCTCAGTGTATTCGACCCACGGGAGGGCGCGGCGCTCCGCTTGCACGGGCGGAGTGTAGCGAAGGCCGGAGAATTGTCGCGCCTCGACGAAACCGGGGCGCGCGGCGTTCACGCCGCTTCAACGTGGAAGCTCTTTGGTGAACTCGCGCTCTTGACCGTTCGGACGGTGAAGCGGCCTGAAGGCCGCGCGCCTCCCCCTCAATTCTTCCTTCCCCCGCCGCCGCATTTTTCCCACAGTCCGCGCATGGCCTTTCGGATTCACGACAGCGTTGTCCGCGGGGAGATTGACAACCGCCAGCGCGGCGTGGTGCGCGGCAAGGTCTGGGTGCATGGCCGCGCCGAACCCGTGGTGCTGGAGCTGCGCGGCAACGCCCACCCGGATCTCGCGGGCTGTCTCCTCACCTTCACCAACCCGAAGCCCGTCACGCCGCATCATCACCTGGATTCGCTGAACCCCGTCCAGCGCGGCACCATCGGCGACCTCACGGCCTCGCGGCGGGTGCGCGTGTTCGACATCCCGTTCGAGGAGGCCCTGGCGATGCTTGAGCGGAAGGAGAAGCCGCCGGAGCACATGGCGAACTCGCTCTATCTCGAATGGTTCAGCGACGCCAACGGCCGCGTGGTCATCGAGAGCGCCGACTACCAGCTCACCATCTCCGCGCCCGAGTGGCGGCTGACCCCGGGCGAGGACGAGCAGCGCGCCGCCGAGGCGGAGGCGGGTTTCGAGGGCTTCCTGGGCAAGGTCAGCCAGACGCTCGAGGACGCCCGGTTCCAGACGCCCGAGGACCGGCCCATGACCGAGTTCGAGTGGGAGAAGTCCTTCAAGGAGAGCGATGCGCTGACGGACAAGTTCATCGAGCTGCAGGAGAAATACGGCGACCGCGAGGACTTCGAGGAGATCGCTGCGCGGGAGATGGGCTGGGACAAGCCGCGCGAGGAGGATCCCGACGCCGAGCCGTTCGACGTGGAGGAGATGAACCGCATCTGCGAGGAGGCGGCGAACAACCCGCCCCAGCCCAACCCGCTCACCGAAGGCGTGGACTGGGTGCATGACAAGCACGGCGGCATCAGCCACCCGCTGGAGGTGCGCATTCGTGAGAGTTCCGTGGTCCTGTGGAAATGGTGCAAGGAGAAGAACCTGCTCGGCGAGGACGGCGACGCCGACCTGCACGACATGATCTTCAAGCTCCAGTGCTGCGGTGCCAAGTGCGCCGGAGCGCTGGGCGGGCTGGCCTACGAGGACGACGTGCGCGAGCCGGGGTTCATCGTCGCCGGCCTCAAGCGCGCGCTCGCGTTGCTGCACGAGAGCATCGCCGCCGCCGAACGCGTGGGGACAAAGCACGCGCTGCCCGCCGAGCAGCTCGGACCGTTCCGCGAGGAGCTGTTCGCCGTGCGTGAGCAAATCCTCGCCCTGATGGAGCGGTTCCGGGCGGAAGGGTGACCGTCCGTCGAAACCGGTCAGCCTCGGTCGCGCTCTTGCTCCCCTGAACCGGAGCGCCGGTCTCCGACCCGGCGTGTTGACCGGCAGCAGGACCACGCCGGGTCGGAAACCGGCGCTCCGCCCGCGTTCATGGCCCGTTAGCAGGTCTGGAAGGAACAAGGGGCTCCCCATGAACCGAATCAGGTCAGCAAGATGGGGTCAGAAAAATGACAGGGGCCGGAATGGAAATTTTTCTGACCCCATTTTTTCTGACCTCAGTTCTTGTATTGAATGTCTTGCCCTATGCGGCCACGAGCGGCCCAAGGCACCTCTGAACCGCGCACCGCTGATATGGAGTCCCGCCTTTAGGCGGCGAGGCGTCCGAGCGTCGGCCGCGGTTCTGCGCGGCGTCTGGATCGCAGCCGCGTTCCACCGGCTGAAGCCGGGACTCCATACGTGGTTCCTCGGAAGGGAGAACGGCCACGGAATAGTGCCCGCCCCGTTTGACCAGCCGGTCCTCACGGCTGGTGTTATCCCGGACTCCGAAATTGAAACCGCGGATAGCGCGGATGACACGGATAGGAAGGGCTTTCGGCGCCGCGTTGGGGAATCAATCCAACTGGTGGCAAGCTTGCGCAACCTGTTCTTTATCCGCGTCATCCGCGCTATCCGCGGTTCTCCCTTCGGAATTCGGGACTATTTCCCACGGATGAAAGCGAGGAGGTCGGCCATGTCCTGGGGCTTCAACGCACTTTCCAGGCCTTCGGGCATCAGCGAGAGGCCGGAGCCGAGGAGCTGTTTCAGATCGGTGCGGAGGATGGTTTCCTCGGTGCCGTCCGCGCCCCGCATGACGAGGTTGT
>CAZOCL010000439.1:0-5344 GCA_964578245.1 uncultured Klebsiella sp. | reverse complement strand
GCTTGTAGCGCACGAGGATGTCGCGCCAGGCGAGGAACCAGAACAGCTCGCGGTAACGCCACAGCTCGTCGAAGTCCACGGCCACGAGGCCCTTCTTCGGGCGGATGACGCGCTCGTAGTCGGCGAGTTCGTTCAGGTGCGGTTCAGGGGCGGCCATGCGAGGGAGAGCCTGAACGATGCGGAGGGAGATTCAAGTCTGGCGGCGGGGAGGTTTTGCCGAGGCCACGCCGTCTGTGTCCAGGGCTGAAAGCCCGTCCGGTGATAGCCCGGGGTGGAGCGAACGGAGTGAGCGAAGCCCCGGGTTTGCGTCGGCAAAAGAGGTGAGGGCTGTAAGCCCGAAACAACTGCGGCGCCTCAAGAGTTTCGCGCTTACAGCGCTCTCTCCACTAATCGGTCCGGCACCCGGGGCTTCACCCCGGGCTGTCACAGGACGGGCTTTCAGCCCTGCCGATGGGGCGCTCCACGACCTGAAGACCACTTCACGGCATCTGCAACGCCTCGCGGATCACCGCCAGAAAACCGCACTCCTCCGCGGCGATGCTTTTGTCGCTCACCATCAGGTCATCAAGGATGTCGAGCAACTGCCTGCGTTGCTCCGGGGTGGTGAAGAGGGTGGCCAGTTTGGCGGCGTGGGCGCGGGCGCCTTCCTTGGTGGTCGCGGGGCGGGTGATGCGTGCGACCGCGGCGTCATAGTGCTTGGCGCGGTCGTAATCCGTGTCGCAGCCCAGCGCGGTGAGCAGGCGCTCGATGCGGGCGTCCTCCACGGCCGCGAGATGGCCGTCGGCATACATCGCGAGCAGGGTGAGGTCGAGCAGGGCCTGCTGCTGGGCGTCGTCGAAGTCGGTGAGGTTCATGGGCGGAGTGGTTGTGGGTTCGTGGGGATTAACCCACATTCGCCACATACCAGTCCAGCGCGACTTCCAGGCCCTGGGGCATGGTGTGCGTGGGCTCGTAGCCGAGCAGGCGGCGGGCCTTGTCCACGTTCGCGAGCGAGTGGCGCACGTCGCCCACGCGGAACTCGCGGTAGGTGGGCTTCTGCTCGGGCAGGGACGGGTTGCGCCGGCGCAGGCCGTCGTGGATGGCGCGGTAGAGGTCGTTGAGCGTGGTGCGGTCGCCCACGGCGATGTTGTAGGCCTGGTTCAACGCGTCCTCGTTTTGCGTGGTGGCGGCGAGGAGGTTGGCCTGCACGACGTTTTCCACAAAGCAGAAGTCCCGGCTGGTCTCGCCGTCGCCGTTGATGAAGACGGGCTCCTTCTTCAGCAGCGAGGCGACCCACTTGGGGATGACGGCGGCGTAGGCGCCGTCGGGGTCCTGGCGCGGACCGAAGACGTTGAAGTAGCGGAGGCCAAGGGTCTTGAAGCCGTAGGTGCGCGCAAAGACGTCGGCGTAAATCTCGTTGAACTTCTTGGTCGCGGCGTAGGGCGAGAGGACGTTGCCGACCTTGTCCTCGACCTTTGGCAGGTCCGGGTGGTCGCCATAGACGCTGCTGCTGGAGGCATAGACCATGCGCTTCACCTGCGCATCGCGCGCGGCGAGCATCATGTTCAGAAAGCCGAGGACGTTGGCCTCGTTGCTGGTCACGGGATCGGCCACGGAGCGCGGCACGGAGCCTAGCGCGCCCTGATGCAGGACGTAATCCACGCCGGAACACGCCTCATGGCAGAGGTGACCGATGCGGAGGTCCGCCTCAATGAAACGAAAGTGCTCCCACTGGCTGGCGGTGACGTGGTGCTTGAGCTGGTTGAGATTCTTGCGGTGACCGGTGGCGAAGTTGTCCAGGCCCACGACCCGCTGGTCGAGTTTGAGCAGCGCCTCGACGAGGTTGGAGCCGATGAAGCCGGCGGCCCCGGTGACGAGCCACTTGCGCGGCGAGGCTTTGAGTTCGGACTTAAGCTGGGTGAAGGCGGACATGATGGGTGGGGAAACGGTGAGAGTCTTCCGTCAGTTCTTGGCTGGCTTCTCGGCGAGCGCTGCGCGGAGGGACGCCATCACTTCCTCGTGGCTCAGCAGTTTGACTCGGCCAGAACCAATCTCGGCCTCGCGTCGGTCGAGTTCGAGTTCCCAAGCCGCGTCAATGGCTGCCTGGCTCAATTTGCTGCCACTGCGGGGTTGGTGTTCCCCTATAGTTTTGGAGCGCCGTTTCACCGCTGTTAATAAGCCGAAATCAACGGGAGTTTGCTCTGCTTCGCGTGCGGGAAGGCGCAAGTCATGGCCGGTTGGCCTACGCCTTCCACACCTTCCCCGCCTTGACCTTCACATCCGCCATCGCGTTGCGGGTGTCCACCACGAGCTGCGCCCAGTCGGCGAGGTCCTGGTTGTTCGTCTTCTTGTGATTCGTCGAGATGATCACCACGTCGTAGCTGCCGATGCTCTTCTTGGTCCACGGCACGGACTTGGTGCCGGCCCAGTGGCCGTGCTCGCGGCTGGGGCGGATGACGGGGACGTGGGGATCGTAATAGGCCATCTTCGCGCCGCGCTCCTTGAAGAGGTCCAGCAACACGTAGCTGGGGGACTCGCGGTCGTCGTCCACGTTCGCCTTGTAGGCGAGGCCGACGAGGAGAATTTTGCTGCCGTTGATGGACTTCTTCTTGGCGTTGAGCGCCTCCTGGGCGCGATGCACCACATACATCGGCATGGCCGTGTTCACCTCGCCGGCAAGTTCGATGAACTTGGTGTTCTGGCCATACTCGCGCGCCTTCCACGTGAGGTAGAAGGGATCAATCGGGATGCAGTGTCCGCCCAGGCCGGGGCCGGGGTAGAAGGGCATGTAGCCGAAGGGCTTGGTCTTCGCGGCATTGATGACCTCCCACACGTCAATGCCCATCGCGGCGTAAACCTGCTTCAGTTCGTTCACCAGTGCGATGTTCACCCCACGGAAGATGTTCTCCAGCAGCTTGGTGGCCTCCGCCGCGCGGCAGGAGCTGACGGGGACGATGGTCTTGATCGCCTTGCTATAAAGTTCGATGGCGCGCTGCAGGCACGCGGGCGTGAGGCCGCCGACGACCTTGGGAATCTGCGCGACGACGCTGTTCGGATTGCCGGGGTCTTCGCGTTCAGGGGAGAAGGCGAGATTGAAGTCCACGCCCGCTTTCATGCCGTTGCGCTCCAGAACGGCGCGGAGGTCTTCGTCGGTCGTGCCGGGATAGGTGGTGGATTCGAGCACCACGAGCAGGCCCTTGTGGACGTGCGGGAGGATGGCCTCGCCGGACTTGATGATGTAGCTGATGTCCGGCTCGCGGTTCTTGTTGAGCGGCGTGGGGACGCAGATGATCACGGCGTCGAGCTGCTTGATGGCGGAGAAGTCCGCCGTGGCACGGAAGCGCTTGGCTCCGACCTGTTCCTGGATGGCGGCCGCCGGGATATGCTCGATGTAGCTCTTGCCGGCGTTGAGCGCGACGACCTTCTTGTCGTCCACGTCCAGACCGGTGACATCCACGCCCGAACGCGCGAATTGAAGTGAGAGGGGGAGGCCGACGTAGCCCAGTCCGATGATGCCGATTTTCATGCGATAGTTCGACAGCTAGGCCGCGAAACCGGGCGTTTGCCCCGCTGTGAGCGGTTTCCGTCGCGCGTGCCTTCGTGCGTGGTTTTATCCGCCGGGCAAGGGGATGGAAAGCAAAACCTGCCCGGTGATTCCGGTCTCAGAGCGCTGCTGTGTCCCGCTCAGTGCGGGATCAGCCGCAGCAGTGTCCGGGTGACGAGCGGTGCTGGCATTGCCCAAGGTGTTCGCCATGGGGAGCCTGCTGCGGCTGGTCACCGCGACACTGCCGCGCTCCTCTGCGTCACTCCACGGCTTCGCAAATGCGCGCTTGGCATGGAACTTCCTCTATCGCTTGTGCCCTAGATTTGCGAACGCATGAGTGCCGCCAACCAGTCCCGACCTGCCGCTTCGCACGGCGCACCCCTGGTCTTCATCGTGGATGACGAGCCCGTCTCCGCCGACATCGTGGCCGAACTGCTGCAACTCGACGGCTACCGCACCCGGGTCTTCAACGACTCCCGCCTCGCGGCGCAGGCGCTGCACGACGCGCTGGTGAAGCCGGATCTGCTGCTCGCGGACTTCCGGATGCCGGGCCTGAACGGGATGCAGCTCCTCGCCCAGGGCAAGTCCGAGATTCGCGGGCTGAAGACTGTTCTGATGACCGGCGCGGTGGCCGGCGACGTCGCTTCAGGAGAGCCGGGCTTCCGCCCGGACGAATGCGTGAGCAAGCCCTTCCCCGTGATGACCCTGCTCAAGTCCGTCCGCACGGCGCTGGACAAGGCGAGGTGAGGAATCCTGCCCGCGAAACACGCGAAAGAACGCGAAAAACGGAGTCGATAGCAGAGCGATCCAAACGGGGGAGCTGAAACCCGTGGCGGAGAAGCTTATTTTCTTAGGTTGGAAAGTTGACGCGAATTGCGCTAATTGACGCAAATTCTTGATCCGGCCAATTCGCGATAATTAGCGCAATTCGCGTCAAAGATTCCTTTCCGGTTCCAACCGAGATTCAGTCGCGAGTTCAGGCTCAATCCTGACCACCTTTCCGCCGTTCCCTTTTCGTCTGTTTGGCGTGTTTGGCGGGCAGCTACTCTGTCGGCGAGCCTGACGCCTCCAACGGGCATCCGTTGTCGCGCGGGCTGAGCTGGAGCAGAAAGGGCACGGCGGACTTCGCCCATTCCTTCGCGGTAGGATAGGCTTCGGCCGACCCGCCGAAGCAGCTCTGCAGCATGTCAGTGTTGATGATGCCGGGGTTCAGCGGCACCGCCGCCATGCCGGAGGGCAGTTCCAAGGCGAGCGCCTGCGTAAGCCCTTCCATCGCCCACTTCGTCGCGCAGTAGGGCGCGACCTCCGCCGAGGTCGAACGGCCCCAGCCGGAGCTGAAGTTCACGATTACCCCGCTGCGTTTGGCCACCATTGCCGGGACGAAGTGGCGGATGACATTGGCCACGCCCTTGATGTTCACGTCCACCACGTCGGAGAACTCCTGCGCGCTGACCTCCCAGAGCGGGGCGTTGCGGTTGATGAGTGCGGCGTTGTTCAGCAGCAGGTCCGGCGCGCCGTGGGATTCGAGAATGCGCTGTGCCCACGCCTTCACGGCCTCATCGGACACCACGTCGAGCGCGGTGAAGTCGTGCGGGGCGGCGTGCTGCTTGGTCAGGTCCGCCACCGCCGCCGTGCTGCGTCCGCAGCCGACGACCGTGTGACCGCGCCGGATGAATTCCTCCGCCATCGCCCGGCCGAGTCCGCGCGAGACGCCGGTAATGACGACGAGTTTGCCTTTGAGTGCTGCCATGACGTTAGTGTGGCGAAGGGTGGAGGTCCGCGCAAGTTGCGGTGCGGTAACGGCGTGTATGGAGTGCGGTG
>CAZOCL010000438.1:0-5356 GCA_964578245.1 uncultured Klebsiella sp. | reverse complement strand
TCGCGTTCGCGTAGAGCGCGCCGTGGGCGTAGAGCAGGCCGCGGCATTCGAGGAGGGTGTCGTTGATGACTTCGATGCGGGCAGGCCAGTCTGGTAGGCGCCGACGTGAGGAGGCGGATTCGGGCGTGGCACCCGGGCTGTCCGCCTCCTCACGTCGGCGGCTACTGTCAAACGTAAGCCGGAGCAACCCCTTCTTCTCACGCGCCAGCGTGAGCCGGCCCTGCGGGTCAAAGGCCAGCGCGATCCACGAGCCTTCCTCGGGCAACGCGCTGCGGACCAGCTCGGCCTTGAAGCCCGGCTGGACGGTGAACGTGGCCGGGTCCGTGGCCGGCGTGCCCGCCCGGGCGAGCTTCCAACTGTTGTAGGCGTCCACCATTTTGTCGGGCGCGAAGGGGTTTGCCTTCGCGTCCGCATCCACGCGACCGAGGCTGCGCGCGGGCTGTGGACGATCCGTCGGCGACGCCAGCCCGGTCTGCCAGCCAGCGTCCGTCATGATCCATTGCTGGCGCGCAAGGTCGGCGTTGAGTTCGAGCAGCACTGCGACCCTGGCCGGGCCGGTGGGGTTCACGGCCCGCAGCGAGAGGATGTTGGCACCCGGACGCACCTGCCCGGTGACATCGAAGCCCGTCGCGTTCGTCGCACCGATGATCTCACCGATGCGCTGGTCATTGAGGAACACTTCCATGCGCCCGTCGCACGCACCGAGGAGCACGGACTTGAGCAACGGGGCCGGGGCGGTGAACTCCCGACGGAAGAAAACGGCCTGGTTCACGGCGGCATCCGCGCGGGAAATCCACTCTGGCACAGGGGGGCGGTTGACGACTTGCGCGCTGGCCGGGGAGGCGAAGACGCAGCCGAGCACAAGGGCCAGAAACAGGCGGAGGACGGGCTTCACGCCCAAAGTAAAGCCGCGTGCCGCCGCAGCGTCAACGCAGCGAAACGGCAAACACGGATGGGGTTGATTGTCTGGACGCTCCCCGAGTGGCGACCTTAGCCTGTGAGGAAGCAATCATCGAAACCAACCGATGTAGCCATGCGTGAACTCCGCTCAAACCATTGATCTCAGGAGCCCGTTGAGTCTCCGCTCCGCGTTTCTCTTTCCGTTGCAGTCACCCCTTGCGCGCGCGGAGGTCGTCCAGGGCGGCCTCTGGCTGCTGGTTCCGGGAATCGGCTGGCTGCTCAACATGGGCCACCGGATCATGATGACACACCGGATGCAGCACGGGCTGCCCGCCTGGCCGGCGTGGACGGATTATCGCACGCTGCTTCGCCACGGTGTGGTCACGTTCCTCGGCATGGTCGAGTATCACGCCCCGGCGATCCTCACGGATCTCGTGGCCTGGCGCTGCAATGTGCCGTGGCTGCATGGGGTGGCGGGACTGCTCTGGGTGCTTGCCACCGTTGCGGTGCCCGGATACATGTCTCACTACTGTTACACTCTGGACGCGCGTGAGGTCTTCAATCCATTCCGGGCGCTCCGCCGGGTCTTTCAGGGCGGGCGCGCTTACTGGCACGCCTGGGGCATTGCCCTGGTGGCGCTCGGGCTGTCCTTTAGCGGGCTGCTCGCCTTTGGGATTGGTTTTCTCTTCACCAGTGTCTGGTTCTGGCAGGTCGCGGGCTTTGCGTTTGCCACGGTCTTCAGCCAGACCTTCGGGCTCAAGCGCAACGATGGGTGAAGGAATGAACCGGCAGGTGGTTCATGCGGAACGGTCTGGTGGCTCCCCGTTTGATTGGTCACACTGGCGGTGCTGAAGGTTGCTTCTCCATGCCGCGCATTCTTCCAGAGAAATTCGGCTGGCGTGAGCGATTGCTCGCGCTGCTGGCGGTTGCTCTGGCCATTGCCTCCGGCTGCCTGACTTGGGCCGCTGGACTCGGGGCGGGTGGTGCGTGGATGATATTCACTCTCGCAGGCACTTGTGTCATGGTCGTTGTCGCGGGTGAGGACCGTTGCTTTTTTACCGGCCTTTTCACGGGTTTGCTGGCGGGTGGCTTGCTTCTCGGGATGGCGCTCAGTCTGATGGTTGACCAACGCGAGGGCTTGCGAGAGGAGCATGCCGTGATGGGTGTTTCAGCCATCGGCGCATCCGTCATTGTGCCATCGGCTTTCGCCTGGCTGGTGACGTTTCTGGTCAGACGATTGCGTAGCACCACTTGAGGCCCGTCGGCATTCATCATGAAATCCCTTCTGGCCCCAAGCCTTCTGCTCGTGCTGGCCGGACAACTTGCCGCCGCCGAACCGGCTGACTTCCGTCCCACGATCGCGGCGGCGTTGAAGCGCGGCGAAACCAAAGTGGTCATTCCGCCGGGCACTTACCGCCTCGCGCCGGTGGCGGGCCAGAAGGTGGTGTGGTGGCTGCATGGGCTGCGCGGCGTGGAGATCGTGGCGGACGGGGTGACACTGGTGGCCACGACGCTGACACGCGCCGTGGCGCTGGAGGATTGTGAGCGCGTGACGATCCGGGGGCTGACGGTGGACTACGACCCGCTGCCGTTCACGCAAGGCACGGTGACCGCCGTGGCCGACGACCTTGGCTGGATAGACGTGAAGCTGCACGCCGGGTATCCGCGCGAGCCGTATGCGCGCATTGATCTCGTGGACCCGGTCACGCGCTACCGGAAGAAGGGGATGCCCTTCCTGTGGGGGACCAAGGCGGCGATGCAAGGGCCGGACGTCGTGCGCGTTTCGGTCAAGGACATAGGGCGCACGGCGAAGGACGGGGATCTGGCCTCGCTCAGCACGGGTCAGGGGCGCGAGGGGATTCCGCATGCGTTCGCCATTGATCGTTGCACGTCGGTGACGTTGCGCAGCGTGACCATCCACAGCGCGCCGGGGATGGGCATCCTCGAGGCCGATGGCGGTGGAAAGACGGAGTATCTTGCTTGCCGCGTGGTGCCGGGGCCCCCGCCGGCCAGGGCCAGCGAGGCGCGGCTGCTGAGCACATCGTGGGACGCCATGCAGACCAAGACCGTCCGCGTCGGCCCCAGGGTGGAGGGGTGCGAAATCCGCGATGCCGGGGATGACTCATGGAGCGTCCAGTCCGCGGATTTCATGGTCTTGAAGCAGGCGGGCACGAACCTGGTGCTGGCCAGCCGCGACGAGTTCACCCTGGGTGTGGACGTGGGCGACCGCTTGATGGCCCGCCTCGGGGCTCCGTCGGCGACCATCCGCACGCGCCGCAGCCGCGAGCGTGCGGAGGCGCAGCTCGATCCGGCGGTGCTGGCAAAGCTGACGGGTGCCCAGCCGTGGTCGGAGTGGCAGGTGTCGCCGCGCTGCCTGGAGGTGACGCTCGATCGCGAACTGCCGGTGCAGGCGGGCGACTCGGTGTTCTCGCCGGACCGCATGGGGAATGGCTTTGCGTTTCTCGACAACCGCATCCACAGCGCGGGCCGGGTGCTGATCAAGGCGGGCGGGCGCATCGAGGGCAACCTGCTCGACACGCCGCACGCGCTTACCGTGTGTCCCGAACTGCCGGGCAACGCCGCCGCCGGCATCGAGGGGCTGGTGATCCGGCGCAACACGATCCGGCGGGCGGGGTGGTTTTGTCCGGCTCCCTGGTCGGCGTCGGCCGGGGCGTTGTCCATCAGCGCTGCAGGAACGGCTCAGAACCTGCGGGCGGCCGGCGTGTTTGCCGGGCTGGTGATCGAGGACAACACGTTTGAGGAGTGCGCGGGGGCGAATCTGGTCATCTCCTCGGCGCGCGGGGTGATCGTGCGGGGCAACCGCTTCCTCCGTCCCTTGCACGATGCGCCGCCCAACACTGGGGCGAGCTTTCACATCGCGAACAATGCGGTGATTTGGATGGCGGCCTCGGAGGACATCACGTTGCAAAACAATCAGGTGACCGAGCCGGGGCCGTTTGCCGGGGAGGCGGTGCAATTGGGCAAGGGCGTGGAGAAGCTGCGGCGGCTGCCGTAGGGTTGGGTTCTGGAGCATCGGGAAGAAAAATTTTGACGCGAATTGCGCTAATTGACGCGAATTTGGGATGGAATTCCTTCGCGATAATTAGCGCAATTCGCGTCACCCTCCCCAGCTCTTGAGCGCAAGCATTTCCCCACGGACTTCTTGTAGTGCAAGCCGTTCGCCTTCATGGATTCCCTGTATTCACTTGGCTCCAGCGCGGATGGCAGGCTGCATGCCGACACATGAGCAATCCGGCCAGCCCAACCGTTTCGTTCTCCGCCGTCACGGCGGCTGATTTTGATGAACTGGTGGCGCTGAGGATTGCCGCGATGAGGGAGAGTCTGGAGCGGGTCGGGCGCTTCGACCCGGAGCGGGCGCGCGAACGGCTCCGCAACTCATTCCACCCAGAGCACACGCAGTTCATCCTGTTCGAGGGGCAGCGGGTTGGGTTCTACACCTTTCGCCCGGCGGCGGAGTGCTTTCACCTCGACCACCTTTATGTGCATCCCGCCTGCCAGTCGCGCGGGGTCGGTGCGTTTGTTCTGCGCCGGCTGCTGGCTGAAGGCGATGCGCGGAAGCTGCCGGTCCGGCTCGGGGCGCTCCGGGACAGTCCCTCGAACCGCTTTTACCAGCGGCATGGGTTTGTGCAAACGGCGGAGGATGCGTGGGATATTTACTATGTTCGCGAGCCCGCCACGGGAGGTCCGGAGGTGCCTGCCCCATGAGCCACCGCGCTACGCATATTTTGGTGAGCGTATTGGCGGTGCTGCTTGCGGCGTGCGGCACACCGGGCTCTTCACCGGCGCGAGCCAGACAAGCTCTGACACCTCCATTCGACTACTGGCTCAAAGTCCGGTCGGCGATCATGGGCGAGGAAGAGGATAATTTTAACCATCGGGTCAACGCGTTGCAGGCGTTGGAGCGGGAAGCGGTCTTTGTGCTGGAGGCAGAGGGGACTGACCGGTTCCACCGGATTAAATCCCCGACGGTGACACCGCAGTTGACCGCGCGCGGATACGACGGCTATCGGGCACTGCTTCCTGACCGCGCGCCTTCAAGCCAGGCGCTGGCGATTCTGATAGTCCCCGGGTGGGAGATAATCCAAGGCGATAACAAAACCATGGACGAAGTCATTCTGGATGTCCGTGATGCGCTCAAGGAACGAGGTTTTGACCGTTTTGTCGTTAGTGCGCGTTTGCATGGGCTGCCAGTGCAGATTTACCCGAACGGCTTGCCCAGCCGGGAGCAGGTGGCGAGGACAAAACGGCCATGGAAGGAGTCGACCGAAGAATATCGGAACCAGGCGCAACCGAAGCCATGAAACAGGCCGTGGTTGTTCCGCTTACGTCCGAGGCTCGCCGCACGTCAACAATCACCCCACAAACCGCTTCGCGATCACCGTGGCGTTGTGGCCGCCGAAGCCGAAGGAGTTGTTCGCGATGGCCTCGATCTTCA
>CAZOCL010000437.1:0-5357 GCA_964578245.1 uncultured Klebsiella sp. | reverse complement strand
TTATGGTTGTTCTTCATGGGTATGGGAGAGGTTCTTATGCTTTTGTGGTTGTCGCTGGGAATTGATGTGGGGAGAGCATGGACCGCGTGCCCGATGGGCCGGCCCTGCTGGTAATGTGTGCCGACCCGCGCATCGAACTGGACCTGGCCGGCCTCAAACAAGGTGACGATGTCCGAGCCGCCAAACGCGAAGAACCCAAACTCCTCCCCTTTGGCCAGCACCGCACCCACCTCGGCGGTGAGCGTGACCGAGGAGACCTGCGCCATGCCAATCGGCAGCACGGCGACCATGCCCAAGGGCGACTCAATGACGATCAAGCCGCGGTCCTGCGTGAACTGGTAGCCCGTGCCATCCACGACATCCAGCGAGCCATCCGCTTTCTTGATGACGTCGAGCGTGACTTTGCCGGAGATGTTGCGCACCTCCCGGACCACGCCGCCCACGGGGAGATGAAAGCGGTGGTAGTCCGTCACGTTCAGGAAGCTGTGGGTGAACATGCCGCCCTTGAACTTCTCCTGGTAGGGACTGCCATCCAGCAGGTCGAGCACGGACCAGGTCAGCCCTTTGACCTTGATCCTGGAATCCGCCTCAATCGGCCACTGGCCCTGAAAGACGCTGTCCGCCGGGGACACCACTACCCGGTCATCGCCCAGCCCCGCCACCGGACGCTTCCCGGGCCGGACCTGACGGGCGAAGAACTGGTTGAACGTGAGCCAGTCGCTGGGCCCGGGGTAATAGTCTTCGAGGCGGTAGCTGGGATCGGCGAGAAACGTAGCAATGCCGGCCACGGACTCCGGCGTGTCGAGAAAGGCGCCCCACTCGGCCGCGAACTTGCGCGTCCACTCCTGAAACGCCGTGTCTCCCAGCAGCAAGTCCTCGGGCGAATGGTCGATGAGATAGTAAAACTCCAGCATGAACGCGTGGAGGTTCCGGCTGGTCGGGATCAGGGTGACCATGCGGTTCAGGAAATCGTAGTATTGCGGCAAGGACTCGACCTCGGGGCGTCCGGCCTGCCAGATCGAGACCTTGAGCGCCTCCAGCAGGTCTGGCCGCGCCTCCAGGAGCGCGATCAACCCTGCCACGATGGGCTGCTGCCGGGTCATGGTGTCTGCGCTGGAGTGGTTCACGGGTGGAGGAGCGGGCTAAAGATGCCAGCAGGTGGCTGACGCTGGGGGCAGCCAGTCATCTGGATTTCCGGTTGGGCAAGACATCCCGCTTCGCATGAGGCGATATTAGATGCGCAGTCCGGGGTCGTTCCATTCGGTGTTCACCCCACTGGAAGTGGCAGGGCGATCAGGATGTCCGCCCAAGGTCCTTGACCGCGTTCTCACCCGCCGCCACGGCCCCATGGTAATGGTCCGCGTAGGCCTTGGTGAATTCCGCTCCATAGAAGACGATCATGGAAGAATAGGACACCCACAGCAGGATCAAGATCACGGAGCCGGCGGCACCGTAGCCTGAGCCGGGCTGGGCCTTGCCGAAGTATAAACCCAGGCCGAACTTCCCGACTTCAAAGAGCAGGCCGGTGAGAAATGCCCCCGCCCAGACATAGCGCCATTTGATCCGGGCATCCGGCAGGATCTTGAACATCATGGCAAACAAGGCCGAGATGATGGCGAGGGAGACCAGCACATTGACGGTCTGAAACAGGAACATGATGTATTCCGGCCAGTGCGCCGCGATCCACTTGCTCATGGCCGCCAGGATGGACGTGATCACCAAGGACACCAGGAGCAGGAAGGCAATGGAGAGGATCAGGCCGAAGGAGAAGAAGCGGGCTTTGAGATACGTCCAGATCCCGGATTTGGAAGGCTGGGCCTTCACCTCCCAGATGCAGTTCAGCGATTTCTGCAGTTGAACAAACACGCCGGTGGCGCCCACCAGGATGGTGACGATCCCGATGCTCGTGGCCCAGGGGGAATCCTTGCTGCGGCTGGCGGCCAGCATCAATGACTGGACCTGGTCGGCCGTGTCGCTCCCCATGGCACCGATGAGCTGATCGTGGAGATGGGTGGTGGCGGCCTCCTGGCCGAAAAAGTATCCGGCCAGGGTGATGACGAGCACCATGATGCCCGGCAGCGAGAAGATCGCATAGTAGGCAATCACGGCACTTTCCCGAAAGGGATCCTTGGCGTTCCAAGCCCGGAACGCATCGGCCAGCACCCGCGAGGTTCGTGAAGTCTGTATCTTCATGGTGAGGCGATTGGACGGCCATCTCCTCGCCCATCCGCCCGGTGCCAAGCTGTGCGAATCGCGAGCGGCGCACCATGGGGTGTTGACCCCACCGACGACGCCACCGGAAGCCCGGCCGTGGAATCGCATGGCTGACCGGACGCAAAACGCTTCCTGAGAGCCTGTCTGAAAATTGGGAGGGGGCCTGTTTTCGTGGGCAAGGCCAACTGGCAAGGCGCGACGAGGGAGGATACCCGCAGCGGTCTCTGACTGAGGAGCAACGCAGCCAGATGGCCTTGCCCGCGAAAACCCTCCGGGCGGCGCGGTCTTTTGGCGTTGGCCTGCGTTAGCTCGACCGTCACAGCCCGCGCGGGGATGCTCCGGTCTCGCCGCCTTGGCCAACCCCAAAATCCCGCCCCGCAGGACCCCTCCCAATTTTCAGACAGGCTCTGAGGTGAATCCTGCATCGGGTAACACCGAATACAACGGCGGTCCAAGTGACGTAAGTTTGCCGGGAGAGTGGTGTGGTCATTGACAACCTGCATTGAGAGGGCGTGCTGCCGGCCGCACTGCCCCCTTCGCGCTCAACAGAAAGCATGTGGCAATCGTGAATAATTTGTTCCAGTCGTCAGCATCGAAGGGCATTGCGGGCCGTTCAAGCGGAGCCGGCTTCCGCACCATGGCCAGACAACTCGGGCTGGCGTTGTTGCTGGCGGGCGTGGTGTTCCTGCCGGGAGGCGCTTCGGCTGGCGGTGCGGGCGGGGTGCCGGCGTTTTGCGAGGGGAGCGGCCTGGGGATCAGCCTCTTCACCGCCCCTGCGGACGTGCGCGTGGGCGACCGGATCTACTACAGCCTCGGGGTGTTC
This sequence comes from uncultured Klebsiella sp., assembly GCA_964578245.1. Classification (GTDB taxonomy): domain Bacteria; phylum Verrucomicrobiota; class Verrucomicrobiia; order Limisphaerales; family SXTU01; genus SXTU01. The sequence continues at coordinate 2,320 of CAZOCL010000437.1, read as the reverse complement.
AATGGAACCCTCGGTGGCGTGCCGGTGGTCTGTGATGCCAACGCCATCCAGGCGTTCATCATTACTCCAGACGGGCTGACCAATGCGGTTCCGCTGGTGCGCACCGTGCTGCATCAGGGCGAATCTGATTTCTACTCCGACGTGGTGAGCTATGTCGTCCGCATCCCGGATGTCCAGCCGGACGGCACCTTGCGAGCAACGGCTTTGGGCATCGGCGTCATCCGTCAGAGCGACACCAACAGCATCGGTGGGCTCCAAGGTGTAAACACGGAGATCCGGGTTTCGACCGGGTCCACCGGGCCACCTGGAACGAACTATGTCAATGGCACGAACGGACTGAACGGCACCAACGGCTTGAATGGCACGAACGGCCTGACGGGTGCCCCTGGCACGATGGGACTGACCGGAGCGGTCGGCCCCACTGGCCCGGCGGGAACCAACGGGCTGAACGGAATCACGGGGGCAACGGGGGCGACGGGGGCCATCGGATTGACCGGCCCTGCCGGACCCTCCGGGACAAATGGAATCAATGGCACCAATGGGTTCAGCGGCACGAATGGGTTGAACGGAGCGACGGGACCGGTCGGGGCCCGGGGGCTGATCGGGCCGGCCGGGACGAATGGGCTCAATGGCACCAATGGATTGATCGGGTTGACCGGACCCGCTGGCCTCGCAGGCCTCAACGGCACGAATGGTTTCAATGGCGTGGCTGGAGCAACCGGGCCAACGGGGGCCAACGGTCTGACTGGCCTTGCCGGGACCAATGGACTGAATGGCACCAACGGGCTGGCCGGCGCGAATGGGCTAAACGGAGCGGCTGGGGCAACCGGATTGACGGGCCCCATCGGCCTGGCCGGCGCTACCGGACTTGGGGGCACCAACGGACTGCCTGGAACCGCTGGGCCAATGGGATTCGCTGGGTTGCCAGGTGCCACGGGTGCCACTGGCCTCGCCGGGACCAACGGAGTGAATGGCACGAACGGGTTAAATGGGGCTGCCGGCGCGATGGGATTCGCTGGGCTGCCTGGCGCTACCGGTGCCGCTGGCCTTGCTGGAGCGAACGGATTGAATGGCACGAATGGGGTGAATGGAACCAACGGATTGGCCGGCGCAATGGGATTGCCTGGAACCACTGGTCCAATGGGATTCGCTGGGTTGCCAGGTGCCACGGGTGCCACTGGCCTCGCCGGGACCAACGGAGTGAATGGCACGAACGGGTTGAATGGGGTTACGGGTGCGATGGGCTCGACGGGTGCAACCGGCTCCACCGGACTGCCGGGGACTAACGGCCTCAACGGCACAAATGGGCTGGCCGGGGCCACGGGTTCAATGGGTTTAGCCGGAGCTACCGGCTCCACCGGCCTGGCCGGAACCAACGGACTCAACGGCACGAATGGACTAACCGGCGCGATGGGCGCAACGGGTTTAACTGGAGCTACCGGTTCTGCCGGCATCGCTGGCACCAACGGACTCAACGGCACAAACGGTTTGACCGGAGCCACCGGGGTGATGGGATTGACCGGAGCAACCGGTTCAACCGGAGCTACCGGCTCCACAGGGCTCGCCGGAACCAACGGCCTTAACGGCACGAACGGACTGACCGGGGCGATGGGCGCAACGGGTTTAACCGGCGCGATGGGTTCAACAGGAGCAATCGGCTCCACCGGATTGGCAGGAACCAATGGCCTCAACGGCACCAACGGGCTGACCGGGGCCACGGGTGCAACGGGTTTAACTGGAGCTACCGGTTCTGCCGGCATCGCTGGCACCAACGGACTCAATGGCACGAATGGTTTGACCGGAGCCACGGGTTCAATGGGTTCAACCGGCGCAACAGGCTCCACCGGACTGGCGGGGACGAACGGCCTCAACGGCACCAATGGGCTGGCCGGGGCCACGGGTTCAATGGGTTTGGCCGGAGCTACCGGCTCCACCGGCCTGGCCGGAACCAATGGCCTCAACGGCACGAATGGACTAACCGGCGCGATGGGTTCAACCGGCGCTACTGGTTCCGCCGGCATCGCTGGCACCAACGGCCTCAATGGCACGAATGGTTTGACTGGAGCCACGGGTGCGATGGGTTTAGCCGGAGCTACCGGCTCCACCGGCCTGGCCGGAACCAACGGCCTTAACGGCACGAACGGACTGACCGGGGCAATGGGTTCAACCGGCGCAACCGGCTCCACCGGATTGGCGGGGACGAACGGCCTCAACGGCACAAATGGGCTGGCCGGGGCCACGGGTTCAATGGGTTTAGCCGGAGCTACCGGCTCCACCGGACTGGCTGGAACCAACGGAGTTAACGGCACGAACGGACTGA
>CAZOCL010000436.1:0-5365 GCA_964578245.1 uncultured Klebsiella sp. | reverse complement strand
AAGTTCTGGGCGTTCGAGCACTACGGTGTCTCGCCCGATGTGATCTGCTGTGGCAAGGGCATCAGCAGCTCACTGCCCATCTCGGCGGTGATCGGACGCGAGGCCATCATGGACCAGTTCCCGCCCGGTTCGATGACCAGCACCCACACGGGCAACCCCGTCTGTGTCGCCGCCGCCCTCGCGAGTGTGCGCAAAATCTTGCGTGAGAAGCTCACCGAAAACGCGGCGGCGTTGGAGCCCGTGCTGCTGGCGGGGTTGAAGGCCATTCAGGCGAAACACCCGAGCGTCATCGGCCACGTCACCGCGCGCGGTCTGGTCGCGGGCATGCAGACCGTGAAGGCCGGCACCAAGCAGCCAGACCACGACCTCGCCCATTCGATCATCGAGCGCTGCATGTGGAAAGGCCTCCTGCTCTTCGCGCCCGTGGGCGCCTGGGGTCAGACCGTGAAGATCGCCCCGCCCCTGACCATTCCGCGCGAAGCGATGGAAGAGTCCCTCGCCGTCCTGGCCGAAGCCACGGACGAAGCCGTGGCGGCGGCGAAGTAAGCGTGGCGGAGCGCCGAGCACCCGCTCGGCATGTTCATCCGAGGCCACCTCTCCGGAGCGCCGGTCTCCGACCCGGCGTGTGGACCGCGGCATTTATGCCGCTTCATCGTCCGAACGCAGCAGGGCATAGGAACACCAAACCGCTCCGCACGTTGAAGCGGCGTGAACGCCGCGCGCCCCAGACTGCCGCATCATCCGGCGGAGGCTGATGCTTCACGCCGGGTCGGAGACCGGCGCTCCCGCCGCATTTGCTTTCCCGCCCCGCAGCTCCGGCCTATAAACAGCGCGTGACCACCCCGGTTCCGGACGCACCCCGCCCGCCGCTCTACCGCCATCTCTATTTCCAGGTGCTGGTGGCCATTGTGCTCGGTGTGCTGGCGGGCCTGGAGTGGCCGCACTTCGCCGTGCAGCTCAAACCGCTCGGTGATGCCTTCATCCGGCTCATCCGCATGCTGGTCACGCCCATCATCTTCACCACGGTCGTCGTCGGCATTGCCGGGATGGGCAGCGTGAAGCGCGTGGGCCGCGTGGGCTTGAAAGCCATTCTCTACTTCGAGGCCGTCACCACCCTGGCGCTGATCATCGGCTGGGGAGTCGTGAAGTGGATTCAGCCCGGCGTCGGCGTGAACGCGGACGTCACCCAGCTCGACACCAAGGCCATCCGCTCGTATGTCAGCCTGGGCGAAGTCCGCAGCCTGGCGGACTTCTTCCTGAACATCATCCCCAGCAGCATTGTGGACGCCTTCGCCCGGGGCGACATCATCCAGGTCGTGTTCTTCTCGGTGCTGTTTGGCTTCGCCCTCGCGGTGATGGGCGAGCGAGTCCGGCCCCTGACGCTGCTGCTGGAACAGCTTGCCGACGCGCTGATGGTCCTCATCGGCTTCATCGTGAAACTCGCCCCGGTGGCAGCCTTCGGGGCCATCGCCTACATCACCGCGAGCCTCGGTGTCGAATCACTCAAGGCGCAGCTCCGGCTCATGTTCTGCGTTTATGCCACCTGCGCGGCCTTCGTCTGCTTGGTCCTGGGCGGCCTGCTGGCCCTGAATGGCCTGAGCCTGTGGCGCTTTCTCAAATACATTCGCGAGGAAATCTTCATCGTGCTGGGCACCGCGTCGTCCGAGTCCGTGCTGCCGCGCATGATGACGCGGCTGGAACACCTTGGCTGCGCGCGGCCCGTCGTCCGGCTGGTGCTCCCGGCAGGCTACTCCTTCAACATGGACGGCTCGTGCATCTACCTGACCATGGCCGTCATCTTCATCGCGCAGGCGATCAACCTGCATCTGACGCTGTGGCAGGAAATCTCCGTGGTCTTGGTTTGCCTCATCACTTCCAAGGGTGCGGCGGGCGTGGTCGGCAGCACGTTCATCGCGCTGGCCGCCACGCTCGCCTCGCTGGGCACCGTGCCAGTTGAAGGCATGGTGCTCATCCTCGGCGTGGACCGGCTGATGTCCGAGGCGCGTGCCGTGACCAACCTCATCGGCAACGGCGTGGCCACGGTCATTGTCGCGAAGTGGGAGGGCAGCTTCGACGCCGCCCAGGCCGCACGCGTGCTGGCCGGGGGCGAGGGAACTGCCCGCGAAACACGCGAATAGACGAGAAAAAGGCAGGGACATCCCAGAGCCTAAACAAAGCGGAGCGCGGCGTTCACGCTGCAGAAGGCTGCGGTTGGCATCGAGCGCTCGAAACCACCCATGGCCTGCTCCCGTTTCTGCGGCCTGAAGGGCGCGCTCCGCCTGACTTACGCCCGCTCGTTCGAGGTTGGGACTTGTTCTCCGTTTTTCCCGCCGCCGCCTTTCGCGTCTGTTCGCGTGTTTCGCGGGCCAGGCCCCTTATCGGCGCTTCAGCCACAGGCGCACCAGATGCCGGCGGCGCTCCAGCTCCGGCCAGTCTTCAAACGCCGTGCGGTTGTGCAGAATCCACCGGTTGTTGATGAAATACATGTCGCCCGGCGCCAGCGAGAATTCCGCCATCAAGTCACGTCGATTGAGCACTTCATCGAGCGTGTCGAGCGCCTCGATTTGCGCGGACGTGAGCGGCTGGCCCACCTTCTCGTGACCGGCCTGAATCCAGTAGCGCAGGTAACGAAAGAGCAGTTCGTCGCCATCCCACTGGAGCACCGGAAAGCACGCCGTGGGCGTCTCATCCGGACGCTGGCCGCCGCGCCGGTCCACATGGAAGGGCTGGCTGAGAATGGCCAGCGCATCAGGATGATGCCGCACCAGCTCGTCATGCACCGCATGGCCGCTCATCACCTGGCTCACGCCGCCAGCCTTCGCGTTTTGCAGGCAGAGCAGCCCGACGTAATCCAGCACCGAACTGCCGAACGAGTTGTCGGTGTGAAAGCTGCTCTCGTAGTTCGTCACGCTGAAGCGCGCGCCCTTGGTGAGGTCCTGCCCCTTGTCCGTCACGTCATAGAGCAGCGTTCCCTGGACGTTCTGCTCGAACGGCTCGCCCAGCGCCTGCCCGATGAGCCAGTAGAGCGTGGTCAGCTCCGCCTTGGAATAATTCGCCGGCGGCACGCGCACCACGGCGAACCCACGCCCGTGCTCGATTGCGTTGGCCACTGGCTGGAGTTCTGGCGCACACACGGCGCGCTGCGCATTGGTCAGCCGCACTTCGGCGTTCGGGCGCGGCTGGCAGCGCAACGTCTGAATCGTCTCGTCCAGTGCGCACAGCGACCGCTCCGGCAGCGGATAATACCAGTGTCGGGCATCATCCACCGTGGCCGCGCGCCACGCCTTGACGGTGGGTCCCGAGGGGACGGCGATGACTGGCATTGGTTTGAACCCTTCGGTTGCCGGGACGGGCGGGCGGACACAAGCAGTGTGCCGGGGCTGAAAACCAGATCGGCCGGACCGGCGCTCACTACTTCTTCTTGTCAAACACCATGTGGAACTGCACCTGCGGCGTGGTGAAGTAATCCTTCGGGCGCTCAATGCCAGGGTTGGCGGCGCACCATTCGAGCTTGTCGCCGTTGACGCGGTAGATGCCCTGGAACACGCCTTTCTTCTCCTTGGTGTTCCCGGTGGCGTCCATCGTCTTGGTGGCGGGGTTCAAGGTGAGGCTGTCGCAATTGCCCAGGCTCACGCCCTTGCCGTCTTTGCACGCTACGATCTTGCCGTCCTTGATCGTCAGCTCGGAGATTTGCACCATCGTGGCGGAACCGTTCTTGGCCTTGCCCGCCGGGGCCCGCACGCCACCCACCCACGTGCCTTCGAGCTTGGCGTTTTCAGCCTTGTCCGCCGCCTGCGTGGCCGGCAGCGCGGCGAAGGTGAGGATCATCGAGGTGAGGAGGAGCAGTTTGCCGGGCTGGGTTATCATGTGGGGAGGATGAAAAGAAACGGTGCCGGATTCAACTCACTTTTTCCGCGTGAGAAGCATGAGGAAATGCCCGTTGCCGACGTTGGTCTTCAACTCGGTCGGACGCGTCCTGGCCTTGTCATTGCCGGAGCACCACTTGAGCGAGTCGCCGCTGACCTGATAGACGCCCTGGAAGGCCTTGCCCTGCGGCTGGCCGGCGGTGCCCGTGGCATCAATCGTCTTCAGCGCCCCCGCGCCGCCAACGCGGTAAGTGCCCGCCCCCATGCTTCGACCGCCGCCGTCCTTGCAGGTAATCTGCGCGTCAGTGATGACCATCTCGCTGATGCGCTGACGTTGCTGTGATTTCTGGCTGCCATCGCCATCCACCAGCCAGCCTTCCCAGGTCCCGATGAGCGCCTTGTCCTGCGCGTGCACGGACAGCGTGAGGAGGAAGAGTGCGGCGGCGGCCAGAAGGGATTTCGCGAGGCTCATGGCGATGGTGCGTTGAGGTTGCGGTGACGCTCAAGGCATACGCTTCCACCGCCGGAGGCAAGTCGGGCAAAAACCTTACTTCACCTTGACCTCAGCGATCAGCTTCTCCAGCCGCTTGCCATACTCGACGAAGTTCGCGCAGACATCGGCATCATTCGTGACCTTGGAGTGCGTGTCATGGAAGACCACGACCATGTGCGGCTCAATGCTGATGCCGGCATCGTAACCGTGTGCGAAGGCATCGGCGAGGATGCGGCGCACCTGCCCCTGCCCTTCGCCAGGCCAGTTGTAGTCGGCGTCGTTCTTGGCCGGGTTCCAGGTTGCGTCCTTCACATGGATGTGGGCGACGTGGTCGCGCACGGTCGTCCAAAATTCCCACGCGTTCTGGCGCGGCCACGGGGCGGGGAGCTGGCGGTCGGGATTGAAGATCGGGTTGGCGGTGTCAAAGACCCACTTGAGACCCGGGCACTTATCAAGCATCTCCAGCGCATGGGCCGAACTCATGCCTCCGTAGTTCATGCAGTTCTCGTGGACGGGCTGCAAACCGGCATCGAGGAACATCTTCGTCACCTCGCGCACGCGCTCAAAGACCACGGGCGGCGTCACAGCGGCGTTCTCGGTCGGCTTGAAGCTCATGACGCGGACGAACTTCGTGCCCAGCCGCTGCATCCGGGGGATGGCGCGGCGCACCTCGCCCAGCGTCACGTCGAACGGCGTCTCGACGGTCTTGGCCCAGTTCATGATGGTCGAGCCGAAGCAATACACGCCGATGCCGCTCTCCTGCAGCTTCGCCACGGCAAGGTCAAACGCGGCGTCGGGAATCTCGTGGAAGTTCGCCTTGGCATAGCCCGGCACCTCCACGCCGCGCATCTCGATGTAGTTCCAGCCAAGTTCCTTCGCGGCCTCGATTTGAAAATCAAGTGCGCCGCCCGCTTCATCGCCAATTCCCATCAGGTGCATAGAGTGTCTTTCGTTTTCCCGATTAACTCACAGGTAGGCGCAGCAACTCAAGCACGCTCGTGGCGCT
>CAZOCL010000435.1:0-5380 GCA_964578245.1 uncultured Klebsiella sp. | reverse complement strand
TCAAATACCGGGGCGTGAACATCGGCCAGGTGAAGGCCATTGAACTGAGCCGGGATCACCAGCACGCCGTCGTGGAGCTCCGCCTGCACCGGTCCGCCGCTGTCATGGCGCAGGAGGGGTCACGCTTCTGGATCGTCCGCCCCGAACTGGGAATCGGCAGCATCACCGGCCTGGGCACCATTGTGTCTGGTCCGCACATCGAAGTCTGGCCTGGCACGGGCAAAGCCCAGTCGGAGTTCGTGGGCCTGGAAAGCCCCCCCGTGGTGGAAGATACCGAAGGACTCAAGCTCGTCCTGATCGCCAGCCGGCTGGGCGCACTCAAGCGCGGCTCGCCGGTTTACTACCGCGGCGTCGAGGTGGGAGCGGTGCAGGGCGCGGACCTTGGCACCAATGGGGCGACCGTGGACGTCCAGGTGTTCATCCGGGAGCGCTACACCAACCTCGTCCGCACGGGCTCCAAGTTTTGGAACGCGAGCGGCTTCGATGTGAAGTTCGGCCTGTTCCGGGGGGCGGAGATCAACATGGAGTCACTCAAGTCGCTGGTCGGCGGCGGCCTCGCCTTTGCCACGCCAGACGATCCGAAAGCCGGCCCCGCCACGGACCGGACCCCCTTCCGCCTCCACGATGAGCCCAAGAAAGAATGGCTCGAATGGGCGCCGCTGATCCCCATCCCGGAGGCGAAATGAACCCACCGTTTCGCACCCGCCTCTGCCACGCTGCCAATCACCAACGGTGCGAATTTCCCCATTTGCCCGCGAACACATAGTGGTCCAGGGGCTTTCGAGCCGCTACGCAGGCCACTCGCCAAACTTCGCCTTTCCCCGCTGCAGCGTGGGCTAGGGTTTGGGCCGCGCTGACCGCATGAATTCGGCGATCTGCTCGATGGCCTCCCGGGATTCCGGCAGCCCGCGGATCTGGAACACATGAACCATGCCGGGCCAGACTTCCAGCTTCACGGGAATCCCGTCCGAACGGGCCTTCTTCGCCACGCGGACGCTGTCGTCGCGGAGCATTTCGTGCTCGCCGACCTGGATCAGCAACGGTGGAATCCCGCGGTAATCCCCGAAGACCGGTGAGGCCAGCGGATTGCGGGGATCAAGCTTGTTCAGATAGCGATCCCGAAACTCGGGCATGGTTCGCGCACTGATTATTGGATCATGGACGGTCTTGAGCGACTCGCTCGCGAGCGTGAAATCCGTGGCCGCTGAAATCGCGATTCCTCCTGCGGGAAGGGGCCGCTGGCGGTCTCGCAATGCCAGCAGCGTTGCCAAAGTCAAGTTGCCGCCCGCCGAATCCCCGGCGATGAAGGTAGCCTTGGCAGCGACGAGACCGGACGGCCCGTTTGCCCTTAGCCAGTCGTGAGCGGCCACACAATCGTCGAGCCCGGCGGGGAAAGGATGTTCCGGTGCCAGTCGGTAGTCGGGCAGGAGCACAGCGCACTTGGCCGCCACCGAAATGTCGGCCGCCAGCGGAAGATAGTTGCCTCCCGACCCTGAGACCCAGCCACCGCCGTGCAGATAGAGCAGCCGCACATCGGGGTCCGCACCAGGTGCCAGGACCCATTCACACGGGATTTCCCCGACCTTCAACCGAATGAGTTTGATGTCCTTGTTGGCAGGTTCCCGGCGTGAGCCCATGCCCGCCCGCAAACCCTTGAGGTCGAAGTCGGCTGTGCCGAACGGCGTGTTCTTGCGCAGCCTTTCCAGGTAGGCGGCACCTTCGGGCGAGACCACCCGGGGCTTGTCCGCCGACGCTCCGGTCAGAGCTGGAATGTCGCCCTTGTCCTGCATGGGACTTGCAGCAGAGACGGTTTGAACTGGGTCCCGGAGCGGAGGTGCCTGCGACAGTGGCAGGTTGTCGGCAACCGCATACGCACCGACCACCAACATGAAGACCAGCAGGGCCGTGCAAGAAGCGCGTTTGATCTCGTATCTCCAAATTGGCGATCCCCGGGTGAGGCTCGCATGGCTGATAGGAACTCGATTTCTAGACTCGTCGGGATTCAGGGAGCATGGCTGTCGCGTCGGGTGCATTGGCAAACATGCTGCGCCTTCATAGAGGGGAGGCAAGCATTGGTTAAGTTTTGCAGCCAGGAAGGAGTAGACCGCCATCCCGCCAGCAAGCCCAAGTGGCATCGAAAATGAGGTTGAACGCCGTGTTGGAGCGGCGGATTGACAACAATCTTCCGCTCTGGACAAACCAAAACCGTTGAGGACTACTCCATCCATGCCAATGGACGAAAACATTCCCGCAGCGTCGCCAGTTGAGTCACCCCCACCCCTGCCTTACAAGGATCGGTCCACCGGGCTCATCGTCTTCGGCATTATGACGATATTGCTAGGCTGTGTGGCCGGGCTGTTGATCCCCCTGATGTTGTTCGGGCATGCGATGGCTGCCAAAACCACAAACCTGCCCCCTAACTATTCGACCATCCTGCCGGCCATCGCCCTCTACGCCGTTCTGGCAGCGGCATTGGTGTGGCTGGGCATTGGCTCCATCAAGGCCCGACGCTGGGCCAGGGCGCTGTTGCTCATCTTTTCCTGGAGCTGGCTCTTCATGGGACTGGCCGGGTTGATTTTCACGTCGTTCTTCATCCCCCAAATTCTGGCGAACGCACCCTCAGGCGCCACCCCGGGGCAGCCGGCAGTGCCTCAGGCGGCGATGGGGGCCATCATGGTCGTCATGTTCCTGGTAAACGGCGTCTTGTTCGTCGTTCTGCCAGGCGCCTGGACGTTTTTCTACAGCAGCCGACATGTGAAGGCCACCTGTGAAACGCGTGACCCTGCAACACGTTGGACCGATGCCTGTCCGCTGCCGGTGCTCGGGCTTTGTTTGTGGTTGCTGCTTTCGGTGCTGATGCTGCTAGTCACGGCCATGGTAGGCCACGGCGTCACCCCATTCTTTGGGATGTTCCTCACTGGCGTGCAGGGGTCAATCTTCCAGGTGTTCATGGCCGGCATTTGGGCCGCTGCTGCCTGGTGGCTGTATAAGCTCGACCCGCGTGGGTGGTGGCTGCAGTTGGTCACAATGTGTCTGTTTATGGCCTCTGCAGCGATCACCTTTGGGGCTCACGACATGGCGGACATGTATCGTCTGATGGGGTATTCCGACGGGCAATTGGAACAGCTACAAAAGAGCGGCCTGCTGGCAGGGAACTTCATGTGGGGAGCGATGGCGTGCTCCATGCTGCTCTATCTTGGATTTCTCCTCTACATCAAAAAGTTTTTCTGCCGAAGGACTCAACCGCAGCCGTTGTAGTCACTGCCAAACGGGAGGAGCCTATGGGTCCTTTGCGCCGCCCGGCCTGCCTCTGGGTTCGCTCAATCTGTTCGGTTGCCGGATGGTCCAGATCTCAGCCCGCTGGCTGGAACGCCGCGCCCCGATCTTGACCTGGGCGTTAAGCGGGCTGCCGACCTATGATGGATCTGCGACTCGGTGCAATCGATCGAGCCGGCTCCCGGCTCCGGCCCACGCTCACGTGTGATCAAGACGGCCGGCATCGGGTTCTGGTCGTATTGGATTCCTTGTGTTTTGTGCGGTGGCAGCGTCATGGACGATGCCGAATGCTTCCCGCACCCGTGATGTTCTTCTCCACCGATTTCGGGTTGCCGGAATAGCTAAGCGAACCGGCCCCGGTGACAGAAACCTTGAGGGTGTCGGTGACGGCAACTTCAGCGTGCGAAGCGCCGACAAGGGATAGCGTGGCGGTTTGAGTCTGTAGCGACCTCGCGTTGAGCTGGCTGGCTCCGATTAGATGCGCTTCCAGCTTCGTAACCGAACCGTCCACCGTAATATCCGACGCACCGGTGGATTCAAGCCTCAACTCAGGGCCGGAAAGCTGGCTGGCCTTAAACCCATTGCCGCCATTCAAGTGCACGTCTGCCAAGGACGAGCTTGAGAGAATGATCGTGATGTTTTTGGTCGGTGCCAGTTCTCCCTCCGAGTTGATTTTCAGCGTCTTGCCGCTGACAACGGTCTTGATGAGCGGAAGCAGGTTCTGGTCGGTGGAAATGTTGAGCCCGGTTTTGCCTTGGGACCATTTGATCTGGTAACTGCCCGAGACCACGATCTTGGAAAACTCGGCAACTGAGCGGTCCTCCGTCTTGATTACGCCGTCGCCTTTGATCCCCGGACGGGAACATCCAGCCAGGAGAGCGATGGCTGCAATCAGTATTGTCGTTATTCTGGTCATGATCGTGGTCGGTTCAAGCTTCGGGATCGTTGCCGGGGTCAGGATGACTGGCACCGGATGCACCCTAACCCAGTTATTCCGATACCAATCCCAAACTACCACAAGCGCTGTGCCTTCACTGTTTTAATCGAATCCTGCGGTTCATGGCCGGCGGCTGTCTGGGTGCGATGAAGGACAGCACACGCGGTTGCCCAATCTTGTCATCGAGAATGATGCAGAAAGAGGCCGTGGGAACATGCACGCAGTTGTGCAGCTTCTTCGCTCCAACAGTGACACCGCCGCTTACCCCCCATACCCGCTCCTGTCGAATCGCGAAATCGTTTGAATCCTTCTCTTCGAGCAGCCGCCGTCGTTGCCGCTGATCTGGTTCAACCAGCCATTCGGCCTCAACCTCCGGACTATTCTGACTTCATCAGTCAGAATAGAGTGGGGTGGTGGGCTATCAGGTGGCCAAGAAAGCCCCGCCCGAGCCAGCCGACAACCGCAAGATGGGCACTCGTCGAATTCGCATCCGCAGGGTGCCTTGCGTGGGGGAAAGCCAGTTTGTGCGATTCGACAATGAGCGGTGGCGTATTCCAAAAGTGGCTAAGAAGCGGCCAAGGTTTTCTTCTTGTGGAGCGAACCGTGGTCGATACCCCTGATTCGGCTGGTGCACCCGCTAGGAGTTGAACCTAGAACCTTCTGATCCGTAGTCAGATGCTCTATCCAATTGAGCTACGGGTGCAGCCGTGGGCGCGAAATGTAGGAAGGGGGCATGGCCGGTGCAAGCGATTATTTGGAATTTACGCGTTTGCCGGCCATGACGTGACTCGGCACAGACGTTTCTGAAGGCCCGGATGCGTATTGGAAAGGGCTGCTGAAGGCCTGCTCCGCAGCCTCAAACCGGCGCTGGCGGTTCAGCCGACGACGCCCGCCCTTCCGGGCTGAGCTTGATGACCGTCTCGCGCATTTCCTTGCCCGCCTTGAATTTCACGATGGCGCGCGGCGGGATCGGCACGTCGGTGGCCGGGGCATTGGGATTGCGCCCGATGCGCGCCTTACGGACCTTCACCTCGAAGACACCGAAGTTGCGCAACTCGACCGTCTCGCCCTTGGCCAGCGCTTCGGTCACGTAGTCGAGCGTCTTCTGCACCACGTCCAGCACCTGCTGCTGGACGAGGCCGGTCTCGTTGCTGATGCGGAGGACAA
>CAZOCL010000434.1:0-5397 GCA_964578245.1 uncultured Klebsiella sp. | reverse complement strand
TGTTCAGGCCGAGCGTGGGCCAGTGGTTCTTCGAGTCGCCGCCGGGATACATCTGATCCTTGAGCCGCAACAGGCACAGATGCCCGCTCTGGTGCGAGCCGAAGCCGGAGACCTCGATGTCGTAGCGCAGCACGTAGGGATGGATGGAAACCTTGTCGTCCTTGCCGGTGAAGAACTGCTTCTGGTAGTCGAAGCACGGGCCCCAAGTCAGGTTCGCGCCGACCTTCAAATCCTCGCCGAGGATGTGCCGCACCATGTCCGGCGCGTGGACGCCCTCGGTCGGGTTCGTGTAGTGCGCGCAGCCGGCGGCGTGGATGTGGTGGTCACCGGAGATGTAGCCAAACTTCACCGGGTCAATCCACCGCTCGACCTTGAAGTCGAGGCGCTGCGTGGCCTTCGTCACCGTGACCTTGCGCGTCTGCTTGATGGACTCCGGGCCGCGGTCGAACTCAATGCTGTAGTCGCCTTCGGGCAACTGCAGCTTCTCGCCGTCCATGCGATAGACCTGCGGGTGGAAGGCGAAGTCCGGCGCGAGCCGCTTGGCCTGCGAAGGATACACGCGGCCCTGCGCGTCGCGGATGAGGAAGCCGGCGGTCGTGGGCTTGCCGTTCTCGTCCTTCACGCCCAGCGTGATCTCGGGCGTGGCCAGGCAGGTGAAGAGCAAATCCACCTCGTTGCGGAAGCCGATGTCCTGCGTCCCCTGGCCGACATTGAAGGAGAACTTGGCCTCGCGCTTGCCAGCGTCACGGCTGTAGAGCTGGATGAGCCGATACTCAACAGCGAGGCCGCTGAGCGCAGGCCGAAGCGGTTGGGCATCATAGGTGCGGAGGTCGAGCCAGAGGTCCTCGACCTTGAGCGTCGGCGGGTCGCCCTGCTTGCGGCGCAGCTTGTCGGACGGCGTCGTGGCGGCGCGGACGTTGTGAACCGACTGGGCACTGGGGCTGACGGCGGCGAGCGGTGCGGTGGTGCCGGACTCGTTCGCGACCTTCACGAGAAACTGCCGCCAGCCGTCCTGCGTCAGCTCGGGCTTGGCCTCACCCTGAGCGACCTTCACGCGCATCTCGGGGTTGATGTGGACGCCGAAGAGCGCGTAGCGGTCGAGGATTTCCTGGAGCTTCACCACGGCGGCCTTGTGGTCGGGCGATTCCATCGCGGCGTTGAGGGCTGCCTTGTCCAACGCGCTGAATGGCGCGCCGAGGTAATCCGTGGTCTCGATCACGCGCCGCACCTGCGCGACGAACGGCTGCCACTCGACCTCGCTAACGATGGGCAGCGCAGCCGCAAAGGCGTTGGACGAAAGGGCGGAGAGCAACGAGAGGACGAGCAAGGGCGCACGCATAAGCAGCACAGGGCTGAGGTTGATGCGGGGACCATAGCAGCGGGACGAGCGGTGCGAAGCGGAAAATGCGAAGCAAAATCCAAGCTCCAAATTCCAAGTTCCAAATAAGCTCCAAATATCAAATTCCAAGGAGCACGCCGCCTTCTGGAGAGTCATACGCATGCGCGGCATGGTAATTTAGCAGGGCTGCTGCGGCGTGGCCATGGGCGGCCTGGGCTGAGAGCCGGTTGAGCTTTGAAGCTTGGAGCTTGTTTGGAATTTGGAGTTTGGGGTTTGGAACTTATCCCCCTTGTGAGCTTTCCCCCTTGCTGTCCGGAGGGCACTTCGGCTTAATCGCCGGGCCAGGGCCCGCGGAATGTTGACAGGTGAACCCCGCCAGGGCCGGAAGGCAGCAACGGTAACTTGCTCGCATCTGCCGTGGTCACCCTGGCACTCCTCCAATTTCCGGTTGCCGATTGCCGAGTGACGATTGAGGCTCTCGTCGCACTGGCCCTGAATCGCAAACCGGCAATCGTCCATGAGTTACCAAGTCATCGCCCGTAAATACCGCCCGCAGCGTTTCGCGGACGTCATCGGCCAGGAGCATGTCTCGACCACGCTGGCCAATGCCATCGCCTCCGGGCGCATCGCGCACGCCTACCTCTTCTGCGGGCCGCGCGGCACGGGCAAGACCACCTTGGCGCGCATCTTCGCCAAGGCGCTCAACTGCACCGGCGGGCCGACGGCGGACTTCGACGTGAACGACTCGAAGTGCGTCGAGATCGCCGAGGGCCGCTCGCTAGACGTGATGGAAATTGACGGCGCGAGCAACAACGGCGTCGAGCAGGTGCGCGAACTGCGCGAGACGTGCAAGTTCTCCCCCGCCTCCTCGAAGTTCAAAATCTACATCATTGACGAGGTCCACATGCTCTCGACGGCGGCGTTCAACGCGCTGCTGAAGACCCTCGAGGAGCCGCCGGCGCATGTGAAGTTCATGTTCGCCACCACGGACCCCGAGAAGGTGCTGGCCACGATTCTTTCCCGCTGCCAGCGCTTCGATCTCCGGCGCATCCCGGCCGCGCTGATCGTCAGCCATCTCACGACCATCGCGACGCAGGAGGGTGTGAAGATTGATGACGCCGCGCTGCACGCCATCGCGCGCGGGGCCGACGGCGGGATGCGCGACGCTGAATCCACGCTCGACCAGCTCATCAGCTTCTGTGGCAACGAAATCGCGGAGGCCGACGTGCTCTCGATGTTCGGCCTCACGGCGCGCGCGCAATTGCTGGCGCTCACCCGCGCCGTGCTGGCGGGCGAAGTGGACACCACACTCCGCGAGCTGAACGACCTCGCCAAGAGCGGCAAGGACCTGGGCCGCCTCGTCACCGACCTGCTCAACCACTTCCGCAACCTGCTCATCTACCAGGTCTCGAAGGGTGACTTGAAGCTGCTGGAAGTCTCCGAAGCCGAGGCCGCCGCGCTCGCCGAGCAGGTGAAGCTCGCGCCCAGCGACGCCGTGACCCGCGTGATGGAAGTGCTGTCTGACTGCGAGAGCCGCCTGCGCGACACAACCTCGAAGAAGATCCTGATCGAAGTCTCGTTGCTCAAGGCCATCCAGGCGCGGAACGCGATCCCGATGGATACCGTGCTGCGGCAGCTCCAACAGTTGCGCGTGGAGGCTGGCAGCGGTTCCGGTGCCAGTGCCGGCGGCTTGCAGCCGCCGTCCGTTGCTCCCGCTGCGCCTGTTGCTGCCAGATCACCGGCTGCTCCCAGCGCGCCCCCCGCCAGTCCGCCTCCTCACGTCGGCGGCTACGAGAAGTCTGCTGCGCCAGTCGCAGTGCTGGCTGAGGCTCCCATCGCTGCGCCGGCGCCCAAATCTGGTGGTTCTGCTGACCTCGACCTGCTGTGGGGACAGTTGCTGGATGCGGTGGGCCGCGTGAGCCAGTTCACGCGCGGCTACCTGCTGGAGGCGCATCCGGTGTCGCTCACGGGCCGGCTCTTCACCATCGGCTTTGACCCCGAGTTCGCCGACCACATGGGCCTGGTGGACAACGCGAAGAATCATGCCGTGCTCCAGACCAAGCTCACCGAGATGGGGCATCCCAACGTCCAGGTGAAGTTCATCAAGGCTGAGGCTCCCGTCGGGCGCGTGGCCCCGGTGCCGTCATCCTCCGCCACCACTGCGCCTCCTCCAGCAAGCCAGCCGGCCAGTGCATCCGGGCCCGCCGCCGCGTTCAAGCCCATCCCGGGCGCGAGCAAATCCGAGAAGGTGCCGGTGCCGGTCTTCGACAAGGAAAGCTTCAAGAACGATCCGCTCATCAAGAAGGCGCTGGAGATCTTCAAGGGCACGATCGTGGAAGCCCGCTGACCGGCGCGCGGCGTTCACGCCGCTTCAGCGCGCGAGGTTCTGCTGTGTTCGATTGTCAAAGGACACCGTGCGCTGAAGCGGCATAAATGCCGCGCCCCCTGGCTTCAACTTTGCCCGAGCACACCCGGCCAAACGGGTGTATAGTGTGCCAATCTCAAAACCGGAGGAGTTATGGCACGTGAAACAAAAACCGAAGCATTGGTGGTTGGAGCGGGGCCGGTGGGCATGCTCACCGCCCTCGTGCTGGCCAAGGGCGGCGTCCAGACGGAGATCGTGGACCTGAATCAAGGCCCGGCCGCCCGGGGCTACGCCTGCGCCCTGCATCCCGGCACCTTGACCCTGCTGGACTCCCTTGGGCTGGCCAGACCGCTGATTGGTCTGGGCCGGCGGATTGACACCGTCGCCTTCTACGAGGGAAGCGAGCGGCATGCCGAGCTGAAGCTGGGTGAACTGGGCGGACCCTTCCCCTTCGTGCTCGTCGTCCCGCAAAGCACCCTGGAGCAGCACTTGGAATTCGCCCTGGAACGACAGACCGGGCTGAAGGTGAGCTGGAAGCACCGCCTCACCGGGCTGGAACACGGACCGGGTGCCGAGGTGGTCGCCACCGTGGAAAAACTGGCCCACACGTCCCGCGGTTACATCGTGCCCCACTGGGAATGGATCGTGGAACGCACGGATCACCGGCACGCGGAGTTCGTCATTGGGACTGATGGCTATCATTCTCTTGTGCGCGGGCTGATTGGCAGCGAGCAGGAGCATGTGGCGTCCGCCGCCTACGCCGAGCAGGATTTCACGACCGGCACGTCCACCGGCCATGAACTGCGGGTGGTGACGGGTGATGCCGGCCTGGGTGCGTTGTGGCCATTGTCCGAGAACCGGGCCCGCTGGGTGTTCCAGTTGCCGGATGAAGCCGCAGCGGAGGAGCTTCCCGCCAAGGAACACCGCGCTTTGCACTTTGAAGCCCCGGAAGCCGACCGGGCTGTCCGCGAGCGGCTGCTCGACTGGACCCGCGCCCATGCGCCGTGGTTCACCAGCGAGATCCGGGACATCGAATGGGCCGCCTCCCTGCGCTTCGAGTCGTGGCGGGCGCGTGCCTTCGGGCGTGATCAAGTCTGGCTGGCCGGTGATGCCGGCCATCAAACCGGGCCCATCGGGATGCAAAGCCTCAACGTCGGGCTGCATGAGGCGGTGGCTTTGGGCGAAGCCGTGCGCAGTGTGATCCGGGAGGGGGAGTCCGAGGCTGTGCTGGCCGCCTATGACCGGTCGCGCGACCTGGAGTGGCAGCATCTGTTGGGGCTGGATGGCGGGCTTCATCCGACGACGGCCGTCCCGTCCTGGATGGACAACCACGCAAACCGGCTGCTCTCGTGCATCCCTGCGAGCGGAAACGAACTGGCGAGCCTGCTCAAACAGGTGGGGCTGGAAACGGTGGGAACCAACAGGTTCGCGGCCACGGTGTAAGCATCGACCCGGAGGGTGGCCCGCCGGGCCGCTTTGCGGGTCGTGTGCCTGCGAGGATTCGCCCCGTTTCGGTGGTCGCCCGCGCGCAGCAACCTTACAGCTTCCGATGGTTTGCCGCACTGACCGGGATGTCCTTCGGCGCCTCGACCAGCAGGCGTTTCACGTCGGCCACGAATGCGCGCACGTCACCTTCGGTCGTGTCCCACGCGCACATGAGGCGGCAGCCGCCCTGGCCGATGAAGGTGTAGAA
>CAZOCL010000433.1:0-5400 GCA_964578245.1 uncultured Klebsiella sp. | reverse complement strand
CGCTTCGACGCCAAGAAAGGCCAGCGCTGGGTCATCGAGACGATGGCCTCGCGGCGCGGCTCTCCGGCGGACACGAAGATCGAGGTGCTGCACCCTGATGGCCGGCCCGTGGAGCGCGTCTGGCTCCAGGCGGTGCGTGATTCCAGCGTGACCTTTCGCGGCATCGACTCGAGCAACCCAGACTGCCGCCTCGTGAACTGGGAGGAGATGGAGCTGAACCAGTTCGTTTACCTCGGCGGCGAAGTCCTGCGGCTCTTCCGTGCCCCACGCGGCCCCGACGCCGGCTTCCTGTTCTACAATCGTGGCGGTCGCCTCACCTATTTCGACACCAGCCCGGTGGCGCATCCGCTGGACGAGCCCGCCTACATCGTGGAGCCACACCCGCCCGGGGCACAGTTTGTTCCGAACGGCCTGCCCGTCTTCAAGCTCGCTTACGTGAACGACGACGACGGCGAGCGCAAGCTCGGCACCGA
This sequence comes from uncultured Klebsiella sp., assembly GCA_964578245.1. Taxonomy (GTDB): domain Bacteria; phylum Verrucomicrobiota; class Verrucomicrobiia; order Limisphaerales; family SXTU01; genus SXTU01. The sequence continues at coordinate 4,927 of CAZOCL010000433.1, read as the reverse complement.
CTCGCGCATCAACTTCTCCCCGCCTACCGACGGCAGCTACGTCGTCCGCGTCACCGAGTCGAAGGGCTTCGGTGGTGACCGATATGCCTACCGCCTCATTGTGCGGGAATCCAAGCCAGACTTCACGCCGACGCTCACCGGCGGAAGTCAGACCATCCCGCGTGGTTCAGGCCGGAACTTTTCGGTGAAACTCGATCGCGCGGACGGCTTTGAAGGGGCCGTGCGCGTGGACATCACCGGCATGCCAGCCGGCTGGTTCGCCTCCACGCCCTTGACCATCGAAGCCGGGCACATCGAGGCCAGTGGCGTGCTCTTCGCCAGCACCGATGCCGCCGAAGCCAGTGCCGATGCCTGGGCCAAAGTGAAGCTCACCGCCACCGCCACGGTGGATGGTCGGACTGTCACCAAGCCGCTCGGCACGCTGGGCACCCTGAAGCTCGCGGACGCACCGAAGGTTTTCCTGTCGCTGCAAAACTCGGCGACCGCCCTCCCCGCCGCCGCCGTGAGCATGATTCCCACGGCAATTCCCGAAATCACCATCGCCCCCGGCACCGAGGTGCCCGCCTGGCTGCGCGTCGTGCGGAACGGCGACACGAACCTCGTGGACATGGACATCGAAAACCTTCCGCACGGCATCATCGTCTCGGACATCGGCCTGAACGGCGTGCAGATCGCCGCGGGCGAGACGGAGCGCAAAATCTTCTTCACCTGCGCCCGCTGGGTGCCGGACACCGACCGTCTCTGCCATGTGATCAACCGCAGCGCCCGCCAGAATGCCGGCGAAGGCAAGCCCACCTCCTCGCCCCTGCTGATCAAGGTGCGGAAGGCAGCCCCGGAGAGGACCGCGAGCCGCGAGTGAATCCAACCGCCGGACCGGACATTCACCGGCCTTTACAGCCGCGCTGGATGCGAGGATAAACAGCTCATGTCGCCACCAGCGCCGCGCCGAGGTTTGACCCTCAATCAGAAGTTCCTGACTGCCGTAGTCGTGTCCCTCTTCGCCCTGTCCCTCCTCGCGGTGCCCGTGCTGAACGCCGACGAACTGAGCGCACGCTTCGGCCAAAGCGACTGGCTCGCGGTCTGGGAATTCAGCCCCGACTGGCAGCCACAGTGGAAGTATGTGGCTCTGGAGTGGATCGTCCTCGCGACCGGCTACACGTTCCTGTTCCGCCTGTTCCGCACCGAGCGCCAGGAGACGCAGGGCTTCGACTGGCTGAAGCGCGCCGCCCGGGAGCGTGAGCGCCGTCGGCATGTGCGCGGGACCTGACTACAAGCGGGAGCCCGCGAAACACGCTAAACAGGCGAAAGGGACCGCGTGAAAACTCTGCTCCGGGAGATTTCGCAATGCTCGGCCTGCGCAGGATTACTGCCCCACGCACCGCGTCCGGTGGTCGTCGCCAGTGCGGACTCACGCATCGTCATCATCGGCCAGGCTCCGGGGCGGAAGGTCCACGCGACGGGCATTCCGTGGAATGACCCGAGCGGCGACACGCTGCGCGCCTGGCTGAACGTGGACAAGGCGACCTTCTACGACACGCGCAACTTCGCCCTGATGCCCATGGGCTTCTGCTATCCCGGCAAAGGCCGCAGTGGCGATCTGCCGCCCCGCCCGGAATGCGCCCCGCTCTGGCACGACCGACTGCGTCGCCAGATGCACAAGGTGCGGCTCACGCTGCTGGTCGGCCAATACTCGCAGGCGCACTACCTCGGCAAAGCGGCGGGAAAGACGCTCGCCGAAACCGTGCGCCGGGCATCCGAATTCCTGCCGGAGTTCTTGCCCCTGCCGCATCCCTCGCCGCGCAACCGGCTCTGGCTGCGGAATAACGCGTGGTTTGAGGCGGAAATTGTTCCGTTGCTGCGAGAGCAAGTGGCGAAGATTCTTGGGTAACTGCCAAGGCAATCACCGCACACGCGAGCCCTGAAACTCCGTGCCGGCGGCTTGCAGCCGCCGCGTTGCGGGTGCTCTGCGCAGAGCATCTCGATCTACTGTGGCCAACTGACGGCGGCTGCAAGCCGCCGGCACGGGCCTCAATACTTCGGCACGCTGTGGTCCACCTCATCGCTCCACGCGCTGATGCCGCCCTTCACGGACTTCACATACTTGAAGCCCTGCTCGCGGAGGAATTTCAGCGCCTTCAGCGAGCGCACGCCACCCTTGCAGTGCAGGTAATACTGCTGGTTCGGGTCCAGCTCAGTGAAGCGCTGGTTCAACTCGCTCAACGGCAGCAGCGGCACGCCGTTCACCTTCGCGATTTCGTATTCGTCCGGCTCGCGGACGTCCACGACCTTGATGTTGAGCGCGGGGTTGTCCAGGGCGCGCTTCATGTCCTGCACCGTGACTTCGTCCGGGTTCGCCTCGGGCTCGATGGACGCTGGCTGGATGCCGCAGAAGATCTCGTAGTCAATCAGTTCCTTGATCGTCGGCGCATCACCGCAGATCGGGCACTTGGGATCGCGACGCAGCTTGAGTTCGCGGAACTTCATGTCCAGCGCGTTGAAGAGGACAAGGCGGTTGACCAGCGTCGTGCCCTTGCCCAGCGCAAGCTTCAGAATCTCCGTGGCCTGGATGCAGCCGATGATGCCGGGCAGCACGCCCAGCACGCCGCCTTCCGCGCAGCTCGGCACCATGCCCGGCGGCGGCGGCTCCGGGTAAAGGCAGCGGTAGCAAGGCCCGCCTAAGTGCGGCGCGAAGACGCTCGCCTGTCCCTCGAAGCGGAAGATCGAGCCATAGACGTTCGGTTTCTTGAGCAGCACGCACGCGTCGTTCGTGAGATAGCGCGTGGGAAAGTTGTCCGTGCCGTCCACCACGATGTCGTAGGGGCGGATAAGGTCCAGGGCATTCTCGGCGGAGATGCGCGTGTTGTAGAGGACCACTTCGGTGTTCGGGTTGATGCCCGCGAGCGTCTCCTTCGCGGACTCGGCCTTCGAGCGGCCTACATCGGCATCCGTGTGGAGAATCTGCCGCTGGAGATTCGAGTAATCCACCGTATCAAAGTCCACGATGCCGATCTTGCCGATGCCCGCCGCCGCCAGATACATCGCGATGGGCGAGCCCAGCCCGCCGGCGCCGATGCACAGGACCGAGGTGCCCTTGATCTTCTTCTGCCCCGCCATGCCCACCTCGGGCAGGATGAGGTGGCGCGAGTAGCGGCGGATTTCTTCGTTGCTCAATTGCATAAATAAACAGGGTGCGCAGGGTAATGCTCTTCGACCGGAAATCAAGTCGCCGAACCGCAAACCTCAAATTCGCCGCCGGTCCCCGGATGGATAGGGCTGAGGAGGAGCGCGAGGGGAACTGCCAATCAGGGCTGAAAGCCCGTCCGGTGACAGCCCAGGGTGAACCCCCGGGTGGCCCTGCCACTGACTGCGTCGCCCCCTCTCCCAGCGGGAGAGGCCGGGGTGAGGGAGGACGGCTACTTCTGCAACACGCTTCCCCTCGGCTTTGTCTCCGGGTTGAAACGCCCAAAACGGTTCCCCGCTGTTTTCGGTGGAACCGGGAGGCGGGCAGGGAAATTCCAAGCTCCAAGTCCCAAGCTTCAAAGAAATCCCAAAGCCCAAATTCCAATCGTTCTGCGCGCCTCGCTGCCATTCCACGCTGGTTCGCACCTTGATTCAATGGCTGGGATGGTTCGACTTGCCCGTCCAGCGCCAGGTAACGCCTCCCTTTGGAATTTGGAGTTTGGAGTTTCTTTGGAATTTGGAACTTGGGATTTGGAGCTTCATCCACTCGCCATTCCACTGAAAGTAGCGGAGAACCCTCAAAACCCGCTTTGCCCCCTGCTCCACAGGCACCTACTTCCCCTGCCCCGCCGGCACCTTGGCCTGCGGCAGCAGGGTGACGCTCACCTCTACCACCGTATCCACTGGCGGCACGTCCTGCTTCCGGACGATCCAGGTATCATCCTCGTCCCGCCGTGGACGTGGGTTGTTGAAGACCGCGTCCGGGTCCGTAATCAGGGCGAATAGCGATCCTTCCGTCTGAGCCACAAACTTGCCCTGCCACACGCGGGACCCGGTGAAGGTGAACGGTCCCCTGCTCATTGGCTCCTTCGCACGCTTGTTAAAGACCATCTCCTCGATGCTCTTCCGCTGCACCTTCCCATCTACAGTCCAGGCCACCTCAATCGAGACCGGCTCCCCCGGCAACGGTGGATTGCGCTCGGCCCCCGGCCCCTGCGTGATGGGACCACCGGACGGAGCATTGGTGAGCGGCGCGGCCTGCATCCCCTTCGCGCCGAGCAGCAGCATCGCAATTTGAAGGTGATGCGGCTCAATGTCCGTCCGCAGCACGCTCTCGTGGGTCTTCCCCATCGTGGTGACGAGCATGTATTCGAGCGGCCCTTCGTTCATGTTGAGCTTGGCCGGAAAGGAAACCCTGCGCGCCACCTTCTCCAGCTTCACGCCCCCGACTTGCAGGACGCCTGGTGAAATCTCCCGGATTGCCGGCGGCATAGGCGGCTTCTCCTCAGGCAGCCCGAGCGGCTGTTGCGCCGCGGCGGTCAAGGCCCACGCCAGTGCTAATGCAGTGAGAACGCTCTTCATTGGTCAGACTCCGCCAAGTTACGCCCGGGACCGATAAACGCGAGCGTTTCGTTGCCTCCCGGCGCGCGGCGTTCACGCCGCTTCAATGTTCATTGGTTCGCAGGCCACATGGTTGCCCACGGTGCGCGTGGACGGTGAAGCGCCGTGAACACCGCGCGCCACACATCCGGCTTCGGGAATGGTGTCCGCCGTCTTGGTTTCGAACAGTTCCAGCATTGCACTTGATTGAAGCTGGTTTCACGATTCCGCCCAGTTCATACGTCCATTTTACCCATGAGCCAACGTCTCTGCCTGTCCGTCGCCCTGCTTGCCTGCGCGCTTGCGCCCCTGCGCGCCGATGATTCCGCCAAGGAAGCCCAGTTCCTCACCAACACCCGCCAGCTCA
>CAZOCL010000432.1:0-5470 GCA_964578245.1 uncultured Klebsiella sp. | reverse complement strand
GGTCGTGCCGGTGAGGCCGTAGAGCAGGCTGAAGCCGAACAGCAGGAAGGCCGCGCTCATGCCACCGAACAGGAAGTATTTCATCGCCGCCTCGGCGGACTGCCGGCTCCGCTTGTCGAAGGCCACCAGGATGTAAAGCGAAAGGCTCACCAGCTCCAGGGAGGCGAAGATCACGAGCAGTTCCTCCGTGCTGGCGAGCATCATCATGCCGACGGTGGCCAGCAGGAGCAGGGCGAAGTATTCCCCGCAATGCCGGGTGAACTTCGCGTCCACGGAGAGGACGGCGGTCAGCACGGTCAGCAGCAAGATGATGGCCTTGACCGTCTCGTTAAGGGGGTCGATGACAAACATTCCCCCGTGCCAGTTGCCGGTGGTCCGGTTCACGAACATCCACGCGACCGCCCCGACACAGCCGACCGTGGTCAGGCCAGCGCCGATGCTCATGCGGTAGGAGCGCGGCGTGTCCTGCAGACCGAGCAGGTCGGCCGCCAGCACCAGCAGCGCCGTGAGCACCACGATCAGTTCCGGGCCCAGCGCGGAAAGCAGTCTGAAATAGTCGTCGTTGTTCACCAGCCCAGCCCCTTTCTCAGCCCGTCAAAGAGCGGTGATTTGAAACTCGGCACGATCAAATCCAGCAGCAGCCGCGGAAACAATCCGACGATCACCGTGCAGAAGATCAGCAGCCCGGCTCCCAGCCGCTCGGGCACCGAAATGGGTTCCAGCTCGTGCTCAGGATGCGGATCGGCAGTGACAGGCTTGTCGGAGAAGAACACCTTCGCCGTCGTCTTGAGCGTGTAGACGACGCCGATGACGATGCCCACACCCGCAATGACCGCGAGCTTGGGGAACGCCTGCCAGGCTCCGATGAGCACCTGCAGTTCCGCGATGAAGCCGCTGAAGCCCGGCATGCCCATCGAAGCGAAGCCCGCGATCACGAACGTCACCGCCGCAAAGGGCATCGTCCGCGCCAGCCCCATGCCTGCGAGCGCGTCCAGGTCCCGAGTGTGCGCCCGGTCATACACCATCCGGCCCACCACGCCGAACAGCAGACCCGCGATGACGCCGTGCGAGAACATCTGCAGCACCGCGCCGCTCCAGCCGATCTCATTCAGGGTTACCAAGCCGAGCAGCACAAAGCCCATGTGGCTCACGCTCGAATAACCGATGACAAACTTGAAGTCCTTCTGCACCAGCGCCACCAGCGCCCCATAGACGATGCCGACGACCGCCAGCGCAGCGAGTTCATGCTGCCACATCTTCAAGCCCTCGGGGAAGAGCGTCATCGCGACGCGCAGACAGCCGTAGGCCCCCAGCTTCATCACCACCCCCGCCAGCAGCATCGAGGCGGCGGTCGGCGCGGCGGAATGGCCGGTCGGCGCCCAGGTGTGGAACGGCCACATGCCCGCGAGAATCGCGAAGCCGACGAACACCAGCGGGAAGGCCCAGCGCTGGAACTCCGGCGTGAAGGCATGCTGCGCCAGCGCCTGGAGGTCGAAGGTTCCCAACCCCGACACCGCGTAGGCCGCCAGCATGCCGATGAGCACCATGCCGCTCCCGATGAACGAATAGAGCGCCAGCTTCATCGCCGCGTAGTCCCGCCGGGTGGAACCCCAAATCGCGATCAAGAAATACTTCGGCACAATGGCGATCTCGTAGAAGACGAAGAGCAGGAACAGGTCGAGGCTCAGGAACACGCCATAGACGCCGCCAATCAGCGCGAAGAAGAAGGCGAAGAACTCGTTGGTGCGATGCTCGACGTTCCAGGAAAACAACACCCCCGCCAGCGCCGCAATGCCCGTGAGCAGCACGAGCGTCACGCTGATGCCATCCGCACCCAGGGAGAATTCAATGCCCAGCGCGGGAATCCAGCGGAGGTCGGTGATGATCTCCAGTCCGTTCACCGGCTTGAACTGCACGGCCCCGATCAGCCCGCAAATCAACCCGGCCAGCGCCGTCCCCAGCGCCACCGCCCGCGTCATGCGCGGGTTGGCCCGCGGCGTCAGCGCGCACAGAAGCGCGCCGGCGAAGGAGAGATAAATGGTCCAGGCGAGCATGGCTCAGAAGGGCAGTTGCCGCACCCACTGCGCGACCGTCGGGTTGATGATGGCTATGACGAACTGCGGCCAGACACCGAGCACGAACATCAGCAGCGTCGCCGGAAACACGAGCGCGCCCTCGTGGTAGGTCAGGTCCGGCAGCCGCGCCCACCTGGCGTTGAGCGGACCACACCAGACCTTCTGGATGACGGTCAGGATGAAGATGGCGGTGACGAGCAGGCCCGGCAGCGCCAAAATTGCCGCCCACGGGACCAGCGGGAAGACCCCCTTGAAGATGAGGAACTCGCCGATGAATCCGTTCAGGCCCGGCAGGCCGAGCGAGGAGAACAGCGCCAGGCCCATGAGCCCGCAGAAGATTGGTGCCACCTTGCGCAGCCCGCCGAAGTCTTCCAGCCCGCGCGCACCTTCGCTGCGGTCCTCGAGGAAAGCGACGAAGCAGAACAGGAGGCTCGCGGTGATGCCATGGTTGAACATCTGGAGCACCACGCCATTGAGCGCGGCCACGCGGTCCAGCGCGCCACCCGTCGCACTGGCCGCGGCGAAGACTCCGAGCAGGCAGTAGCCCAGGTGGTTGATGGACGAGTAGGCGAGGATGCGCTTGAGGTCACGCTGGGCCAGCGCGGCAAAGGCGCTCAGGACGATGGTCGCCACCGCCAGCCAGAGCAGCGGCGTGAGCAGCGCCTGCATCGGCTCGGGGAAGATCGGCAGCAGCAACCGCACGAATCCATACACGCCCAGCTTGGACATCACGCCCGTCAGCGCCATCGAGACTGGCGTGGGCGCTTCGGAATACGTCAGCGGCAGCCACGTATGGAACGGCCACAGCGGCACCTTCACGGCGAAGCCCAGCAGGGCACCGAGGAAGAGCAGCACATAGGCCTTGCCCGCGCCCAGCCCGAGCCAGGCAAACTTCGCATCAACCGCTGGGCCGAGGGCCTTGGTGCGGGCCAGTTCGCCCAGCTTGAGGAAGTCAAACGTGCCCGTGGCGAGGAACAGCGCCAGGAACGCCAGCAGCAGCGCGATGCTGCCCACCATGGTATAGACGAAGAACTGAAGTGCCGCCTCGGACCGTCGCGGTCCGCCCCACAGCTTGATGAGGAAGAACGCCGGTATCAGGCTCAGCTCCCAGAACAGGAACCAGTGGAAGAAGTTCAGCGCCGTGAAAGCACCGAAGAGGCCGCCCTCCAGGAACAGGAAGAGGCCGCAGTAGAGGGGCACGTTCTCGCGAATCCGCTCCGAGGCCAGCACCGCCATGGGAATGACCAGCGCGGCCAGCATGATCATCACGAAGCCAAGCCCATCGAGCCCGAGGTGATACTCGATGCCCAAGGTCGGAATCCACACGTGCCGCTCCACGAATTGCATCCCGCCGTCTGACGGGTTGGAGTTCCCCCACAGCGCCGCGACCACCGCGAGGGCCAGAATGTTAACCGCCAGAGTGAGCCCCCGGGCTAGCTGCCGCCGCTCACGGTCCACGCCAAAGACGAGCGCCGCCCCCACCAAAGGCAGGAAGGTCAGAATGGAGATGAGCGGCAGGCCGTTCACTTGTTGCACCCCACGGCCAGAATGAAAACAAAGAGCACCAGCGCCAGACCGATGCTGCGCAGGTATTGGTGGATCTGCCCGCCTTGCAATTCCGAAGCGACCTCCGCGCCACGTCGCACTTCCCCGCATCCGGCATCGAACAGCTTGTTCACCACAAACTCGTCAAAGAGCTTGGCGAGCACCGCGCAACCCGTCGTGAGCCAGCCAATCATCGACACGAGCACGTCGAGCACCCGGCGGTCCAGCTCGTCGCACAGTTCGCCGAAGCGGGCGTTCCACTTTACGAAGGTCGCAGCGTAGAGTTCATCCACGAAGAACTTGCCGCGCGACCAGCCAAACTGCTCGGGAAACTGCTGTTCCAGCGGGTCCACTTCATCCGGCGTCTCCGCCGGGAGCAGGCCATAGAACCACCAGCCCAGGCCGATGCCCGCCGCGACCACCACCCCGGAGACGACAATCAACGTGAGCGTCCCGAGGTTAAAGAGCTTCGCCGCACTGAAATGCACAGATTCGTTGATCAAATACTCCGGCAGCCACGGCCAGAGCGGCGTGCTGAGCAGCGTCAAAAGCACGGTGCAAGCCGCGAGGATTTGCAGCGGCCGGGTCATTACCGCCGGACTTTCGTGCGGCTCGTGGGACGCGGCGGAGTGGTGGAGTGATGGAGTGATGGAGTGATGGTGGTCGTGTCCAGCGCTGCCAGACTCCGTCACTCCAGCACTCCACTTCTCCGCTTCTCCGTGCCCCCCACGATACTTGCCCGCGAAAACAAAGCACATCTGCCGCGTCATGTAGAACGCCGTGAGGAACGCGCCCGCCAGACCGAGGAAGAAGGGGATCTTGCTCGGCTGGTAGAACCACGCCACATGCAGAATCTCATCCTTTGACCAGAAACCGCAGAAGACCAGCGGCACCCCCGCCAGCGCCATCATGCCAATGGCGTAGGTCACGAAGGTCACGGGCATGTATCTCTTCAGGCCACCCATCCGCCGGATGTCCTGCTCCTCATGGCAGCCATGGATGATCGAGCCGGAGCCAAGGAAGAGCAGCGCCTTGAAGAAGGCATGCGTGAGCAGGTGGAACATTCCGACGCCCACGCCACCGATGCCGAGCCCCATCATCATGTAGCCCAATTGCGAAACGGTGGAGTAAGCCAGAATGCGTTTGATGTCGGTCTGCGCCACGGCGACCAGGGCGCCGAAGATCGCAGTGATAGCCCCAACCCACGTCACCGCCGCAAGCGGAATCGGCTCGGAGACCCCGGCCTGATGCATCTCCATCAGCGGATACACCCGGGCGACGAGGAACACGCCCGCCGCCACCATCGTGGCCGCATGGATGAGCGCGCTGACTGGAGTGGGACCTTCCATCGCGTCCGGCAGCCAGACGTGCAACGGCACCTGGCCGGACTTGCCGATCGCCCCGCTGAAGAGCAGCAGACCAATCGCCGAACTGGCCGCGAGCCCGGCAATCGTTGAGTGCGCGACCATCTTGGACAGCGCATCCTGTTCGAGGCAGCCGTGACCGCTGTCGTAGAAGAGCAGCGTGCCGGTCTCCGAATAGAGCCACACGATGCCGAGGAAGAAGAACACGTCGCCGATGCGCGTGGTGATGAAGGCTTTCTTGGCCGCCGCCGCCGCACTGGGCTTGTGGAACCAGAAGCCAATGAGCAGATAGCTCGCGAGGCCCACCAGCTCCCAGCACATGAAGAGCAGCAGCAGGTTGTTCGCGATGATCAGGCCGAGCATCGCGGCGGCGAAGAGGGACAGGAAGCAGAAGAACCGCGTGAAGTTCTCATCGTGGCTCATGTAGCCGACGCTGAAGATGAAGATGAGCGAGCCGACGAAGGTGATCATCACCACCATCGCCGC
>CAZOCL010000431.1:0-5487 GCA_964578245.1 uncultured Klebsiella sp. | reverse complement strand
ACGGCGGCGGCCAGATCGCCAACAGCGAGACCATCACCGCCCGCGTTGCGGTCCGCGTGATCGACGTGCTGCCGAACAAGAACCTGGTCGTCGAAGGCACGCGCCACACCTCGTATTCGGGCGAGGACCAGGATGTGGTGCTGCGCGGCACCGTGCGCTTTGACGACGTGCAGGCGAACAACACCGTGCTCAGCTACAACGTCGCCGACGCCACGATCAAGATCATCGGCAAGGGCGCGGTCTCCGACTCGCAGAAGCGCGGCTGGTTCACCAAGTTCTGGGAGAAGGTCACGCCGTTCTGAGGGGCAGCATGAAGAACGAACCCTGCCATTTGAAAGCCACCGGCTCCATGCGTGTGATGCTGCGTGTTGCGTGTTGCGTGTTGCGTGACTTTGTCCGCACGCACTCGAACTGCTTCACGCAACACGCAACACGAAACACGCGGGCCACGCTCGCTCTGTTGCTGGCTGCCCTCCTGACCCTCCCGCTCTCCTCTTCCGCCGCCACCCGCATCAAGGACATCGCCATGATTGCCGGGGCGCGGGACAACCAGCTCACCGGCTTCGGCCTCGTCACGGGCATTGCTGGTGATGGTGACAAGGACCCCATTTACACGCGCCAGGCGGTTGCCAACATGCTCCAGCGTTTCGGCATCAACGTGCCGGCGGCGACGCTCTCCTCCAAGAATGTCGCCGTGGTCATGCTCACCGCCGACATTTCCGCCTATGCCAAGTCCGGCTCGCGGATTGACGTGAACGTCTCCTCCATGGGCGACGCCAAGACGCTGCAAGGCGGCGTGCTGCTCCAGACACCGCTTACCGGTGCGGACGGCAAGGTCTATGCCGTCGCCCAAGGCCCGCTGTCCGTCGGCGGCTTCATCGGTGGCTCCGGCGGCGCGGGCGGCGCGACGGTGCAGAAGAACCACCCGACCGTCGCCCAGATCATCGGCGGCGCGCTCGTGGAGCGTGAGATTCCTTCGACCATTGTGCGCGACAACCAGATTGACCTGCTGCTGCGCCAGGCGGACTTCACCTCCGCCGCCCGCGTGGCCGCGGCCATCAACGAGAAGTTCACCAACTCGGCCCAGGCCCTGGACATGGGCACCGTGCGCGTCACCATGCCTCGCGGCACCGAAGGTGTTCCGGTGGATTTCATCGCCCGGCTGGAGATCATCGAGGTCACCCCGGACATGCCCGCGCGCATCGTCATCAACGAGCGCACTGGCACCATCGTCGCGAACTCACGCATCAAGATCGCCAACTGCGCGGTTTCGCACGGCAACCTCACGATCAACGTCGCCTCGACTCAGAACGTGTCTCAACCCGCACCCTTCTCGCAGACCGGCACCACGCAGGTGACTAAGACCGAGGAGACGAACGTCACCGAAACCAAGACCGGACTCGTCACCCTGCCCGAGTTGCCCACCGTCGAGAAGGTCGCCAGCGCGCTCAACGCCCTGGGCGTCACCCCGCGCGACATGATGGCCATTTTCCAGGCCATGAAGCAGGCCGGCGCGCTTCAGGCCGAACTCCTCATCCGCTGACATGGAACTCGCCGCCCTCCAATCCCGTCCGACCCCGGCGAACCTGCCGCTGGACCGGCTGGCGGACAGCAAGCAGCTCTCCGAGGCGCAGAAGGTCGCGGAGGCGGGCCGCCAATTTGAAGCCATTCTGGTCCGCCAGATTCTGGGCGAAGCCATGAAGCCCGTCATCAAGACCAGCCTGACCGGCCAGTCCGCCCAGGCTGGCATCTACCAGGATCTGATCGTGAACCAGATGGCCGACAACCTCACCCGCTCCGGCGGGATGGGCCTGGCCAGCAGCCTGAGTCGCGACCTCAACCGGCAACTTTCCACCGCTCCCAAACTTTCCGAAACCATCGGCCATGACTGACGCACTCCAACGACTCATTGAGGCGCTGCGCGACGAACTGCAGCAATACGGCGAGATGCTCGCGCTCCTGGACCAGCAGCAGGAACAGGTCTGCGCGCGTGTTGCCGACGAACTCACCGCCACCGTGCTGCACATCCAGGAGCACGGCACCGTGATCCAGGGCGCGCGCCGCCACCGCGAAGAATGCCGCACCGTGGTGGCCCGCTCGTTCGGCCTGCGCGACGAGACGCCCTTCGCGGAGCTGCTGCCCTTCCTCCCGCCCCCGGTCCGTCCGCTCGTGCTGGCGCTGGTGGAGGAGAACAACGATCTACTTCGCCGCGTGCAGCACCGCGCCCGGCAGAACCACTTCCTGCTCAGCCGCTCGGTGGAACTGATGCAGAGCCTGATCGGCTCGCTGGTGCCGCAGTCACGACCGCTCACCTACGGCCACGCCGGAGTGATGGCCCCGACCATGCTGCCATCCCGGACCCTCTACGACGCCGTGGGCTAACCGATTTTCGTCATGCTCGGACTCTTCGGCACACTGGGAATGGGAACGCGCTCGCTGCAAGCGCAGCAGCAGGGCATTGAGACGGCTGGCCACAACCTGGCCAACGTCAACAATCCCGCCTATGCCCGGCAGCGGGTGCTGATCCGCACCAACAACGCCCTGCCCACTCCCCTCGGGCCGGTCGGCACCGGTGCCCAGGTCACCCAGGTGCAGCAGATCCGGGATGCCCTGCTCGACCAGCGCATCATCACGGAATCGAGCGTGAGTGGTTACTGGCTGTCCCAGCAAAAGGCGCTCCAATACGCCCAGTCCGAACTGGGCCAGAGCATTGACCGGCAGGCCAGTGGTGCGGAAGGCGCGGCGGCGGCCGGGGTGCAGAGCGGCCTCGCGGAAGGCCTGCAGGACTTGTTCGATGCCTTTCAAAGCGTCGCGACGAACCCCACCTCCGTCGCGGACCGTCAGGTGCTGCTGCAGAAGGCCCAGACTCTCGCAAATCGGTTCCAGGTGACCGACCAGCGCCTTGGCGACCTCCACACCCTGCTGAACCAGCAGTTGCAGGACACGGTTGGCACGGCCAATGACCTGATGTCGTCCATCGCCTCGCTGAACGACGACATCCTGAACGCCGAGGTCGGCAGTGGCGGCGCAGCCAACGACCTCCGCGACCTGCGCCAGGAGAAGATCGAAGCCCTTTCGCAGCTCGTAAAGGTGGACGCCACGGAAGACTCCTCCGGCGGCGTAAATCTATCCATCAATGGCACGGCCATGGTGACGGGCAAGAACGTGAATGACACGTTGCAGGCGTATGACCCGGGCACGGGAGCCTTGCTCATCCGCACCGCCACCGGCGGCGTGGCTCTGCCCCTGACCAGCGGCGCGATGCAGGGCACCATTGACGCCCGGGACGGTGCCCTGGCGGACTTGCGCACGAGCCTCAATACCGAGGCCAGCCAGCTCATCACGGCGGTGAACACGCTTCACAGCTCGGGCTTCAGCCTGACCGGCAGCTCCGGCGCGCCGTTCTTCACCGGCAGCACGGCCAGCACCATGGCGGTGAACGCCGCGCTCATCGCGAACCCGAATCTCGTGCAGGCCGCCGGCGTCTCTGGCGCGGTCGGTGACAACCAGGCGGCCCTTGCGCTGGCGCAGCTCGCGGACACCCGCATCGCCTCCCTCGGCAACCAGACCGTCCAGCAGCATTACGCCCAGGCCGTCGCCTCCCTGGGCCAGTCGCTCTCGACTGCCAACGAGCAGGTGAGCGATCAGGAAGCCGTCTCCGCCATGCTCTCCCAGCAACGAGCCTCGGTCAGTGGCGTCTCCCTCGACGAGGAAATGACCGATCTCGTGAAGTTTCAAAAGGCGTTCGCCGCCTCGGCCAAGCTGATCACGACCGTGGATGAAATGCTGGACGTGATCGTGAACATGAAACGTTAGCCATGCGCGTCACCAGCACCATGTTTTCGGAGACTCTCGTGGGGCAGCTTGCCCGGATCACGACGCGGCAGAACCGCCTCCAGCAGCAGGCCGCCACCGGCCAGCGCATTACGCAGGCGGAAGACGACCCCGGAGCCATGCGGCGGGTGCTGGACCTCCAGACCGAGGCGCGCTCCGTCGAGCAGCACCGCAAGAACCTCGCCTCGCTCAAGGAGCAGGCCACGGTCAGCTACAGCGCCATGTCCGCGCTCAAGAAGATTTCCGACCGCGCGGGGGAAATCGCCGTGCTGGCGGACGGCACCAAATCGCCGGACGATCTCCGCAATTACGCGACCGAGGTGACGCAGCTCATCCAGCAGGCGGCCCAGCTCGCGAACACCAAGCACCGCGGCAACTACGTCTTCGCCGGGACCAAGACCGACCAGCCGGCGTTCACCGTCAGCACGAATGGCAGCGGCCAGGTCACGGCGGTGACCTACCAGGGCAATGCCAGCCAGGCCCAGACAGAAGTCACGGAAGGCATGACCATGTCCGCGCAGGCAGTGGGTGCCAATACCAGCGGCTCCGGACCGCGCGGCCTCTTCGCCGACAGCAGTGCGGGCGCGGACTTCTTCAACCACCTGATCTCGCTCCAGAACCACTTGCAGGCGGGCGACGCCACTTCGGTGAACGGTTCCGACCTGCCCGCGTTGCAGCAGGACGAGGACAATTTCCTCTTTCACATCGCACAGAACGGCTCGGTGCAGGCCCGCTTGGAAGCCACCGACAACCTCGCGGCCAGCCGGTCCCTCTCCGTGGAGAAGCTCATCTCCGGCGAGGCGGACGCGGACCTGGCGCAAACCCTCGTGCGCCTCAGCGAAACGCAAAACGCCTATCAGGCGGCGCTCCAAACCGGCGGCAGCATCATGAACATGTCGCTGCTGGATTATCTGCGCTGAACTGTTGAGCTGGTCGAATTTGCCGGCGGGAATTGGGCAGGAAAATTGGGGGCAGGAAGATTTCAGTCCGAATTCCGGAAGGAAAACCGCGGATAAAGAACCGATTCCGCAAGCTCGCCACCGGCTGGATTGGTTCCGCAACACAGCGCTGGAAAGCCCTTCTTATCCGTGTCATCCGCGAAATCCGCGGTTTCAACTTCAGAGTTCGGGTTAAGCCCGAACTCCGAAACCGAGAGCGCCAGCACCAAGCGGAGCGCGGCGTTTAGCCGCAGAAGGCCGCCCGGAAAGTGCGCCCGAACCATCCATGGCGTGCTACCGTTTCTGCGGCCTGAAGGCCGCGCTCCTCGTCGTCAGCGTTCGCCCGCTTCGGAGGCCGGGTTCAACTCGAACTCCGTAGTAGTCCGGCGAACTGCCCTGCCGCCTGTAGCGCAGGCTTGCAGCCTGCTGTTTCGCGGGTTTGCAACCCGCGGAGGTCATGCACTTGTTGAAGCGTCCGAAGTAAAGAATGGTCTGCCGGCTGCAAGCCGGCGAAACAGCAGACTGCAAGTCTGCGCTACGGGTGCTTGGCCGCCTCGACCTCGGAGTTCATGTCGGTTTCTTAAGGGCAGGTAACTGGGGTCAGAAAGATTTCCCATTCGGGATTCTTCTGACCCCATCTTTCTGACACCGACGCTCCAGCTCAGGTCTTCACCCGGAACAGCGCCTCGATGATGCCCATCTGGTCGAAGGTGCG
>CAZOCL010000430.1:0-5542 GCA_964578245.1 uncultured Klebsiella sp. | reverse complement strand
AATACAACAAGCGCGACTCCGCCAACCCCGCGCCGGTCGAATACATGGACTTCCTGCTGAACAACCGGGACGTTCAAGTGCCCAGCTTCCCGGCCATTGCGCCCAAGTGTGAAGGCGTCTTTGAGACGCTCAACGCCATCACCGGCCTGCTGTTGAACAAGTTCCTCAGCGGCGGCAAGTGATGAAGCGTTCCCGGTTTCAGGTCGCCAGCTCACGCCGGACAGCCGGACTGCAGCCCGCCCGTTCCGCATTCCAGATTCCGCATTCCGCATTCCCATGAAGGGCTTCCCCCAGCTCAACGCGGACGATGTCCTGCAGCTCGACCTGCTCCTCAAGGACTTCGTCGCCCGGAGCGGGGTGCAGGGCGTTCTGGTCGTTGAACGGGCTGGCTACCTCATCCACCGCGCGGGCGGTGAAATGCCATGCGACCCGCGCGAATTCGCTAGCCTCGCCTCGAATGCCTTCAGTGCCGCGCAGGAAATGTCCCGGCGGCTCAAGGAAAACTTCTTCACGCAGCTCCGCGTGAGCGGCACCGGCTTCCACACGCTCATCCGGCATGTGGATGAAACGTGCCTCCTCGTAGTGATCTCCGACACGCAGAGCGCCCCGGAACTCATCGCGGACAAGGCCACGCCAACGGTCATCAACATCCATACGTTGCTGGAAATCGCGCGACATCGCGCGCCCGAGGCCACCGTGGACTTCGCGGATGCGGATGTGGAGAACGTGACCAAGTTCTTCCAGCGCACGCCGCCGCCACCTCCCCCACCGCCGCCGCCGGAACCTCCGGCGGCTTCCGAACCGCCTGCTGAGTAGCAATAGCGTGGTGCGTGGTGCGTGGTGCGTGAAGCACACCGAACGCGTCCGACGATAGCCACGTCCCACGCCCCACGTCCCACGTCAGCCCTTACCGCTGCTGCGCCGGCTTCAGCGCCGCGTCGTTCAGGTCCAGCCGGTAGAGGATCTGGTTGTAGTTGTAGCGCGGGGTGGGCGTGGGCTTGTTCGCGAACTCCGCCGTGTAGGTGCCCTCGAAGAACAGCCACGGCGAACCCTCCGGCGTGAACTCAATATGCAGACGCGGATTGTAGAAGGTGTAATTGTCGTGGCTCAACACCTTCACCGCGGTTCCCCACGGACCCGTCGGCGCGTCCGCCTCCGCATACCACAGCTCGCCGAAGACGGACGGCTTGCCGAAGGACTCCATGAAGACCGTCACCCACCGCTTGCGCGTCGGGTGCCACGCGATGGACCCGCTGTGCGGCTTCACGGTCCCACCACTCGCGCTGGGCAGACTCGCCTGCGGCGTGAGCACTTCCCAGGTTTTCGCGTCCTGCCACGCCTCGAAGGTCGCCGGGCAGCGCAGGCGTGGCAATGGGTTGCCGAAGAGCAGCCAGTCCTTGCCAGCCGCATCCCGCCACGCCACTGCATGGCCATCGGGAACCGGCGGTGCTTTCGGCGTGGCATCGGATTTCGTCCAGACGGTCTTCAGCTTCTCGAAGACATTCTTCTCCTCGTTCCACACGGCCAGGCTCCACTCATAGGCATCCAGATGCCCTTTGATCTTCATGTAGGAGCACACCAGACGCGGCGTGCCGGTGCGATCCGGCAGGCTCGCCATGCCCGCCACCCAGGTGGGTCCGCTGCCGGCCATCGGCGCGATGCCGCGTGGTATCCCTTTCGCATCCGCGAAGTAATCCAACGGCAGCCGCAGCGGCGGTTGCAGCGCGGCGGGTTGCACCAGCGTGGTTGCACCGGTGCCGTCGTAGATGCCCAACGGATACCGCGCGAGCGTTGTATCGCCCCAGAACCAGTAGAGCTTCCCGCGATGCACCGCATTCTGCACGGTGTCCTGCCCGACAAGGCCGGACTCTTTCCAATCCACTTCCAGCCCGAGCTTCTGGCTCTCCGCGAAAATCCCCGCCCCCGTCAGCCGCCCGACGCGCTGCGCGATGATGGTCCGGCGCACCTCCACCCGCAGCGTCTGGCCCGGCTCCGGCCTGAGCTTCACACCGCGCATGCCAAAGCCATCCGCCTTCACCTCGTAGCCGTGCCCGTGCACCTCGAACCACGTCTCGCGGCCCATTAACTCCGGCAGATCGAAGGCGATCACGCCGGCATTGTCCGAAACCAATCGCACCTGATGAGTCGTCCGCAGTTCCACCAACGGCACCGGCCAGCCGCTCCCCTGTTCTACGATCTCAATGCGGCAGGGCAAGGCCGGTCTGGCCGGTTGCGCGGCGACAAAGAAAGCGCACCACGACAGGACCAGTGAGAAGCTTGGCAAGTATGGGAACCGGCGCATGTCGCGAGTCTTTCGGACGGCACCGTGAAAGTCAAAAGGCCCGGGTGCTGAGAAAGGCCGTGCTTCCCGCTGCACGCATTCGTTGCACTGGCGTTTGTCACCAGGTCGCCCTTGAATATCATGCGCGCCTGATGCGTAATTCGATTCCGTGAACCCTAGCGTGCCCGCCAGCAATCCGACCGCCGCCCTCGCGCTCATGGCGGCGCTGGCTCTGGTCGTCTGGCCCTTTGGTTCGGCAGACGCGGCGACGCCGCCCGTGGACTTCACGCGCGAGGTGCGTCCGCTGCTCGTGAAGCGCTGCCTCGCTTGCCACGACGCCGAACATGCCAAGGGCGGGCTGCGCCTCGACTCCCGCGAAGCCGCGCTCAAAGGCGGCAAGTCCAAGGAGCCCGGCATCACCCCCGGCACGCCCGCGAAGAGCGAACTCATCAAGCGTATCGTCACGCACGACGCGGACGAACTGATGCCCCCCAAAGGTGGCGCGCTTACCTCGGCGCAAGTCGAGTTGCTCACTCGCTGGGTGGCCGAAGGGGCGATCTGGCCAGCGGACAGCACGGCGAAGCACTGGTCATTTGTGCCACCCGTGCGCCCCGCGGTGCCCGCGGTGAAGAACCAGTCGTGGCCGCGCAACCCGATCGACCACTTCATCCTCGCGAAGCTGGAGGAACGCGGCTGGCAGCCATCGGCTTCAGCAGAGCCGCGGGTGCTCATTCGCCGCCTGCACCTTGACCTGCTGGGCTTGCCGCCAGCTCCCGACGAGGTGGAGGCCTTCGAGCTTTCCTATAAGTCTCATACGACGAATGGGTCGCATAGGGCCTATAGCCAGCTCATAGAAAAGCTCCTCGACAGCCCGCACTACGGCGAGCGCTGGGGCCGCCA
This sequence comes from uncultured Klebsiella sp., assembly GCA_964578245.1. Classification (GTDB taxonomy): domain Bacteria; phylum Verrucomicrobiota; class Verrucomicrobiia; order Limisphaerales; family SXTU01; genus SXTU01. Next base: position 2,361 of record CAZOCL010000430.1, on the reverse strand, counting down.
CTGGCTGGACCTCGCGCGTTACGCGGAGTCCAACGGCTACGAGCGCGATGCCGCCAAACCGAATGTCTGGCGCTACCGCGACTACGTCATCGCCGCCTTCAACTCAGACAAGCCTTACGACCGTTTCATCCGCGAGCAGATCGCCGGAGACGAGCTGCCCGATGCGAATGCCGAGACGCTCATTGCCACCGGCTTCCACCGGCTCGGCCCGTGGGATGACGAGCCCGCTGACCAATTGCAGGACCGTGCGGATCAGGTGGATGACATGATCCGCACGACGTCGCAGGCGTTCCTCGGCGTCACGCTGGGCTGTGCGCGCTGCCACGACCACAAGTTCGATCCCCTTACTGCGCGCGACTACTACAGCCTCGCCGCGGTCTTCGCCCCGCTGAAGCGCACGCAGTCCGGTCGCAGCGACCTGGATGCCCCGGCCGGCACGCGTGCGCAGCTCAAGGCACTCGCCGAGCGCGATCAGCGCATCGCCGCGCTGACGAAGGAAATGGAGACCGTGCGGGCCGCGTTGCGGACGGAATTCCTCGCCAGCGGAAAATCCACTCTGCCTGCCGATGCGGTCGCGGCCATTCGCACTGAGGCGAAGCAGCAGACACCCGCGCAGAAGGAGCTGGTGAAGAAGTTCACTGCGCAGTTGGAAGCGGAGTTGACCAAGGCCCTGCCCGCCGATGCCCAAGAGAAGTTCAGCGCCACTGAAGCCGCCATTGCCGAACTGCGCCGCGCGACGCCCGATCTGCCGCGCGGCTACTTCCGCTACGAGTCCTCGCCTTCGCCGCCGAAGAGCTTCGTCTTCTTGCGCGGCAGCGCGCACAACCCCGGTCCGGAGGTCTTCCCTGCGGTGCCGGTGGCACTGACGGCGAAGCAACCGGCCTTCACGCCGCCCGATGAGTTCACCACGCATCGCCGCCTCACACTGGCAAACTGGATCGCCAGCGCGGACAACCCGCTCACCGCGCGCGTCCTCGTGAACCGCGTCTGGCAGCACCACTTCGGCGAGGGCCTCGTGCGCACGCCCAGCGACTTCGGCCTGATCGGCACCGCGCCCACGCACCCCGAACTGCTCGACTGGCTGGCGGACTGGTTCGTGAAGGAAGGCGGATGGTCGGTGAAGAAGCTGCATCGGTTGATACTGGCGAGCGCGACGTGGCAGCAGGCGGGAGCTGCAAATGCGGAACGCGGAATGCGGAACGCGGAATCAGGGACACCGCGCGCCTTGGCTATTCCGCACTCCGCACTCCGCACTCCGCATTCAGAAGACCCGGAGAACACGCTGCTCTGGCACTTCCCCTACCGCCGCCTCGAAGTCGAGGCCATCCGGGACTCGATGCTCGCAGTGAGCGGGCGGCTGAACCCGCGCGTGGGCGGGCCGAGCATGTATCCCGAGGTGCCGAAGGAGGCCCTCGCGGGCAGCAGCGACCCGAACAGCATCTGGAAGCCCTTTGATGAGGCCGATGCCTCGCGTCGCACCGTTTATGCCTTCCTCAAGCGCTCGTTCGTCGTGCCGATGCTCGAAGTGCTCGACGTCTGCGACACCACGCAGAGCAGTGACAAACGCGCGGTCACGAGCGTGGCCCCGCAGGCGCTCACGCTCTTCAACGGCGAGTTCGTGAACCGCCAGGCCCGACACTTCGCCGACCGTCTCCGCCGCGAGGCCGGGCCGCTGCCTGCTGACAAGATTCAACTCGCGTGGCGCCTCGCGCTGGCCCGTGCGCCCCGGCCTGAGGAACTCACCGCGATGCAACGCTTCCTCGCCGAGGAAACCGACAACCAGTTGCGCGAAGCCACCGCGGCCAGCAAGAACATTTCGACCGAAGAAGCCGCCCGTGCCGCGCTCACGCAGATGTGCCGCGTGGTGCTGAATTTGAATGAGTTCGTGTATCCGGACTGAACCGTGACGAACCCACCAACACGCCAAGGAGCACGACGCACGTCCTGGACTGCGCCGGCAGAGCGAAGCGGCGACGGCGCTTTGGCATCCCGCAGAGCGGAACGAATGCCCCAGCATCTCCAAAGGAAGACCGCTCCGCGGGACGCCAAAGCGGTGTCGCGCTCCGCTTGCCACCGCAGTCCAAGACGCGCCAAGACTTCGCTGCCATGAACCCCCACCACACCTTCCGCCCGAACCCTACCCCTTGCGGCCGATCCCGCCGCGAGTTCCTGTGGCAGGCGGGCGCGGGCTTCGCGGGCTTGGGCTTGCTGGACCTCCTCCAGCGTGATGGCTTCTTTGCCTCCGCTCAGGCTGCGCCGGTCGCGCAATCGCCGCTGGCACCGCGCGCGCCGCATTTTCCGACCAGGGCCAAGCACGTCATCTTCCTCTTCATGAACGGCGCGCCCAGCCAGGTGGACACG
>CAZOCL010000429.1:0-5551 GCA_964578245.1 uncultured Klebsiella sp. | reverse complement strand
CCGGCCAATACGAGTATCAGGTGCTCGACAACGTCAACAGCCCCTACGGCGAGAATCCGCGCCAGGCCGCCGCCTCGCTCTTCTTCTGCATGGCTCCGTCCAAAGACGCGACCCGCGCGCTGGGCGAGTGGAACGAAGGCCGCGTGGTGTGCAAAGGCACCGTCATCCAGCACTGGCTCAACGGCGAGGCGGTGATGGACTTCGACTACACCGATCCGAAATGGGCCAAGGAGATCGAACTGCTCCGCATCCGGGGCGCAAACCTCGCGGCGCGCGGCGCGTTCCTGCGCTTGCAGGACCACGGCGCGGACGTGTGGTTCCGCAACCTGCGCCTGCGCACGATCCCGCCGGAGGAGAAGCTCACGCGGTTTCCCTTCACACCCATGCCCGTCCCACCCGCTGCGCTGGAGAAGGAGAATGAGCGGGTGCAGAAGATGTTGAAAGGGAAGGAGAAGAAATAGGCCGGGGAGAGGAGGGGCATCACATCGGCGCGTGGCACCTTCTGTCGAGACATCCCACTCCCCGTCCCTCGCCCCGCTCCTGCTTCGCAGGGCGAGGGGGTTCGGCTCGTGAGATCTGATCGTCCAACGGCTTCCCCCTTCCGTGCGGGCAATCGCGCCCTTGCCTCTGCCGTCAAGTCGGGTAGGATAATCTTACCATGACTACCGTCCTGTCACAAAAAGGCCAGCTCGTCCTGCCCGGGCCGGTGCGGGAGCAGCTCCATCTCTCGCCCGGAGACGACTTCGAGGTGGCTATCGAGGACGAGGATACGATCACCCTGCGCCGCATCTCCTCGCCGGCGAACCACGGCTTGGTGGACCTCCTGCTGGCGTGTCCCGCTCCGTTTGAAATCCCGCCTCGCGAGCGCGACGACTCCGAGCCGCCCGCGTTGTGAGCTATCTGGTGGACACAAATGTCTTCAGTGAACCGGCCAGGCCCAGGCCGGACGCCGAGGTCGTCACCTGGCTGCGCGCGCACGAAGCGGACCTCTATGTGAGCAGCATCACCATTGGTGAGATTCGCCGGGGTATTGAGCGCCTTCCCGCCGGACGACGCAAAACCCAGCTTCGCGCCTGGCTCACGGCGCTCTGCGACTGCATGCGGGGCCGCATTCTCAGCTTCAACACCAGCACCGCCCACGTCTGGGGCCAGCTCAAGGCGGGATGGGATCGTGCCGGGATCGCTGTCCCTTCGCTCGACAGCCAGCTCGCCGCGACGGCCCAGCGTCATGGGCTGACTGTCGTGACACGCAACGTCAGCGACTTTGAGCGAACCGGAGTGAAAGTGATGAACCCGTTTGCGAGCTAGCGGTCCGCCGTGGTGAAGCCCGGTGCGGCGAGAAAGCTCTTGGCCAGCGCTCCATCCGCCGTGCCCCACACCCGCACCTGCCCGTCGAAGCCGCCAGCGGCCACGCGTTTCGTGGCCTCGTGGACGGTGAGCGAGTAAAGCCATTCCTTCTCGCTGCTGAAGGTGCGTTGCTCCTTGCGGTCGGTGAGCGCGTGCTGGCGCGCGGTGCCGTCGGCGGAGCAACTGAAGAGCGCCTCAGCCGTCGCGACCAGCTTGAAGACCTCGTGCCCGAACCCTTTGATGTCGCCGGCCTTCTTCCCGTCGTCCGGGTTCCAGACGTGAATTTTGCGGTCGCGCCCCGCCGTGAAGACCTGCTTGGCGTCACCAAACACCACGCCATACACGGCCGCTTCGTGGCCGATGTAAGTGCTGATCGGCGCACCGCTCGCCACGTCGAAAACCTTCGCGGACTTGTCCAGACTGGCGGAGGCCAGACGCTTGCCATCCGGGCTGAACGCGATGGCGGTCACCGCATCCGAATGATTCGCGATCATCCGCCGACGTGCACCCGTGCTGGCGTCATACACCACTATCGTGCCGTCCGCCGACGCGGTGGCGAGGAGCTGACCATCGGGGCTGAACTTCACGTCCTGCACTACGTCCCCGTGGGCCCCGAGCACTTTGAGCAGTTTTCCAGTGTCCGCCTCGAACAGGCGGGCTTCGCCGAGTTCACCGGGGATGCCGCTGCCGGCCACGAGGCGCTTGCCATCCGCGCTCCAGGCGAGCGCGTAGGTGCGCGCGGCGACGTTGCCGATGCGCCGGAGCAACTGCCCGCTCGCCGCGTCCCACACCGTGATCTCGCGGAAGCCGGACACGGCCAGCTCCTTGCCATCGGGGCTGAAGGCCAGCGCGGTGGTGGGGATCGCAGCCGCATACACCTTCGGGGCGGGCGCGTGCTCGCGTGGCGGGACCAGTTCCGCGAGCGCCAGCTTGGGATCGGGGCCATCGAACTTCGCACCCTGCTCGATCCAGCGCTTCACCAGCTCGACCTGCGCCGGCGGGAGCGGGTCCGCCTTTTGCGGCATGCGGTCGTCGGCATCCTTGGTGATGAGAAGCTGGTGGAACTTGCTCGCGGCGGACTTGCCGGCGATGACGTTTCGGTCGGAAACGGTCCCGGCCATCAAAGCCTCGTAAGTATCGAGCCGGTAGTTGCCCTTCGCGCTCTTCTCGCCATGGCAGGCCTGGCACTTCGCGATGAGAATGGGCGCGATGTTGGCCCTGAAGCTGACGAGCTTTTCCGCAGCCGAGAGCGGCAAGGCGATGGCCAGCAGGAGGACCGCAAGACGGTGGGAGAAAGCAGGGCGGCGCGTCATCCTCACCTCAGTGTTGGAAGAGAAACTCGTTCAGGTTCAACAGCGCCCAGGCGATGTCTTCCAGCGCGCGCTCGTGATCGGCATTGCCGGTGACGTGCTTCACGGCCGTGGCGAGTTCGGCCTCCTTCGGCGGACGGCAGAGAGCGGCGAGGTAAAGCTCCGTGATGATGTCAGCATCGGACTTGCCCGCCGTCAGGCTGCGGCGGAGGCGGTTGTCCTTGGCCTGGAGCTTGCCGTGGATGAGCGGGCCGTTGAAGAGTTGGAGTGCCTGGGCAAGCTGCGGCGCGCTGGGCCGCTCGCAGGCGCAGGCGGAGATGCGCTGCGGCTGGCCGAAGACGCCGAGGAAGGCGTTGCCCGGCTCCGGCGCGGGGAGCTGTGTGGCCATGGTGCCAGCAGGCAGGTTCCCAAAGCGCTCCGGCATGCCGGTGACGTGACACACGGCGTCGAGCAACTGCTCGGCAGTGAGCAGCCGCTGCCGGGCGTGGGAAAAATTGCGCGTGTCGTCCTCGTTGAAATGCTCCGCGCGGGAACTCGCCTGGTAAGTGGCGCTGTTGAGGATGGTGCGCAGCAGGTGCTTGCGGTCGAACTGGTGCGCGGCGAAGTCCTTCGCCAGCGCCTCCAGCAGTTCGACGTTCGACGGCGGGTTCGAGTCGCGGAAATCATCCACCGGCTCGACGATGCCCTGGCCCATCAGGTGCGACCAGATGCGGTTGGCCTCGACGCGCGCGAAGAACGGGTTCTCCGGCCGGGTGAGCCACTGCGCAAACACCTCTCGGCGGTCCGTGTCCTCGGCATCCGCCAGCTGGCCCGCGCCGGGAGCCCACGGCTTCATCTCCTTGCCGGTGCGCGGCTGGGTGATCTCACCGTGGCGGGCGGTGTAGATGAGCTGCTCGCCCGCGCGTGGCGTGGTCTTGCGCTTCACGCGCTCGAAGATCGCGCCCATGCCGTAGTAGTTGTCCTGCGTCCAGCGTTCGTAAGGATGATTGTGGCATTTGGCGCATTGCAGCCGCGCGCCGAGGAAGATCTGCGCGGTGGTTTCCAGCGTGTCCGTGGTGGTCTGCGTGGTGCGGTAGAAGTTCGCCGCCGGCTGCTCGAACGTGCTGCCTTGCGCGGTGAGCAGCTCGCGCACGAAGGCGTCGTAGGGCTGGTTTTCCGCGAAGGCGCGCACGAGCCAGCGGTGATACTTGTGCACGCCGCCGGTCGTGACCTGCTGCGCGTTGAGCCGGAGCAGGTCGCCCCATTTGAGCGCCCAGAAGCGCGCGTATTCCGGCCGGTCCAGCAGCGCGTCAATCAACTTGGCGCGCCTGTCTGGGGCGGTGTCGGCGAGGAACTTCCGGGTTTCCTCCGGGCTGGGCAGGATGCCAATGACGTCCAGGTGCGCACGGCGGATGAACTCGTCGTCGGTGCAGGTCTCCGCCGGGAGGAACTGGAGCTGCCGCAGCTTCGCGTTCACCAGCCGGTCCACGTAGTTGCGCTCCGGCGGGGCGGCCCAGCGGAAGCCGGGGACATCCTTCACGAGCGTCAGGTAGCAGGCCTCGACGTGTTCGAGGTAGCGCACGCTCACGGCCACCTGTCCGCGTGTGCCGGTGCCAACGGCAAGACCTTCGGGCGTGACGGTGGCGAGCGCTTCGTCCGAGCTGGCATACACGGCGAGCCGCGTGATGTCTCGGGCCGAGCCGTCGGAGAACTTCGCCAGCACCTGAAGCTGCTGTGTGTGCGCGGGCCACTTGAGCACGCGGCCCGTCGGCGGATGCACGGCGATGCCCGTGCAGTGCGGTGCGTCGTCGCGGTCGAAGCGGCAGCCCTGGCCGATCCAGCCGGTGAGCAGCGCGTAGGCGGTGTCGTTGGTGCGCAGGCGCAGGCCGCCGCGGTGGGCGACCTCCATCAACGGCTTGCGCAGCAGCAGGCTCGACTCCGGTTCGAGCACGTCCACGCGGCGGTTGAAGTGCTCGCGCACGAGCGCGACCTTGTCCACCTCCGGGTCAAAGGCTGCGAGCGAAAGCGCGAAGCCGCCCTTGCCGCTGGGCGCGCCGTGGCAGCCGCCGGAGTTGCACCCTTGCTTGCTCAAGGCTGCGAGCGCGCCGTATTTGAACGACACCGTTTCCGGGGTGCCAAGGTTCGTCACTGCCACGGAAACCTTCGCCTCGCGGCCACCGGCCTTTACGAGCAGCTCCGTCTTCCCCTCGCGCAGTGGAGCAATCCAGCCGCTCTCACTTGAAGCGACGCGAGCATCACCGAGGCTGAACGTGGCCGCACGGGTGAGGTCCTGCACCGAGCCATCCGCATACAAGCCGGTGACCACCAGCTGCGCGCGCTGTTGCGGACTGTTGAGTGCGACACTGGTCGGATGCACTTCGAGCCGCACCGGCTGGCCCACGACAATGGCCTGGAACGGCACGGCCTTTGCCTCGCCCTCGGCCTTTTCGGCGGTGACGCCATGGAGCGCGCCCAACGCGAGGCACGCGAGGACGAGGCAACCGGACAGGGCGCGGAAACGAAACATGGTGTGCTGGCCAGCCAAGAGCAGACGCCCGGGGGACCGGTGCGAATTCGGTTGGAGGTCTGGAGCGCGCCTCATTGGGTGATGCGCAGCGGCACCTTGGCCAGCGTGACGCGGCGGGTCTGGTCGCGGAACGTGCCAGTGCCGATGATTTGAAAGTCGCTCTCGCCGGGCGCCACCGCGGCGGTGCTGCTCAATTCCACCACGTAGTCACCAGCGCCTTTCGCCTCCTTGGTCAGCTTGGCGGTGAGGCCGCTGGGCAGCCGCTCGAAAGTGAACTCGACCTTCGTGTTGAAGGCCTTGTCGGTTCCCGTCACCCGCACCGTGAAGCTGGCCTTGCCACCGGCGGCGGGGAACTGCACGACGTTCGTCGCAAGGGCGAGCTGGAAGA
>CAZOCL010000428.1:0-5557 GCA_964578245.1 uncultured Klebsiella sp. | reverse complement strand
CAACGGCGGCTCGGGGCGTTGCATCTGATCGGCGCGGCGTTGCTCTGGTATGTCTCCACGCTGAAGAGCTTCGGGCAGTTTTACCCGGTGCTCATCGCCTACACCATCAGCTACATGGCCGGGCACGGGCTGACGAACGCGCTCACGCTCACGCACGCGAAGAACCCGGCGCGGGAGTTCCCGCTGGTGATGCTGATGGGGAGCGTGGGGTGGATCGCCGCCGGCATCACGGTGAGCACGCTGAAGTTCGAGGACAACGCGGGGATGTTCCAGCTCGCGGCGGGCGCGGCGCTGGTGATGGGCCTCTACTCGTTCACCCTGCCGCACACGCCGCCCAGGGGCGCGGGCGCACCGGTCAACGCACGCACCATGCTGGGCCTCGACGCGCTCAAGCTCATGCGCGACCGCTCGTTCTGCACCTTCATCATTTGCTCGTTCCTCATCTGTGTGCCGCTGAGCTTCTACTTCAGCTGGATGAACGCGTTCATGAACGAGCTGAAGATCGAGAACGCGGCCGCCAAGATGACTGTCGGCCAGGTGTCCGATGTGGTGTTCCTCCTGCTGCTCCCGTTCCTGCTCAAGCGCCTCGGGGTGAAAGGCATTCTCATCCTAGGCATGGTGGCGTGGACGGTGCGCTTCGGGTTGCTCACGCAATTTCCGCAGGCGACGAACGCGGCGTGGATGCTCTTCGTGGCCATCGCGGTCCACGGCATGTGCTACGACTACATCTTCGTGATGGGCCGCATGTATGTGGACAATCGCGCCAGTGCGGACATCCGCGCGGCAACCCAGGGCTTTCATGCGTTTGTCACTCTAGGAGCGGGAATGTTCGTCGGGTCATGGCTCTCCGGCGTGGTCGGCCAGCACTACACGAACACCGGCGGGACGCACAACTGGTCCGGCATCTGGCTCGTGCCGGCGGTGATGTCCGCGGTGCTGATCTTCGTGTTTGCCGTGCTGTTCAAGGACAACACCCCACCGGTGAAGGAAGCCGTTCCGGCGTCAGCGGCTTGAGCACTCCAGAGTCCCTGCGCGAATCCCCTCTCCCCCCATCGGGGGAGAGGGTTAGGGTGAGGGGGCGGCGTTTGTGTTCACGAGCAACGTCCTCACGCCGGTGATGAACGACGGCTGTGAATTTGAGCGCCCCCTTTGCTCCTCACGCCTTTCCCCCTCACCCCGCCCTCCCCCCCAGTGGGGGAGAGGGAGAAGACGTTATGAGCCTTCGTGAGCCTCAAGAACTGCTCGACACGCGCCTCTCCGCAGAATCCAATCTCATCATGCACAAGCAACTCTTTGCCTGGATCGTCGTCACCTTGCTCGCCGCACTGCCCGTGAGTGCGGACACCGCCGCAGGTGCGAAGCGCTTTCTGTGCTGCGACTACAACGGCGGCCAGGTCTGCATTGTCTCCGCGAAAGGCGAAATCGAGTGGCGCGCGACGGCGAAGGCCCCGCAAGATTGCTGGCTCCTGCCGAGCGGAAACATCCTCTTCTGTCATGTCGGTGGAGCCATTGAGATGACCCGCGACAACCGCGTCGTATGGGAATACAAGGCCCCCGAGAAGGTCGAGTGCCATGCCTGCCAGCCGTTGCCCGACGGACGGGTGATGGTCGTCGAGGGTGGCACCGCGCGCGTCGTCGAGGTGGGCCGCGATGGCAAGATCGCCAAAGAAGTGAAGCTGGCCACGAAGGTGACAAACGGCCACAACCAGTTTCGTGGCACCCGCAAGCTCCCCAACGGCCACTACCTTGTCTGCGCCAAAGGCGAGAGCCGCGTCATCGAAGTGGATGACACCGGCAAGGTGCTCCGGGAAATTCCCGTGACCGGCGACCCGCACGAAGTTCTGGTTCTCGAAAGTGGCAACCTCCTCATCACCTGCGGCGACGGGCACAAGGTCGTCGAGGTCAATCCCGCCGGTAAAACCGTCTGGGAGCTGAACGAGAACGACGTGCCGGGCAACCCGCTCCGCCTCATGGCCGGGGCGCAGCGCCTGCCGAACGGCAACACGGTCTTCTGCAACTACCTCGGTCACGGCCACATTGGCAAGCAGCCCATGTTCTTCGAGCTGACCCCGGACAAGAAAGTTGTCTGGCAGTTCGAGGACCACGCGCGCTTCAAGACCATCAACCAGATTCAGGTGCTGGATCTCACCGGCCCGTCCATCCGGTGAGCAAGGCCTTCACCCGCGAGGACGATGCGCCGGAGACACCCGTGGTGGCCCGGCGCGTTTCTTCGCTCCCGCCTGGCACGCAGAACCTGATGACGCCTGACGGCGCGTTACGGCTGAAGACCGAACTCGCCCAGGTCCAGACCGCCCGCGAACAACTGCTCGCCACCCGGGGCGATCCCGACAAGCCACAGAAGCTCGCCGCCCTTGAGCAGCGCGCCCTCTTGCTTGACGACTGCCTCCGCACGGCCTCCGTCGTGCAGCCACCGGCCACCCCGGATGATCGCGTGCGCTTTGGCGCCGTGGTCACGGTGCGCGAACCAGATGGCACAGAGACCCGGCATCGCATTGTGGGCGTGGACGAGGTGGACTTCGACCGCGGCTGGGTGAGCTGGCTCTCGCCCATCGCCAAGGCGCTGCTGAACAAGCGCGTCGGCCAGCGCGTGCGGTTGCGCGTGCCCAGCGGGGAGAAGGACTTGGAGATCACCGGCGTTGCCTACGAGTGAGCGTTTGCCAGTGCTGGAGGAAATGCCGGTCACATTGCCTGTAACCGGCCCTCCGGCTTCGGCGTTACCAGTGGGAGTGGCCGCCGCGACTGCTTCCGAAACCGACTTCGACGTCGCGGCGTGCCTGGACCGGGTGCGCGCGCAGGACGATGACGCGGCGCGGGCGCTCGTCGGGCACCTGTATCCGCTTGTAATGAAGATCGTCCGCTCGCATCTGCCCGTCCGCACTGCGGAGGAGGACCTCGCGCAGGAAGTGTTCATCAAGCTCTTCCAGCGGCTCGACCAATACGAGGCACGCGATGGTGTGCCGCTCACGCACTGGGTTTCGCGGCTGGCCGTCACGACCTGCCTGGATGCCTTGCGCGCCGAGAAGCGCCGGCCCGAGCTGCGCCACGCGGACCTCGGCGAGGGCGAACTCATCTGGCTGGAGTTCCTCACCGGCAGCACGCCCGCCGAGCACCCGCCGGAGACCGAGGCCGTTGCCGTGCGCGCTGCGATGCACAAGCTGCTGGCCACGCTCGAAGCCCCCGACCGGCTGGTGCTGCAATGGCTTGATCTCGAAGGCCGGCCGGTGAAGGAAATCAGCGCGCTCACCGGCTGGAGCGCTTCGCTGGTGAAAGTCCGTGCGTTCCGCGCCCGTCGGCGGCTGCGCAAGGCAGCCGAACAACTGAAAGCCCAATTCCTATGAACGAATTCGACCGCAGATGGCAGACGGGCGCAGCCCGTGCCCGCGAGCCCAAGCCGGAGCCGGCGGAGGTGCCAATCGGATTCGCCCAGCGCGTAGTGGCGCGGGCACGGTCATCACCTTCGCCCTCGACCCCGTGGGAGCTGATTTGCGAACGCCTTACGTGGCGTGCGCTGGCGTGCGCTGGCGTGGTGCTGGTTGCTAGCCTGTTCCTCGACCCGCCGAGCACGCCGGAGAGCGAGTCGTTTCTGCCGGCCGTTGAGACCGTTACCCCCAACCTTTTCTGGACCACATGAAGCACTGGAAGATTGCCCTCGGACTCGCGGCGCTGATGGCCGTGAGTGGTTATGCTGGCGTGCGGTTTGGCATCGCCCGGGCGCGTCGCCATGAGAACCGGCCTTCTGGTGAGACCTGGCACGAGGCTGCGGTGCGCTCCCTCAATGCGAAGGTGAAGCTCACGCCGCAGCAGCAGGAGCAGGCGCGTCAGGCGATGGACCGCGCCATCGGAAAGCTCACCGGCATCCGGCAGCAGGCCCTGGCCGAGGCGGGCGTGGTGGTGAAAGAGCTGCTCGCGGAGGTGGATGCCAGCCTCACGCCAGAGCAGCAGCAGGAATTTGCCAAGATGAAACCCCGCCCGTCCCAGATCACCCTCGACCTCCTGCGGGTGGAGGCCCCTGAGAAAAAGCTGTAACCGCCCGGCATGGCTGGCGTTTCCTCTAGCGAACCGACCGACACCAACCAACTCATGAAAGAGACCCTCCTCCTCCTCACCCTCTGCGCCGCGCTCACCGCCCAGGCCCAGGAAAAAGTCTCCGCCGAAGAAATCCAGAAGATCGCCCGGCGCGTCCTGGAGCAGTTCAGCGCGCCGTCAGACGCGCAGATCAAAGTCGCCCCCGATGCCGACCACGGCGATGCCATCAAGGCCGGCGAGGTCGGCATGCTCGTGTTGCCGGACAAGGCCCTCACCGCTGCGGCCTTGGAGAAGGCGGGCACGGACATCGTGCCCATCGGGCAGATTTACTTCCGGGGCATCGCCCCCGCGAAGGACGGCAAGGTCACGCCCAACGACAAGCTGCGCATCCTGACCATCGAGGACAAGGGCAACCAGTTGCGCATCCCGCTGTGCCTGCTGGGTGCGCGCAAGCGCGATGGCCAGCTCGAACTCGTCGTCTTCGGCAACGAGACGACCCCGGTCATCGCCGTCACGCTCCGCAAATCCGACAGCACGCCAGGCAATCCCATCGAACTGAGCGGCGAGAAGCAGGATGATGAAACGGGCGCGCTCACCTTGAGCATCCTCGGCAAATACAAGGCGACGCTGGTCGTGAAGAAGCAGGAGAACTAAGCACCTTCCTCAGCAGGTTCGCAAACGCCAGCCGTCCCCGGCTGGCGTTTTGCTTGGTGCATCCTCAAGAAGTGGGAACCCGCTAAACATGCGAAGGCGAAAGCATTCGCACCCGGATCCCCAAGCGGGTGGGCAGTCGCGACGCGGCGCGCGGCATTTATGCCGCTTCAACGCACCGCCCACTTGTGGAATCGATGCCCTGCCACGTTCGGACGCTGAAGCGGCGTAAACGCCGCGCGCCATGCCGCGCGGTGCGTTGCCGCTTCCGCAGTCGGCCTACTGCTCCCCCAGCCAGTCGTCGTGCGTCTTCCATTTCGTCGCGGCCACTTCGAGGACTTCAGCCAGCGAGTGTTCCACCAGGAGCCCGGTCAGAACCGCTGCGCCTTGCGCCACGTTCTTCGTCGGTCCGCTGTGGATGATGCCACGCAGGACCTGACTGGTTCGGCGGGTGACCTCGTCCTTGGGCGGCGTGGCATGGGAACTCAGGGCGGCCAGCGCGGCCAGCACTTCCTCTTGCGTCTGGCCGGCGAGTGTCTCGCGGAAGACCGTTGCCCGGGCGGAACTATCGAAGCCCGGCGTGCCGAAGACCTGCGTCAGCGCGGGGACGATGCCGGTCTCGACCTGGCGGGGCAGAGCAGGGGAGGGGACGGCTTGAAGTTGTCCGGCTTCGCCCACCTTGAACTCCAGCGTCATCGAGTGGGGTCCGGCCGGGGCCGCGTGCGCGGCTTGGCCGGCGTCGAACGCGAAGTTCAACGTGAGCCGGAGGTGCTCCAGATGGAGCGGCAGCCCGTCGGGGGCCGGCCGGGTCGCGACGCCGCGTTCGACTTCGCGGAGCACGGTGGCGATGGCTTCATGG
>CAZOCL010000427.1:0-5565 GCA_964578245.1 uncultured Klebsiella sp. | reverse complement strand
CACTCCGGGCGCACACCGTGCTGGAAGACCTCGACGGGCCGGCCGTCAATCACGAGGTCATCGAATGTCCCGGCCTTAGGCTTGGGCGCAGCGTCGGCAGGCCATTCGCCGTCCGCCGCCCGCAGCGGGAGGAAGGACGTCAGCAGGAGCGCGAGCACTGCGGGGGAGAATCGGTTCATGAGTTGTGCGAGGTAGCCGGCTGGCACCAAGCCGGGTGGGTTGATGCGTTGCGTTGCCGGGAGTGTGCGGTCCGGCTGTGCGTTGCCAAGGGTTTTCTAGCGGAGCGCGGCGCTTGGGCCGCAGAAGGCTGCGACGGGACCAGTGCGCCCGAACCACCCTGGGCGTGCTCGCGTTTCTGCGGCCTGAAGGCCGCACTCCCCACACCGGCATCTGACGCACCCCGGGCCTACGCCTGGCTGTATTTGATGCGCAGATCGCCCAGGTGGCCACCCTTGCGCTGCGTGTCGAAGATCACCTTCGGCTCGATAAGCGCGGCGCGGCTGGCGATGTAGCAGGCGGCCTCGTCCTCCGCGAGCTGGTGGAAGGGATAGAAGGGCATCCGCGTCACGCGCACGTCGAGGAGGGAACGGGCTTGCACGGCGCGGTGCAGCTCCCGCATGAGCCGGTGGCCCCACTGGATCAGGAAGCGGAACTGTTGCTCCTCCTGCGTCAGCCCGAGGTCGTAAAAGATGGCCGCAATCTGCCGGAGGCGGATGAAGTATTCGCACCGGCTCTCGGACCACTCCAGCTCCGCCTGCTTGTCCTTGAAGGCAAAGGCCTGGACGAGGTGGAAGATGGTGTCCTCCACCGGAGCCGGGGTGTCGGCGTCGGGATACAGGCGCTTGGTCTGCTTGAGGCGGGCATCAATCAGGTCGAGCCGGCCTTCGCGATTGAAGCGGTGGGTGAGCTTGACCAGATCGTAGGGTCCGATCTCCGCCCGGTAGTTGGTGGTGAGGAAGAGATGATCGAAGACGATCTTCACCTCGACCGGCGCGTCCTTGGTGCCGGGCAGCCGGCCGATGTAGCTGCGCTCGGCCATGTTGAAGAGCGGCACGGGCGTCTGCTTGAGCTGCTCCCACTGGTTGGTGTCCACGTGGCCGAGGCGCATGGCCAGTTTGCGCACGCGCTGGGCGAGCTGGTAGTGGGGACCATGCTTGAAGGGCTGGGTCTGGCGCTCCAGCTCCCGGACCTCGTCCAGGCTGATCGGCAACTGCGCCGTGAGCCGGCGCTCGAAGTCAGCGATGTTGTCCGCCAGAAATTCTGGGGCCTCGGGCGCATGTAGGAGTGACAGCATCACGAACTGCAACGTCAGAGACGCACCGCCGCTGGTTATTCCCCACGGCTTGCACTATTTTTCGGCCGGGAATAAAACCTGTCCCACAACCCTCTAACCCCTGTGGACGAACCGGACTTCGACCAGCTCGTAAGCGACTACTACCAGCCGCTCTATCGCTTTGCGTTGAGCCTGACCGAGCGCGAGTCGGAGGCCTGCGACCTGACGCAGCAGACGTTTTTTTTATGGGCATCGAAGGGGCAGCAGTTGCGCGACCGCTCAAAGGTGAAGGCCTGGCTCTTCACCACGCTCCACCGCGAGTTCCTCGGCTCGCGCCGTCGCAACACCCGCTTCCCGCATCACGAGATCGAGTCCGTCGAACGCGAACTGCCTCCCGTGTCCCCGACCACCGTCAACGCGATGGACGCCGACGCGGTGATGCAGGCGTTGATGAACGTGGACGAGGTTTACCGCGCGCCACTGATGCTTTTCTATCTCGAAGACCATTCGTATCTGGAAATCGCCGCCATCCTGGACGTGCCGGTCGGGACAGTCATGTCCCGGCTGGCGCGGGGCAAGACGCAGTTGCGCGGCCTCATCGCGGACCAGGTCCCCAGTGTGGAACGAAAGATCGTTCCGCTGGACCTCCGCCAAGCGAGCTGACCCGATGAATCACGACGAAGCCAAATTCATCCTCCGCGCCTACCGCCCCGGCGGACAGGACACCGACGACCCGCAGTTCGCGGAGGCCCTGGCGCATGCCCGCCGCGATCCCGAACTCAGCCGCTGGCTGGCGGAGCAGACCGCGCTGGATGCCGCCATCGGCAGCAAGCTGAATTCCATCCCGGTGCCGGCGGATTTGAAGGCCACAATCCTGGCCGGACGGAAAGTGGTCCCCATGCGTCCCCTGCCCTGGTGGCAGCGCAGCCTAAATCCATGGGCGGCGGCAGCAGCGCTGGCCGTGACCTTTGCCACCGTCGGCTTCTTCGGCCTGCGCGAGACACCCGACCCGAAGGCGGACTTTGCCCGCTTCACACAAGACCTCACGGAATATCTCGGCAAAGGCTACGGCGTGCTCCCCCGTCACGCGCATCTGGCGTCGGCGGACTCGAGTTACTTCGGGGCCATGAACTACCGGATGAACTACCGCAGCCCGAGCATCGAGGACATCCGGCAATGGCTGAATCAGAATGGCGGCCATGGTGCTTTCGCCAGCCCGGGCGGGCTGAAGAACCCGCTCAACCTGAGCTGCGGGGTGATGGACTGGCGCGGGAAGCGCATCACGCTCATCGCCTTCCAGACCGGGCGCAGCCTGCCCCATGACAAGGTTCACCTGGTGATCATCAACAGCGCTGACCTGCCGGACGCGCCGACGCCTGGCCAGCCGCGCTTTGACCAGCAGGAAGACCGGACCACGGTTGCCTGGAGCAACGGACCGCTGACGTATTTCCTCATGGCCCCCGGCGACCGCCGGACGCTGGGGAAGTATTTGTAGCCGGTGCCAAGACCGGAGTCGGGCGAAGTAGGGATTGCTTCAACGGAGAACTTGGGCTAACCCCACCGCAGGCCGCATGAAATCTGTCGCCCTGGTTCCTTTGCTCGTGATCGCGTTCATCGCGTTCATCATTTTCGCCGCATTCGTCTTCGCCTGCGTCGTGGTCTGGAAATTGATCCAGCGAGGCAGTTCCAAGCCGGGCCAGCCGATTCAGCCAGGCACCCCTGCCCCGCCTCCGCCGGCGGAACCACCGACGTTGCCCCCACCCCCACCGCCAGGCACCCCCGGCAAACACTTCGTCTATGTCAAGCTGCTGGGCGAGATCATGCCCATTGAACGTGGCGAGAAATTTGAAGACCCGCTATTTGACATGCTGGAGCAGCAGCAGCTCGGCGCGGTCGTGGGCGGCGGCACCATGCTGAACGAGGACAAGACCATTGCTTATTCCGGCATCGATCTGGAACTGGTGAACCTGGACTCTGCGCTGCAGGCGACCCGCGCCAAGCTGCGGGAACTGGGAGTTCCGCCGGGCTCAACGCTCGAATACGAGATCAACGGGAAGACGCAAAGCCTCCCGATCCACGAAAGCTGAGACCGGTGCGAAGGAGTGCCCGCGAAACACGCGAAACATCCGAAATGGAAACGCAGCGGGCCGTAACATCCCGAAGACAATCTGGCCCCAAAGGATTCCGATCCTAACCCGAGGTGAAACCCAAAGCTTCAGGGAAGACAATGATTGGAATCCGTAATCTTTGTCTTCCCTGAAGCTTTGGGGAGTTCCCTTTTCGCGTGTTTAGCGGGCATCCCTCGGCCTGCGCGGGTCACGCCTCGGTAAGGTGGTTCAGCTCCGCCTTGGTCATGTCCTCGATCATCTGCTTGAAGGTGACGCTGGGCTCCCAGCTCAGGAGGCGGCGGGCCTTGGCGGGGTTGCCCTGCAGGCGCTGTGGCTCGGCGGGACGCAGGAGGCGGTTGTCTTTGCGGACATGCTGACGCCAGTCAAGGCTCACGGCGGCGAACGCGGTCTCCACCACGTCCTGCACGCTGTGGAGCTTGCCCGTGGAGAAAATGTAATCCTCGGCGGTGGCGTGCTGGAGGGAAAGCCACATGCCGCGCACGTAGTCGGGGGCATAGCCCCAGTCGCGCTTTGCGGAGGTGTCGCCCAGCATCAGATCCTTTTGCTGGCCCAGCTTGATGGCGGCGGCGGCACGGCAGATTTTGCGCGTCACGAAGTTCTCACCGCGGCGCGGCGACTCGTGGTTGAACATGATACCGTTGACCGCAAAATGGCCGAAAGTCTTGCGGTAGATCGTGACCATCTGCGCGGCAAAGGCCTTGGCGCAGCCATAGGGATTCACCGGCGAGTAGGGTGTGTTCTCGTCCTGCGGCATGGCCACCGGCTGGCCGAAGATTTCCGAGGAGGCGGCGTGGAAGAAACGCGGCTTCTTCCGCATGTCCTGCACCATCTCCAGCAGGCGCAGTGTGCCCATCGCGGTCAGGTCGCAGGTGGACTCGGGAATCTCGAAGCTCAGACCGACGTGCGACTGGCCGGCGAGGTGATACAGCTCGTCCGGCTCCACGGACATGAGCACCCGGCGCATCGTGGTCGGGTCGTCAAGGTCAGCGTAGTGGAGGAAGAGCCGCTGCCCGTAGATCTTCGGGTCGCGGTAGAGATGGACCAGGCGCGACCGCTCCAGCGAGCTGGTCCGCCGCACCATGCCGTGGACTTCGTAACCCTTGTCGAGGAGCAGCTCCGTGAGATAGGAGCCGTCCTGGCCGGTGATGCCGGTGATGAGTGCGCGAGGCATGGCAGTTCGTTGTTAAACGGTCACAAAAGCCGGCGCGCCCCGCGGCGCGATCTACTGCGAGACGACGACCTTGCCGGCAAGCTGGTCCTTCAAATCATTCCAGTCCGCGTCCACCATCAGTTTGGCGAGTTCGGCGAAGGTGGTCTTGGGCACCCAGCCGAGCTTCTTGCGCGCCTTGCTGGGATCGCCGATCAGCAGGTCCACTTCCGCCGGACGGTAATAGCGGGGGTCGATCTCCACGTGCTTCTTCCAGTCGAGTCCGGCGTGGCCGAAAGCGACTTCGAGGAACTCGCGCACCGAGTGCGTCTCGCCGGTGGCGATGACGTAATCATCCGGCTCGGGCTGCTGCAGCATGAGCCACATGGCCTCGACGTATTCCTTCGCAAAGCCCCAGTCACGCTTCGAGTCGAGGTTGCCGAGGAAGAGCTTGTCCTGGCGGCCTTCCTTGATGGCGGCCACGGCACGGGTGATCTTGCGCGTGACGAAGGTCTCGCCGCGCCGGGGGGACTCGTGGTTGAAGAGAATGCCGTTGCTGGCGTGCATCCCGTAGGACTCGCGGTAGTTCACCGTGATCCAGAAGGAATAGACCTTCGCGCAGGCGTAGGGGCTGCGCGGGTAGAAGGGCGTGGTCTCCGACTGCGGGACTTCCAGCACCTTGCCATACATCTCGGAGGAGGAGGCCTGGTAGAAGCGCGGCTTGATGCCGACTTCGCGGATGGCTTCGAGGAGGCGGATGGTGCCGGTGCCGACGATGTCCGCTGTGTATTCCGGGGCGTCAAAGCTCACGCGCACATGGCTCTGCGCGGCGAGGTTGTAGACTTCGTCCGGCTGGACCTTGCCGACGAGGCGCGCGAGGCAGCTCGCGTCGCTGAGATCGCCATAGTGGAGGAAGAGCTTGTGCTTCGGCGCGTGCGGGTCCGAATAGATGTGGTCCAGGCGGTGCGTGTTGAACGTGCTGGCGCGCCGGATGATGCCGTGGACCTCGTAGCCCT
>CAZOCL010000426.1:0-5632 GCA_964578245.1 uncultured Klebsiella sp. | reverse complement strand
GAGGTCCCGCGGCGCTGCTTTGACTCTGCCCCTCGCTCGGAGTCCCGGCTTCAGCCGGTGAGACGCCTGTGCTATCCAGACGCTTCGCAGACAGCCCACCGACATCCGGACGCCTCGCCGCCTGAAGGCGGGACTCCATGCTGGGGGAGAGGGAACTGAAAAGCCGCCGTCCCGCCTCCGTGCCCTGCACCGCCGCCACCGCCAGCTTCCCCTCCGTCAGCGTCCCGGTCTTGTCGAACAAGATGGCCGTGATGCGACCGCTCTTTTCCAACGCTCCGCCATCGCGGATCAGGATGCCGCGCCGTGCTGCGGCATTCACTCCGGCCATGATGGCTGCCGGTGTCGCCAGCCCCATCGCACACGGGCACGCGACGATCAGCACGCCCGCCGCATGGATGAACGCCGCCGCCAGCGGGGACGCGGGGAAATGCTCCGGCTTCAGGAACGGCAGCAGCGTGGTCGCCACATGCAGCGCGTTCTCGTAAGCCAAGCCCCACCACAATCCCGTGCCCAAGGCCACCACCACGACAATGGGCACGAACACCGCGCTCACCTGGTCGCCCAGCTTCTGGATGTTCGCGCGGCTCGACTGCGCACGCTGCACCACCGCGATGATCTGCGCCAGCGCGGTGGCGTCGCCAGTCGCGGTCACGCGGAAGACGAGCCGGCCATTCTGGTTCACCGTGCCGCTGAAGAGCTTGGCCCCGGGCGTCTTCTCGACCGGCAGCGACTCGCCGGTGAGCATCGCCTCGTCCACAGCGGACTGGCCTTCGACCACCTCGCCATCCACTGGCACGCGGTCCCCCGGGCGCAAGGCGATGCGGTCACCAGCCTGGAGCTGCGCGACCGGCACTTCGCCTTCCACCCCCGCCGCGTCCAGCCGGCGGGCCGTCTGCGGTGCGAGGTTCAGCAGGGCCTTCAATGAACTCGCGGCGTGCGCGCTCATGCGGGCCTCCATCCAATGCCCCACGCTGATAAGCGAGATGATCGCCGCGGCCTCCATGAAGTAGAGGTGCCCGTGCCAGCCCGTGAGCAGCGCCCAGGTGCTGAAGCCAAAGGCGGTCGTGGACCCCAGCGACACCAGCGTGTCCATGTTCGAGCTGCCCACCCGGAGCTGCCGCCACGCGCCGACGTAAAACCGCGCGCCGCACAAGACCTGCACCGGCAACGCGAGCGCGAACGCCACCCACTGAAACCACCGCTCCATGCCCAGCCGGAAACCCCATTCGCCCAGCATCAGCAGCAACGTGACCGCCCCGCCAAAAGCCACGTTGAACTGCCAGCCGTTCAGTGGCGACCAGGCAGATGAACTCGGAGTGTGGAATGCGGAATGCGGAATGGCTGCACTTTCGAAGCCCGCACCTTGCAAGGCTTGAACCACGGCCTCCGCCGACGGCGTGGCGCCCGTTCGCCAGCGCACCGTGGCGCGAGGCGGCTCCAGGCTCACCACCGCGCTCGCGATGCCCGGCACGCCTTGCAGGGCGGTCGTGGCCTTGCGCACACAGTTCTGGCAGTTCAGGCCCGCCACGGAGAATTCGTTCACCCCCGCCGCCGCTGCGGGTGCCTCAACCTGGTCTGGACAACAACTGCTCATCGCGCCCCGAACCTAACTGCTTTTCTCCGAAAGGCGACAGCGGGAAGGAAGCATTTGAAAACGAAGGTGCCGGCCAACGACTTCCAAACCAGATTTCACATCCCTCCGTTTTGCGACCATCCCCCTCGTTTGGAGTCCCTGCTGCAGCCGGTGGAACGCAATTGCACGCAAGACACACCGCCAAACTTTGAGCCGGAATACCCGCTTTTGGCCATGGCTTCCCACCGCATTCGTGTCCCTTGGTGTTCATTCGTGGTTTTCCCATCTTTGTCTTCCCTGAATCTTTGGGTCCACAGCGTGTCCGCCGTAGCGAAACTTGAAACTTCCCTCCTCCCGCCTGTGTCGTATGGTTCGTAGCGCAGCCCAGGCAAATTTTGTAACGGCGGGCCGTCGCAAGCGTCACCTCAGCATATCCGGCTTATGATAATGGCAGACATCCTCAAGATCTTTCTCCTCATCCTCGGCGGCCTGCTCATCTACATTGCCTTCTGGCTCGCGGCCGAAGCGCTTTTTCCCGCGATGGTGGAACGGGCGCAGGACCAATACCGCCGGCCATGGAAGCTCACCTTCGCGGGCCTCGCCATGTGCGGCCCGCTGCTGGGCCTCGCGCTGGGCTTCTCCAAGCTGGGCAACAGCAACCCCGTGATGAACATTGTGGCCATCGTCATTCTGGGCGTCGTGCTCCTCGGTGGGCTCGCCGGTTCCGCCGGCCTGGCCCGGCGCATCGGAGCCGGGCTGCCCTCACCGGTGGACGAGGCCCAGCCCTGGCGGCGCGTGCTGCGCGGCGGCATCGTGCTCACGCTCACGTATCTGCTGCCGTTCATCGGCTGGATGGGCTTGAGCATCTGGACGCTCGTCACGGGCTTCGCCGCACTGGTCTTCGCAGTCCGGGCCGGCAAGCCAGCCACCGCCGAGCCGATTGCGCTGCCAAAGACAGAACCGCCCGCCGTCCCGGCCACCCCTGCCGCCGCATGACTGGCCAGACGCCCAAAGAAGTCCGCCGATCAGGGCACTTGCCTGCCTCCGACAGGTCTTGGAGTGCGCCAGCCCTCTGGCGCTTTGACCACGCCGTCCAAAAGCGGCAGAGGGCTGCCGCAGTCCAAGACGCTGCCGCGCACCCCCTGCCCCGCTGACTCCGAGTCCCGCCTTTCCCATGAACCTCTCCCGCCGCCATTTCTTCCAGACCGGCAGCGCCGCCTCGCTGGCCGCCGTCGCCGTCGGCTGCAACAAGCTCGAGGTGCCCGAAATTCTGCTGCCCGGGCGGCGCGCCGTCGCCCCGCCAGACGGGCCATACCAGACACCCGCCGGCAAGGGCATTGACCTCGTCTCGCACGCCTTGAACCGCCTCACCTTCGGCGCGCGCCCATGGGACTACCAGCGCGTCCGCCAGCTCGGCACCACGGAACCGGAGGCCTTCGCCGCCTTTCTCGACCAGCAGCTCGCGCCGGAGAAGATTGACGATCCGAACTGCGAGAACGCCACCCGCCGCTACGAGGTCCTCCAGGAGCCGCTCGGCGAACTCTTCGAGTATCAGGACAAGCACCTCCTCGACGCCCTCGTCCGCAGCACGGTGCTCCATGCCGTCTTCACCGAACGCCAGCTCTACGAGGTGATGGTCAATTTCTGGAGCGACCACTTCAACATTGACCCCTCCAAGGGGGACGCCAAATGGCTCAAGGTGGCCGATGACCGCGACGTCATCCGCGCCCACGCGCTGGGCAAATTCCCCGACATGCTCCGCGCCTCCGCGCTCAGCCCGGCGATGCTCTGGTATCTCGATGGCCGCGTGAACAAGAAGGCTGCGGACAATGACAAGCCGAACGAAAACTATGCGCGCGAGCTGATGGAGCTGCACACGCTCGGCGTCCACGGCGGCTACACGCAGAAGGACGTGATGGAAGTCGCGCGCTGCATCACCGGCTGGACCGTGGAGGAGACGCACCGCAGCAAGCTCAACCTCGGCAGCGTCGGCTTCAAACCCTTCCAGCATGACCGTGGCGAGAAGGTCGTCCTCGGCCACGTCATCCCGGCGATCCCGAAGAAGGCCAATCCGGCGGAAATCGAGCGGCTCGGCCGCGCCGAGCTGGACACCGTGCTCGGCATCATCGGCCTGCACCCGTCCACGGCGAAGTTCATCGCCACCAAGCTCTGCCAGCGCTTCATCGCGGACGCCCCGCCAGCCGAGGCGGTCAGCTCAGTCGCCGAGAAGTTCATCGCGTCTGGCGGAGACATCCCGGCCACGCTGCGGGCGGTCTTCGCCACCGACGCCTTCCTCACCACGCGCGGCACCAAGTTCAAACGCCCCTTCCACTACATCGTCTCCGCGCTGCGCGCCACCCATGCGCAGACCGACGCGGGCCATGCGATTGAGGACTATCTTCATCGCATGGGCCACGCGCCGTTCCACTACCCGACGCCCGACGGCTACCCGGAGGAAGCCGCCCCGTGGTTGGGCACCCTGCTCTGGCGCTGGAACTTCGCCGTCGGCCTGGCGAACAACACCCTCGACAAGGAAACCCGGATGGACGCCGACGCGCTGAAAGCCAGCTTCGCCACCGAAGAAGGCCTGATGGCCCACCTCCTCGGCCGTGCCCCGGCGGCGGATGAAATCACTGCGTGCAAGGACTCCGGTGCTCCGCTGGCATTGCTACTGGCGTCGCCGGGGTTTCAGAGGTGCTGACCACACTACAGAGCAACCCTTTGGCATCGCATGGAAGAACAAATCACAATCCACATCGAATGGGACGGCCCTTACCGGCTCGATTCGGTTAAGGATTTGGTTGGCCCCACTGACTACGGGGTTTATCAGATTTACGGAGGTCATCCGGTTTATGGAAGCAGCACACTCCTCTACGTTGGCCTAGCTTCAGCTCAGTATTTTGGTCGTCGAATTCCCCAAGAGGAGCAGTGGCTCTTCAACAGGGACGCAGGTCGAGTCGAGGTCTACGTGGGACGTATGTCTGGGAGCAAGACCCCTCCTGACGAGATTTGGGCAAGAGACATAAAACTCGCTGAGAGGTTACTGATTTATTCGCACTCACCCCCGATGAACACTCAAAAGAGCCTGGGTTCGTTGGAGACAGACCTGAGATACGTGCATGTTCTCAATTGGGGAAGGCACCGAGATATGCTCCCTGAAGTCTCAGGAGCGCGGTGGACTAGTCGGTTCGACGACATTCCGGATTACCACCAGTTCAGTGAAGGTGAATTGCCGAAATGAGCACTCACATCTCCCTTGTGGGCAACGGTGCGCCTTTGAATCCCAACGGGATTCCGGCCTTCAGCCCAGGGTTGCGAGGCACGAGCTACCCTGGGAACACGTCGTCAAATAACACCCAACCCCAACGGGGTTGCGGCCATTCCGCTGCGCCACACGCCACAACCCCGTTGGGGTTGTCGTCCTCGTCCTCCGGTTCCCAAGGTAGGTGCTTCGCCCCAACCTTGGGCTGGAGGCCGGAATCCCTTTGGGATTCGCGCCGGACCACATCGAATGCCCCTGAATTTAGGGCTGAAAGCCCGTCCGGTGACAGCTCGGGCTGGAGCCGAGCAGCGCGAGGCGGAGGCCCGGGTTTATCGTCCCATTTCGTCACCGCCCTGAAGGGGCGGAACTCTGCGTGGTGCGGGAGGGGATCCCGCCCTGACAGGGCGGACGTGCGCTGGCCAAGCTGCCCGGGGCTTCACCCCGGGCTGTCACCGAACGGGCTTTCAGCCCTGATTCCACGCCTCCGTTCCTCCATCGGCATCAACCCGAACTCCGAAGCGGGCGAACCCCGGCGGCGAGGAACGCGGCCTTCAGGCCGCAGAAGCGGGAGCACGCCGATGGTGGTTCGAACGCACTTTTCCCGTCGCAGCCTTCTGCGGCGTGAACGCCGCGCTCCGCTCGAGGCCGGCGCGTGTCCGGCGCTCTCTGTCTCGGAGTCCGGCATTTATCCGCGCCCATCCAATTGTCACCGCGCTCTCTTCTCCCTCGCCCCCATCGGGGGAGAGGGCCAGGGTGAGGGGGCACGGCGCGCAGCAGACCAACGCGCGGCCACATGC
>CAZOCL010000425.1:0-5633 GCA_964578245.1 uncultured Klebsiella sp. | reverse complement strand
CTGCGGGATGCGATTGACCTCCTGCTGGAAGACCGCCGCGAGGACGCCAGCCGCGCGATGCCCAAGAACACCCAGGTGCTGGAACTCGCGTGAAGCGCCGGGAACTCATCCGCCACTTGGAAAAGCACGGGCGGCCATTCAAACGCGAGGGCGGGTCGCATACGATTTACTGGAATCCCCAGACTGGACGACGCGAACCAGTGCCCCGTCATTCCGAGATTCCCGATTTGCTCGCCCGCAAGATATGCCGCGCGCTCGACATCCCTGAACCTTGACGCCCACCCGCCTTTGAATCTCCTCGAAGTCCGCAATCTCAAAGTCCACTTCCCGGTCAAGCACGGGGTCTTCAGCCGCGTGAACGCGTGGGTGAAGGCCGTGGATGACGTGAGCCTCACCGTCGCGCCGGGCGAGACCGTCGGCCTCGTGGGCGAGAGCGGCTGCGGCAAGACCACGCTGGGCCGCGCCATCATCCGCCTGCTGGAGCCGACGGGCGGCAGTGTCACCTTCGAGGGCGAGGACATCACCACGCTGGAGGGCGCGGCGCTCCGCGAGCGACGGCGGCGGTTCCAGATGATTTTCCAGGACCCCATCGGGTCGCTAAACCCGCGCATGACCGTCGGGCAGATCATCGGCGAGGCGCTGGACATCCACCATCTCGCGGCGGACGAGCAGGCGCGGGAGGCACGCATCGGGCAGTTGCTCAAGGACGTGGGGCTGAACCCGCAGCATGCGCAGCGTTACCCGCACGAGTTCAGCGGCGGACAGCGGCAGCGCATCGGCATCGCCCGCGCGCTCGCGGTGGAGCCGAAACTCATTGTTTGCGATGAGCCGGTCAGCGCGCTCGACGTCTCCGTGCAGGCGCAGATCATCAACCTCCTGCAGGACCTCCAGCGCGAGCACGGACTGGCCTACCTCTTCATCGCGCATGACCTCGCGGTGGTGGAGCACATCAGCCACCGCGTGGTGGTGATGTATCTCGGCAAGGTGGTCGAGACCGCCAAGTCGAAAGCCATCATCAACGCGCCGAAGCATCCCTACACGCAGGCGCTGCTCTCCGCCGTGCCGGTGGTGGACCCGGACTCGAAGCGCCGGCGCATCGTCCTGCCCGGTGACGTGCCCTCACCCATCAACCCGCCCAGCGGCTGCCCCTTCCACCCGCGCTGCCCGATTGCCGAAGCGCGGTGCAAGACGGAGGTGCCGGCGTTGCGCGAGATTACGCCGGGGCATTTCGCGGCATGTCATCTGGCGAAGTGAGCCGCAGAGAAGTATTCAGTAATCAGTGTTCAGTGTTCAGTGTTCAGTCGGGCTGGTGCACTCGGAGCACCACACTGATTACTGGATACTGAATACTGATTACTCCCCACCCTCGCCAGCGTCAGAGGTTCCGTGCCCGCCCCTTCCGCTCCCAAACGTGTCCAGCCTTGGCGCATGACGCGCCGTGAACTGGTGCGTGCCGGATCGCTGGGCTTGTTCGGGCTGTCCTTCGCGGATGTGCTGCGGGGCCGGGCGAATGCGCAGGCGGTGTCGGCGCGGAGCTTTGGGCGGGCGAAGCGCTGCATCCTGCTCTTCATGTGGGGCGGGCCGGCGCATCAGGACACTTGGGACTTGAAGCCGGATGCGCCGCGTGAGGTGCGCGGGGAGTTCAACGAGATTGCCACGAACGTCCCCGGCCTGCGTATTTGCGAGCATTTCCCCCGCATCGCGCAGCGCATGGACCGCCTGTGCCTCGTGCGCTCGATGACGCACGACAACGGCGACCACACGACCGCGACGCACTACCTGCTCACCGGCGAGCCGCCGCCGCGCTCGTCCGACAAGCGCGTCCAGTGGCCGCACGTCGGCTCCGTGCTCTCGAACCTCGGGCGCGGGCAAGGCGCGCTGCCGCCGTTCGTCTCCATGCGGCCCAAGGTGCCGGGCGACGTGCCGCGCTTCGTCGAGGAGAGCCAGGGGCAGTTCGCCGGCTGGCTCGGCCCGCTGCACGACCCGCTCACGATTGATGCCGACCCCAGCCAGCCCGACTACCGCGTGGCGGAGACGACCTTGCACCCGGAGATCTCCGTGGAGCGGCTGGACCGTCGACGCGAACTGCTCGGCCAGCTTGATCGGCGACTCGATGGCTTCAGCCCAAACTTCGCGGCGCAGGACTTGAACCATCGCCGTGCGTTCGAGCTGCTCACCTCCGCCGCGAACCAGCGAGGGGCCTTCAACTTGAGCGAAGAACCGTTGAAGGTCCGCGAGCGCTACGGTTTGAACCCGCACGGCCAGTCGGTGCTGCAAGCGCGGCGGCTCGTCGAGCGCGGCGTGCCGTTGGTGACGGTCTTCTGGCCGAATGACGGCATCAAGAACGTGAGTGTGTATTGGGACACGCACAGCCGGAACTTCGTGGACCTCAAGACGCGCCTGATTCCCGTGACGGACCTGGCCTTCACTGCGCTGCTCGATGACTTGCAGGAGCGTGGGATGCTGGAGGACACGCTCGTCATCTGGACCGGTGAGTTTGGGCGCACGCCGCGTGTAGGCCAGCGTTCCAGTGAGGCAGGCGCGGGGAAGGACGGGCGCGACCATTGGGGCGGGTGTTTTACGAGCGTGCTGGCCGGCGCAGGTGTGAAGGGTGGCTTCGCCTACGGCAAGAGCGACAAGCAGGCGGGCTTTCCGGCAGAAAGCCCCGTGGCCCCGCGCGATCTTATCGCGACGGTCTATCACCTGCTCGGCGTGCCAGAGGAGCAGATGGTCTTGGACAGCGGGGGCCGCCCGCAGTTTGTGCGCCCGGGGAAGGCGATTGGCGAACTGCTGGCATAGGCCGCAGGCGTTTGAGGAGTTCGCCCCGCAGGATTCTATTTCCGCCCGCCAGGCGTTCCATTAGCCTTGCCGCGCATGGCGGACGATGAACACACACGCGGGAGACGGAGGCGCAACTGGCCGCTCATCTTCGCCCTCTTCCTCCTCGTGGATGCGCTCGGTGGCTGGCTCTACTACCGCTGGCAGCGCGAACACAGTCAGGATGCGGTCATCCGCGCGGCTGCGGCGCGTTACAGTGTGGACGGAGCGTTGGTGAAAGCCGTGGTCTGGCGGGAGAGCTGGTTTGACCCGGCGGTGCGGGGCAGGGCAGGGGAGATCGGCCTCATGCAGATCCGGGAGCCCGCCGCCCGCGAGTGGGCGGAGGCGGAGCGCATCGCCGGCTTCCAGCACGAACACATTCTTGATCCTGGTTCCAACACCCTGGCCGGCACCTGGTATCTCGCGAAGCTGCTGCGCCGTTACCCCTTGGCAGATGATCCCGTGCCCTACGCCCTTGCCGATTATAACGCTGGTCGCGGCAACGTCTTGCGCTGGAACCATGGGGCGGGAGCGACGAACAGCCAGCAGTTCCTCGCCCAGATGACCTTTCCGGGCACTCGGCGATACATCGTGACGGTCGTCCAGCGACGCGCACGATATGCGGACGAATTTAGCGCGACGGGTGTGCGGTGAGGCTTATTCATCCGTTGACTTTTGGGGCCAGACGGAGGATAGCTTTTAACGTTGCCCATGAAACGAACCGATCCCGCAATTCTTCCGCATTCGTGCGCCCGGAATTCTACCACTTCGAGGCAGGGATTCACGCTTATTGAGCTGCTGGTGGTCATCGCCATCATTGCGATTCTTGCGGGCATGCTGCTGCCCGCTCTGGCACAGGCCAAGACCAAGGCTGCGGGGGCCAAATGCCTGAGCAACGTCAAGCAGGTCGCATTGGCATGGAATATTTATGCCTCGGATCACGATGGCCGCCTGGTCCGCAATGGGGATGGAGGCGCGGCTGGCGACCCGACGAATCCCGGCTGGGTGCGCGGGTGGCTCAACCGCACGGCCAGCACGACTGACAACACCAACGTGGACTATCTGGTGGGCGACAACCAGCGGCCCAACGGCTCCTTGGGCAGGGGATATGTCCAGAGTGAAGGCGTCTACAAATGTCCGAATGACAAGAGCACCGATGTAGGTGGGCTGGGTGCCCGGGTTCGCACCATATCCATGAACGGCTGGATGAATCCCGGCCGAGGGATCGGCACTGTGGGGGTGAACAATGGCCAGTTCGTCTTCAAGCGTGAAACGGATCTGCGCCTGCCTAGCGACATGTGGGTCACGGTGGACGAGCGGATCGGCAGCATCAACGACGGCTGGTTCGCGGTGTCGGTTGATGGCTGGACGGCGGGGTTGCCAATTGATCTCACCGCGGTGGGCATCACTGACTGGCCCGCCAACTATCACAACAAGGCCACGTCGTTTTCGTTCGCCGATGGCCATACGGAGATTCACAAATGGGCCGACGCGCGGACGATTCCACTTGCGGAGCCTGGGGCTGGCTTCTTGGGCCTCTCGGGGAATGTGGATGTGGCCTGGCTGATGACTCATTCCACCGGCTTTTGACCCATGGCAAATTCGTTCCACCTTCTCCGCATGGGGAAGCTCTCCCTGCTTTCGTTGCTGCTAGGAACCTGTCTAGGCGTTGCGGGCTGCCGGAAGAAGGGCCAATCCAACGCGCCCGTCATTCCCGCAAGCGAGGTCGCCGCCAGCGTGGGTGTCAAGCCAGCCGATCTGCCCAGCCAGAAGGTGCTGTATGACGCGATTGCGAAATACATGTCTCAAAACCAGGGCCGTGCCGCCAAGGACGTGGATGAACTGGTTCAAAAGGGATTCTTGAAGCCGTTGCCGCCACTGCCGGCGGGCAAACGCTACGAATTGGACCAGCGTTCCACGGTGCTGTCCATCGTTGACAAGTGAGCCGTCGGGGTTCCCGCCGGTGGCAGCAGGCGCCGACCTGACACCTTTGTCTTGAAAAACCCCCTGTAATCGCTATTGAAGTCCTTACGATATGCCGTCTTTCAGTTACGTGGCCCGTGAAGCTGCCTCCGGTCGTGAAATCCGCAACGTCCTTGAGGCCAACACCGAACAGGAGGCCATCGCGAGTCTGCTGGGGCGCAACCTGCTCGTCGTCACCATCCAGGAGGCCAGCAGCAAGAAGGGCAAGGCTGCCAGCGGGTCCGTGCCGCTGCAGGACCTGGTGATGTTCACCCGCCAGCTCGCGACGATGATTGACGCGGGCATCGCCATCGTTGGCTCCCTGCAGGGCCTGGCCGAGCAGACGGACAACAAGATCATGCGGGATGTCATCCGGGACATCTGCGCGCGGGTGGAGAGCGGTGACAACTTCTCGACGGCGCTGACCAAGCATCCCAAGACCTTCGAGCGACTCTACTGCTGCATGGTGGATGCCGGTGAGAAGGGCGGCTTGCTCGCGGAGATTCTGGCCCGGCTCGCGACGTATCTGGAAAACACCGTCCGCCTCCAGAAGAAGGTCAAATCGGCGATGATGTATCCCACCATCGTCACCCTCGTCGCGATCACGATCACCGTCTTCCTGCTGGTGAAGGTCGTGCCCACCTTCGGTGAGATTTTCTCAGGCTTCGGGGCCAAGCTGCCGGCTCCCACGCAGTTCCTGATCGACCTTTCGGAGTGGATGAAGAAGTGGTGGTGGCTGATCGGCGGGTGCGCATTTGCCGTGGTCTATGGCTGGCTCTCCTTCATCAAGACCAAGGTGGGCCTGGAGTTCTGGGACCGGAACCGCATCCGGCTGCCGGTCTTCGGCCACATCG
>CAZOCL010000424.1:0-5646 GCA_964578245.1 uncultured Klebsiella sp. | reverse complement strand
ATGCGCCCGCGGATCATCATGATGAACTTCTTCTGGGTCTTGCGCAGGTCGCGGTCATCCTGCTGGTAGATGCCGTGGAACTTGATGAACTGCTGATCGTCAGCGGAAAACTGGTCGGTGCCGGAAGCGACCGTGGCCGCGATGTTCCCGGCCAGGGTAGGAATGGCGTCTTTGATGACCTCGTTATGGGTCACCTTTGCCGTCTGTTCTGATGTAATCATAAGTGAACTAATGACCTTACAATTGTTACTCGCATTCGCCGCATTGTCAAAAGCATTGTTTTACCGGCTGAACCGGCTGAACGCCACAGGATTTCTTGCTGTTTGGCAGCGCAAAAGCCGATTTCAGCACTTGCCGCCCTACGGGAGATTCCCTAGCGTCGCACAAAATCTATGAGCTCCAAGAACCGCATACTGCTGTCCGTCATGATGTTCCTTCAGTTTTTCGTCTGGGGGGCATGGTTCGCCACCCTGGGCGCATGTCTGGCGGGAAACAATCTGACCGGCATCATCGGTGATGCCTATGGGAGCGCCCCCATCGCGGCCATCATCGCGCCGCTATTTCTAGGTTTGGTGGCCGACCGGTTCTTCAACTCCGAGAAGGCCATGGGCATCCTCCATCTCATCGGCGGTGGCCTGCTCTTTATGGCTCCGGGCCTGGTGGCCAAAGGCGACGGCAAGTCGCTGGTCTGGCTCTTTACCGCCTACATGCTCTGCTACATGCCCACGCTGGGCCTGAGCAACACCGTGGCTTTCACGAACATCGACGACCGCAACAAATTCCCCGCCTTGCGTGTGTGGGGCACGATTGGGTGGATTGCAGCGGGACTCATCGTCGGCGGCCTGGGCTGGTCCAGCAGCACGCACATCTTCACCCTCGCGGCCGTGTCCTCGCTGATTCTCGGCGTGGTTTGCTTCATGCAACCGGCCACACCGCCTCCGGCTGCGGGCAAGCCGATCAACCTCAACGCCCTCCTCATGGTGGATGCCTTCAAGATGCTGGCCAGCGTGCCCTTTCTGGTCTTCATCGTGTGTTCCACGCTCATCTGCATCCCGCTGGCCTACTACTACGCCTTCACCTCGAACTACCTGACGCATATCGGCTTCAAGGCCGCTGGCTCGACCATGACCCTGGGGCAGATGTCAGAAATCTTCTTCATGCTGCTGGTGCCGTTCTTCTTCCGCCGCCTCGGCGTGAAGTGGATGATCTTTGTCGGCATGCTCGCGTGGGTGATCCGTTACGGCCTCTTCTCCATCGGTGCCCCTGACCAGGTGCTCTGGATGATTCTGACGGGAGTGGTCCTCCACGGTGTCTGCTACGACTTCTTCTTTGTCACCGGGTTCATTTACACGGACACGAAAGCCCCGGCCGAAGTGCGCGGGCAAGCCCAGTCCATGCTGGTCTTCTTCACGCAGGGCGTGGGGATGTATTTCGGCTACCAGGTCGCGGGCGGCAAGTTCGGCGAAACGGTCAAGAGCGCCGAGGCCCTCGGCAAGGCCATGCCGCCGGCAGAAAGCTTCACGTTCTGGGAGTCGTTCGGGAAGATGTTCGCCGCTCAAAAGCCTCAGGTCGCCGGCACCGTGCTGCAGGACACCATGAACCAGTGGAAGGAATTCTGGATGTTCCCGTGCATCATGGCCGGAGCCATCATGGTGCTCTTCGCCCTCGCCTTCTGGGAAAAGAAGGAAATCATCGCCGCCGCCGAGCCGCCGAAGGTCTGAGCCACAAAGGCTTTCCGCTAGGGCGGAGTCCGAATCTGGCCCGCGAAACACGCGAAAGACCGCGAAACGGAAGGCTTCCGGCATTCTGCTGACCCGTCAGTTTACGTCCACACGGGCGAAGTGAAGGTCTCGGGTTTTCGTATATTTGGCGTGTTTAGCGGGCTCTCCCAATAGCGTTCGAGCCAGCAGCAACAGCGGCAGAAACCCCACGGGCCCAAGCACTCCATCTTTGTGCCTTCCGTGCCTTCTTGTGGCCGCCTCGCTTTGCCGCCCTACTCCACCCGGGCGATGCCCGTGCCCTTGACCACGTCGCCGATCACCCATGCCTTGTGCTTCTGGCTACGGATGAACTTGAGCGCGGCCTCAGCTTGCTCGGCTGAGACGATGGCCACCATGCCCACGCCCATGTTGAAGACCTGGTAGAGTTCCGCCTCGTCCACGCCGCCGCGCTCGGCCAGCAACTGGAACAACGGGCCCATCTCCCAACTGCCCTTGCGGATGACCACATCGCACTTGGCGGGCAGCACCCGGGGGATGTTGTCCACGAAGCCGCCGCCCGTGATGTGGGCGAAGGCCTTCACCGGAAGTTGAGAGTTGGGGGTTGAGCGTTGAGAGTTAAACCGTTTCAGCAGCGCCTGCACCAGCGGGCCGTAGCTGACATGCACCTTGAGGAGCGCCTCGCCGATGGTGTTGTGCAGGTCGGGAACGAAATCGCCCGGCTGGAACTTGAGCTGCTCGAAAAGAATCTTCCGCGCCAGCGAGTAACCGTTCGTGTGCAGCCCGCTCGAAGCGATGCCGAGGACGACGTCACCGCGCTTCACTGATTTCTGGCCGTTGAGCATCCGGGACTTTTCCACCACGCCCACGATGGTGCCGCTCACGTCGTATTCGCCCTCCTGATAAAAGCCTGGCATCTGCGCCGTCTCGCCGCCGATGAGCGTGCAGCCGTTGGCCGCACACCCACGCGCAAAACCCTTGATGATGTCCGTGAAGACGTGCGGCTCCAGCTTGCCGGTGCCGAGGTAGTCGAGGAAGAAGAGCGGCTCCGCGCCCAGCACCGCGATGTCGTTGACGCAGTGGTTCACGAGGTCCTCGCCGATGGTGTCGTGCTTGTTCATCGCGAAGGCGAGCTTGAGCTTGGTGCCCACGCCGTCCACGGAGCTGACCAGCACCGGCTGCTTATATTTCTTCACGTCCAGCGCGAAGAGGCCGCCGAAGCCGCCCACCTTGCCGAGGACTTCACGGCGGTGCGTGCTCTTGAGGAGCTGGGGCAGCGTGCTCTTGACCTGATTGCCCAAATCGATGTCCACCCCGGCGGCGGCGTAAGCTTTCTGTTTCATGCGTGAAGTCTGGTTGCGCGGTCCGCCCGATGCGTCGGTCGAGCCGCGAGGGGGCATCTTTCGGAATCCTCCGGCTGGCAGCAAGGCAAAGAATTGCGTGTCGAAATTCCAAATCCCAAGTTCCAAATCCCAAACAAGTTCCAAACTCCAAATTTCAAAGGCGGCTGCCGGAAACGGAACCAAAGCTCCGGGCCAGCTTGGGCTTGGAATTTGGAACTTGGAGCTGCTTTGAGATTTGGAGTTTGGGATTTGGAGCTTTCCTCATGGTGCCGGCTTGCCAATCCGCCACAGGTGCTTATGCGTGCGGATGTAGAGGCTGCCATCGCTCACGGCATGGGAGGAGTTGGCCAGGTCACCGTCCAACGCGTTCACCCGCACCAGTTCAAACTTGGGACTGGCCTTGAGCGCAATGGTTTCGCTGGACTGGTTCAAGCAGAGGATGTGGCCATCCACGAGCACCATGGAGGACCAGGAATCGCCTTTCTTGCCGGTTCCTTTCACGCGCTCCTGCCAGAGGGATTCGCCGGTCTGGAGGTTCAGGCACTCGGCGATGCCCTCGGTGTTGAGGATGTAGGCGTGACCGCCCGAGATGACGCCGGTGCCGAGCCGGTTCTTGGTGCGGACGGTCTGCCAGAGCCGGTGCGTGGCGGTCACATCGCCGCTGCCGCCGGTCTTCACTGCCAGGCTCGTGCCGAAGAAGCCGCCCATGGCCACCACCACGCCCTCGCCCGCGATGGGCGAGCAATAGACCAGCTCGTTCAGGCCGTCGCAGTGCCAGAGCGCGCCGCCAGTGCGGGGATCGAACGCGCGGACAAACTGCGGGAAGGTCTGGATCAATTCGTCCCGCTGCCCCGCGCGCACGATGATCGGTGTCGTGAACGTGCCGACCACTCCGCCGCGTTCGCTGCCCTTGAAGCCATCGGTGCGGGGACGCGGCTCGAGAGCCGGCTCCTTGAACTCCCAGACGGTCTTGCCGCTGCGCTTGTCGAGGCCAAGGAGCCGGGCATTGGGGCCGGGACCGAAGTAGAGCACGCACATATCCCCGTGGATCAGGGGCGAGGCGGCATAGGACCACTCATGCGACTGCGCGCCCAGATCGCGCCGCCACAACTCCTGGCCATTCATGTCCCAGCAGAACAGCCCCGCCGAGCCGAAGAAGGCGATGACGCGTTCACCATCGGTCACCGGGGAGGCGGCGCAGTGCGGGTTCTTGCCGTAGCGCTGTTCGCGTTGGGTCCAGGTGGTGCCCTGCTTCCAGAGCAGTCTGCCATCGCGGCGGTGGTAGCACATCACGGTGCGGCCACCTTCCTTTTCGAAGGACTGGGTGAGAAAGAGTTTGTCGCCCCAGACCACGGGCGAGGAATCGCCAGACTCAGGCAGCTCGATCTTCCAAAGCACGTTTTCCGTGGCGCTCCAGTGCAGCGGGACGTTTTTCTCCGGGGATGAGCCATCACCGTTCGGTCCGCGCCAGGAAGGCCAGTTCGCGCCCATGAGTGTGGTGGCGAGCGAGAGACAGCCAAGGCTGGCCACCAAACCGCGCGGGCGCGGAATCGCACGAAGGAATTGCATGGCCGCAGTGTAAATGCGGATGGCACCGCGCCAAGCGGGATTCGCAGTCCTCGCGGAGCGCCGGTCTCTGACCCGGCGTTGAACCACGGATGGACACGGATGAACACGGATCAGGGGCAAAAAGCGCGCTCTGTGCCCCCTCACGGCGCATTCCATCCGTGGTTTTCCAAAGTTTATTCTGGATCGCGCCGGGTCGGAGGCCGGCGCTCCGCCCGCGCACCCGGTGGCTCGCTTGCCTTTTGAAAGCGTTTCCCTATCGTCCGCGCACCGGTGCCAAGCCTCGCGGATAAAATTGAAGCCAGTGCCACCAAACGCCTCACCCTGCCTGCGGGCAAGGTGCCGGCGCGCGAACTCTCGCGCTACAAGCAGTTCCTCAAGGTCGAATCCGCCCGCCTGAAGATGCTGCACCGGGCCGGCGGCGGCGGCCGCGAGGTGTGCCGCGCGCGCGCCGTGGTGCTGGACGCACTGCACCGGCACATCCTGGAGGCCCTCGTCAACACGCTGCCGGACACGGCCCGCGCCAGCCTCCCACGCTATGCGCTGGTTGCCATCGGCGGCTACGGTCGGGGCGAACTCAACCCGCATAGTGACATTGACATTCTGCTGCTGCACACCGGCGACACTGCCGCAGCCGCGCGCGGCAAGGTGCATCCCTTCATCAAGCTCCTGACCGAGCCCGACGGCCTGCTCTATACCCTCTTCGATCTCGGCCTGAAAGTGGGCTACTCGGTCCGCACGATTGACGACTGCGTGACGGCCGCAAACGAGAACATCCAGTCCAAAACCTCGCTCATCGAGGCGCGGCTCATCTGCGGTGACGAGGGGCTGTTCCGGGAGATGCAGCGGGTCGTGCTGGCCCGCTGCGTGATCGGCCACGCCGAGACCTACATCGCCGCGCGCCTCGCGGACCAGGAGTCGCGCCGTCAGAAATATGGCAACTCGGCGCTGATGCAGGAGCCGAACATCAAGAACGGCTGCGGCGGCCTGCGCGACTACCAGAACCTGCTGTGGATGGC
>CAZOCL010000423.1:0-5657 GCA_964578245.1 uncultured Klebsiella sp. | reverse complement strand
ACATCAAGAACGGCTGCGGCGGCCTGCGCGACTACCAGAACCTGCTGTGGATGGCCTACTTCACCAAGGACCGGCCGCGCAACCTGGCGGACCTCCAGGCCAAGGAATTCATCAGCGACGCCGAGCGACGCCAGCTCGACGCGGCCTACGACTACCTCCTGCGCGCGCGCAACGACCTTCACTACCACACGAACCGCGCCGGCGATGTGCTGACCAAGAGCGTGCAGCCCGCCGTGGCGCACAATCTGGGCTACACGGACCGCTCGCCGAGCCGGCGGCTGGAGCAGTTCATGCGCGACTACTACCTGCACTCGCGCAACATTGATCTCATCACCCGCACGGTGGAGCGCCGCCTCGCCCTGCTGCCCAAGCCCGTGCGGATGCCCTTCCTCGCCAAGCTGCTGCCCGGCCGGCGCAAGCAGCCGGAGCCGGTCGTGGATGGCTTCCGCCTCGTGGAAGGCGAGCTGCTGCACCTGTCCCCGCGCGTCTTCAAGGAAGATCCGACCCGGCTCATGCGCGTGTTCCTCTACGCGCAGCAGCGCGGCGCGAAGCTCCACCCGGACACCGCGCAACTGCTCCGCAACGAGCTGCGGCTGGTGGACTCGGCCTTCCTGCGCAATGACCATGTGCACGAGAGCTTCCGGGAAATCCTCTCCCAACGCGGCAACGTGGCGCCCGCGCTCCGGGCCATGCACGAGGTGGATTTTCTCGGCAAGTATCTGCCGGAGTTCGGCCGGTTGACCTGCCTGGTCCAGCACGAGTTCTTCCACATCTACACGGCCGACGAGCACACGCTGATGTGCATCCAGAAGCTCGACGACATCTGGGCCGGGCGCGTGCCCAACGCCGCGCCGTATCAGGAGCTGTTCCAGAAGATCGAGCGGCCCTTCATCCTCTATCTCGCACTGCTGCTGCATGATTCCGGCAAGGCCGCCCAGGGCCGTCATCACGAAGTGGACAGCGCGAAGCTGGCCGAGCGTGTGGCGGACCGGCTCCATCTGGACGGCTCGACCACCCACATCCTGCGCCTGCTGGTGGAGCACCATCTGGCCATCATCCAGATCTCCCAGCGCCGCGACCTGGACGACCCGGCGGTGGTGCGCTTCTTCGCCGGGCTGGTCCAGACACCGGGGAACCTGAACAAGCTCACCCTGCACACGCTCGCCGATTCGCTGGGCACCAGCGACAAGCTCTGGAACAGCTTCAAGGACATGCTGCTCTGGACGCTTTACCGCAAGACCCTGGCGGAAGTGACGGGCACCAACACGTTCATCATCGCGGAGGAGCGGCAGCGCGAACTGCTCTTCGACGAGGTGGTGCGGCTGCTGCCGCCCACGGTGCAGCTCGGTGAGGCCCAGGCCCACTTCGGCACCCTGCCCCAGCGCTATTTTCTGATCCACGCCGCCCCGGACATTGTCGCGGACATCAAGCTCACGAACCGGTTCATGCGGAACCTTGCCGGTGACGACCCGGACGTCTCGCTGGCCCCGGCGATCGAATGGGTGGACGAACCGGACCGTGGCTGTTCGCTCGTGAAGGTCTGCACCTGGGACCGCGCGGGCCTGTTCAGCAAGCTCGCCGGGTCCTTCACGGCGGCGGGGCTGAACATCCTGAGCGCGCAGATCTTCACGCGAACCGACCGCGTGGTCCTCGACACCTTCGATGTGACCAGCGCGCGCACCGGCGTCCTCGCCACCAAGGAGGAGAAGGACAAGTTTGACCAGCTCCTGCGCAAGGCGCTGGAGGGTCATGTGGACTTCGACCCGCTCATCGCCCGGCAGAAGGTGGCCAACCCGCTGTATCAATCCCTCGAAGGCGAACGCATTGGCACCAAGGTCGTCTTCGACAACGAGACCTCTGACCGCTGCACGGTGATTGACGTGGAAGCCGAGGACCGGGTGGGCCTGCTCTACACCCTGTCGCAGACCCTCAGCGAACTGGGCCTGGACATCTCCATCGCCAAGATCAGCACCGAACGCGGCGCGGCCATGGACAGCTTCTACGTGACCGAGCAGAACGGCGAGAAAATCGTCGCCCCGCACCGCCAGCACACCATTGAGGCGCGGCTCCGAACCGCGTTGCTGAACTTTGACCGCAAGGGGAAGTGAGGAAGCGGGAGCTTCCCATTCCCCTTCGGTGCCGGGCTATTTAGCCCGAATTCCGAAACCGGAATTTTACAACCACGGGTGCACATGGATGAAACTCTCATCGGCCAAGCGAGAGTTTCCTCCCCGTGTCACTGTCATACCAATTCCCAATGTAAATCGGTGGCCTCCCGCCGGACGGCACCCCTCACCCCAACCCTCTCCCCTCCTCCGAGGAAGGGAGAGGGAGCCGACGCGCGTCGAGCTTCGCACCAGCCATTCCACCGATTGTCTTTGGAAATTGGTATCAGAGGCAAAACGCCACCGTTCGGCCCCCTTTCCCGATCCGTGTCCATCCGTGATTCAAATTCGGAGTTCGGGATTAACGCTGAGACGCTGGCTGAATTCGCGCAGCCCAGCCTCGGGGAAAACCTGAGCGTTCCACGGGACTTTCGGCTCGCAGAACGGCCTGTTTTCGTGTTGGCTAAGCCGTGGTGCCTGTCCATCGACAATTCGCCTGCTGGGGATTTCTCCTCGCCGTCGCCGCTTCTGTTTGCGGGGCAGCGGAGTCCGTGGAGTTCCACTTCCGCGAGCCACAGCCGGTCGCATACCGGGTGGAACTGCCCCCGGGCGCGCGAGTCACGGCAATGCTGCAGCGGGAACTGCCCGCCAGCCGGAGTGACG
Source organism: uncultured Klebsiella sp. (assembly GCA_964578245.1). Lineage (GTDB taxonomy): Bacteria > Verrucomicrobiota > Verrucomicrobiia > Limisphaerales > SXTU01 > SXTU01. The sequence continues at coordinate 2,889 of CAZOCL010000423.1, read as the reverse complement.
ACAGCACCCGGACGGTGGACCTGACGAGCCGGGTGGCGCTCCGGCTGGCCGATGGCGTCGAGGTGACGCGCTTGATTACCAACCGTTCCCTCACTCTGGACCGCACGATCGCTCCTCAGTGGTTCATCCTCCAGGCTCCGGACGCTTGGACGGCCGCGCGCGCGGCGGAGCAGCTTGCCGCCTTGCCGGAGGTGCTGGCCTGCCACCCGGTGCGGCGCTTCCCGATGCAGGCCAACGGGGCTTACGCCGCACGGTTCAACGACCGCCTCATCGCCAATCAGTGGAACCTGGAGAACCGCGACATCAACGGCGTGCCGCAGGGGGTGGACCTGAACGTGCGTGCCGCGTGGCCGTATTCGCAAGGTGCGGGCGTGGTGATCGCCATCGCGGACCTGGGCGTTCAGATTTCGCATCCCGAGTTTGCCATCCCCTCCGCTGGCCAGCCGCACTACAACTTCGACAACAACACCACCAACGGCGCTCAGCTCGGAGCCTCCGACAATCATGGCACGGCGGTCGCGGGTTATGCAGTGGCCCAGGGCAACAACGGCGTCGGCATCAGCGGTGTGGCTCCGATGGCCGGGCTCGCAAGCTGGAAGATGCTTTCCTCCTCCGAGGAGGCCATTGGCACCATGTTCCAATACATGTCCAATGTGGTGGCGGTGCAGAACCATAGCTGGCTCGACACCGGGGCGGGCTTGATCCCGATCAGCGCCCTGGCCGCGAACGGCCTGTCCAACGCGCTCACTTATGGCCGGGGCGGACGTGGGGTAATCATGGTGCGGGCGGCGGGCAACGACCGGGAAAACGGGGCCAACGCGAACGACCAGGGCTACACCGCCGATCCCCGGGTCATCACGGCGGCGGGCGTGCGGATCACCGGTCGCGTGGCCAGCTACAGCACGCCCGGCGCGTCGGTGCTTGTGGCCGCCCCGGTGGGCGATACCGGCATGGACGCGCCTCCGACCACGGATCGCACAGGCATGTCCTTTGGCTACAACGCGGGAATTTTCTATCTGGATGACTCGGCGGACTATTCGTTCAATTCGCTCAGTCCGCAGGGCACTTCGTTCGCCGCACCACAAATCGTCGGCGTGGCGGCGCTGATGCTTGGCGCGAACACCAATCTGACCATCCGCAACGTGCAGCAGATCCTGGCCCTGTCCTCGCGCCATTTCGATTTCGCCGACCGGGACCTTGCTACCAACGGCGCAGGTCTGCTCGTCAGCCACAACCTCGGCTATGGCGTGCCGGATACTGGCCTGGCCGTGCGGCTCGCGCAGGTCTGGTCCAACCGCCTCCCAGCCACCACCGTCACGCTGGTGTCGAACGCGGTGGTGGCGATTCCCGACGCTGGCTTCCTGCTGCGGGCCACCGGGCTGGGGGTTTCTCCCACGTTGGACCGGATAACGGGATTGATGCCTGAGGAGGGGTTGCACCCTGACAGTCCGCCCGGGGAGAATCTGCGGCCCGATGCTCCCACCGCCAATCTGCCGCTTGTATTTGTCGGCCAGGCGACGAACACGCTGTCCACCAACCTCACTGGGAAGGCGGCACTAATCCGGCGCGGCATCGCGACTTTCGCAGAGAAAATCAAGCGTGCCCAGGATGCTGGGGCGGCGTTCGCCGTGGTTTACAATGACTCGGGCGATGGCCTGGTGAGCATGCAACTTACCAACGATGTGCTACGCATCCCCTCCATCTTCATCGGGCAGACCGCCGGCGACTTGCTGGCCATCACGGCGCAGAGCAATACCAACTTGAGCGCCCGGCTGGAACTGGATGCGGCCCGCTATCCGTTCGCGGTAACGAATGAAATGGTGTGCGAGCATGTCGGGGTGCGCGTGCAGACCACGCACCCGTATCGGGGTGACCTGCGCATCACCGTCACCTCGCCCTCCGGCACACGCAGCATCCTCCAGCGCTTCAACCCATCCTCCCCCGGCAGCCAACTGACCGACTGGACCTATTACACCACGCATCATTTCTTCGAGGGCACGGCCGGCACCTGGACGGTGCAGGTCAGCGACGAGGAAGTGGCGGGCACTGGCAACGTGACCTCGGTGAGCCTGATCTTGAAGGGCGTGCCCATTCGCGACTCGGATCACGATGGGCTGGATGATGACTGGGAGATGGCGAAGTTCGGCACGCTCGCCTATGGCCCCCGGGACGATCCAGACGGAGACGGCTTCTCGAATGCGCGGGAGCAGGCCATCGGTTCCGATCCAAACGAAAGGAACTCGCCTTTCCCCTTCGCGCTCGACGTGTCGGTCTGGAACACCAGCCTGCTGCGCCTGAGCTGGCCGGGAGCCGCCGGGCAGACCTACGGGCTGCGCGGAGGGGCGAATGTCGGTGCCGTGACCACACAGACCAATGTGAGCGGCCGGTTCCCCGATGGGGAAGTTTTCGTGCCCCGCACCAACGCCGCGCAGTTCTTCCAGTTGCAGATTCCATAAAGGAACCAGTAGAGCGGCCACGCCTGTCCGCTGATCCCAATTACGGGAATGCACTGGTCGGATTCCCGCAGTGGGCAATTGAACGGTCTTTTCCATGAACCATGCCGGCCGCTCGCAGCCGCCGACCGACCGTGGCCTGCAGCACAACGAAGCGGCACCGAGCTATCCACCTGCAACGGAGGCCAGTCCCGCCGCCGAAACCTCCTACGGACCTTCGCAAAAAACGACAGGCTCCAGCCGGCACACGAATGCTCGGCCAGAGCCTGTTACCCCACAACATGCGGGGAAATCTAAAACCGGTAGCTCACGCCGGTGCCGATGCCCAGGCCGCTGCTGAGGTTGATCTCCGCCGAGCGGTTCACCCCGTGGTGCTGCACCGTCTCCTGCCACAGATGCCGCACTTCCACATGCGCGTCCCAGTGCGCGCTCAACT
>CAZOCL010000422.1:0-5658 GCA_964578245.1 uncultured Klebsiella sp. | reverse complement strand
TCCTTGGTCACGAACGCGCCGCTGTCGAGCAGCTTTTCGACGAGCTTGTCGGTGACGGGAATCTTGATCACGAACGGCGTCTCCTTCTCCTTGCCATCCACGAGCAGGGGTTTGCCAGTGTCGCCGACCTCGACGTAGGTGCCGGTGATTTCGCGCAGGTCGGAAGTCTGCGGGTTGTAGGTGATCCGGCCGTTGCGGATGAGCTTCTCGTCCACCTTGTGGATGAACTCCGGGTAGCTGAGCACCTTGGCTTTGATCTCGGTCTGGTTGCGGAACAAGATCAGAATCGGGATGAAGCCAAGGATGGCGAGCCAGATGATCCACGGGCGTGCCCCCGACTTGAATTCGTCGTTCGAGTCGTTCTTGCCGTTGTCCGGATTTCGGTTGTTGTCAGACATTTGTCAAAGGTGAGGGAGCCTATCACCCGGCAGGAGCGGAAGCAACAGCCACGTTGGCAGACAGCATTCTCCCGGCAGCCGAGGCTGCCGGGAGTTCAAGTGGACTTGCGGGCAGTGTGCCTACACGTTGTAGGTGCTCGACGAGATGTTCCCGCCGCGCCCGGTCCAGTTCGTGTGGAAGAACTCGCCGCGCGGCTTGTCGAGGCGTTCGTAGGTGTGCGCGCCGAAGTAATCGCGCTGCGCCTGGAGCAGGTTCGCTGGCAGCACGGCGCTGCGATACTGGTCGTAGAACGCCAGCGCGGTGCTGAACGCCGGCACCGGGATGCCGCGCAACGCCGCCGTCGAGACGATCTTGCGCCAGCCCTTCTGGCAGCGCTTGATCTCGCCCCGGAAGTAGTCGTCCAGCATCAGGTTCATCAGCTTGGGATTCTTCTCGTAGGCTTCCTTGATCTTGCCCAGGAAGCGCGACCGGATGATGCAGCCGCCGCGCCACATCAGGGCGATGCCGCCGTAGTTCAGGTTCCAGCCGTATTCCTTCGCCGCCGCGCGCATGAGCATGTAGCACTGCGCGTAGCTGACGATCTTCGAGGCGTAGAGCGCGTCGCGGATGTCCGCGATGAACTGCTTCTTCCGCTCGGGGCTGGCCGCGATGCTCGTGAGGAAGGGCCGTGGCCCCTTCAATTTCTTCGCCGCCTTCACGCGCTCGTCCTTCAGCGCCGAGACGCAGCGGGAGTAAACCGCCTCCGCCATCAGCGTAATGGGGATGCCGAGGTCCTGCGAATTGATCACCGTCCACTTGCCCGTGCCCTTCTGGCCGGCGGTGTCGAGGATCTTGTCCACGAGCGGGGAGCCGTCCTCGTCCTTCTTGGCGAGGATGTCGCGGCTGATCTCGATGAGGTAGCTGTCGAGGTCACCGAGGTTCCACTCCTTGAGCACCTCGTGCATCTCGTCGGCGGTCAGGCCGAGGCCGTGCTTCATGATGTTGTAGGCCTCGCAGATGAGCTGCATGTCGCCATACTCGATGCCGTTGTGGACCATCTTCACGTAATGGCCCGCACCGCCCTCGCCCACCCAGTCGCAGCAGGGCGCGCCGCCGTCCACCTTGGCCGAGATGCCCTGGAAGATGGCCTTCACCGCCGGCCACGCTGAGGTCGAGCCGCCGGGCATGATGGAAGGCCCGCGCCGCGCGCCTTCCTCACCACCGGACACGCCCGTGCCGATGTATTGAAAGCCCTTGCTCTCCAGATACTTCACACGCCGGTCGGTGTCGCCGAAGAGGGAATTGCCGCCGTCAATCACGATGTCGCCCGCCTCGAGGTGCGGCAGGAGCGTCTCGATGAATTCGTCCACCGGCTTGCCGGCCTTGACCATGAGCATGATGCGGCGGGGGCGCTTGAGCTTGCTGATCAGCTCGGGGATCGAGTGCGCGCCGACCACGTTGGTGCCCTTGGCCTCGTTGGCGAGGAAGTCATCCACCTTCGACGTGGTGCGGTTGTAGGCCACGACGGTGAAGCCGTGGTCGTTCATGTTGAGGATGAGGTTCTGGCCCATGACGGCCAGGCCAATGACTGCGATATCGCCTGTAGGTTCCATGTTGGTTGAGTCGGGGTTAACCGAATTAGGTGGCGCAGCTTAACGAGGCGGGCGGAGGGGGCGAGATTTTTTTCGGGGCTGATGCCGCGGGGGAGTGCCCCAATCCCTGATTTCCCCGGCCTTATCGCTCGATCACGCGGTAGAAGCGCTTCGGAAGACTGGGCGCATCTGAGTCCTCGAACTGGATCAACGCCCCTACCAGTGAAAAGCCATTGGTGTATCGGACCCAGTTAGTAGCGAACACGTTGGTAGTCGCCTCGACTACGAAGTTGGTGAGCTCGTTTGCAGTCAGGGCTGAGCCGAGTGCGTCGCCAAACACCAATCGCACCCGGCCGTCGCCGAGCACCATAGGTGTCCGGTCGAAGCGCGGCGGAACAAACACCCGCACCGCGATGCTACTGCCGAGGGCCGCGCCATACTGGTTGGTGACGAAGACCGAAAAGATTCCTCCGGCTGATCGATTTGGAATGCTCAGATTCAGGGTGGCATTGGTGGCGTCCATGATGGGCTCTCCATTCCGCAGCCACTGGTAAAACACTGGCATGTTTCCGTCGGGGCTGGCGGAAAGCAGCACATTGCTTCCGGCCACGCCGGACTGATCCGCTGGCCGGCTGGCTAAACCTGGCGGGGTCCCCAACTTCGCGATAAAGGCATCATCGGAACCAGTGCTGCTGAGATTGCTCGCGCCAAATGCAGTAAGGCCACGGAAGTAACCGGTCAAATAAACGTCCCCATTGCCATTCGCAGCCACCGACGTGGCTGAGTCATCACCGCTTCCTCCAACCGTCAGGGCCCACTGGAAATGACCATCAGCGTCGAGTTTGGCAACAAAGCCATCTGCTCCGCCTTGGCTCGCCAAAACAGAGGTCCCAAACACGGCACTGCCAGAGTAATACCTGCCGGCAACATAGCTGCTACCTGTGTTATCCATGGTGAGAGCATAGGGATCGCTGAACCCGCCTTCGACCCCACCACTCCTGGCCCAGCGAAAGACTCCGTCAGTGTCAAGTTGCGTCACAAAGATGGGCGAGCCAGCGAGGTTCGTCAGCGAGAAGTTGCCGAAGGCGGCATCGCCATTGAAGGTGCCGGTCACAGTGACGCGACCCATGCCATCGACTGCGAGCGCATAGGCGGTTTGACCGCCCGATGGACTAGTGCCCTGCCGGGCCCAAAGATAGTTTCCGTCAGTGTCGAGCTTGGCGATAAACGTCAAAGGCGGCACCACCGAACCGTTCAAGATGTTGGTCCCGAGGGTTGCCTGGCCACGAAAGCTGCCAGCCACCCATGCGCTACCTGCACCGTCGGCTGCCACTGCGATGGGCACATGAATGCTATTGCCACCGCTTGTCCTGGCCCAGAGGAAGTTTCCATTACTGTCGAGTTTCGTGACAAAGGATTGATCAGGAGGAAAGAACGGGCCGGTGAGCGTGGTCGAGCCAAATGTCGCGCTGCCACTGAAATACCCCGCCACGTAGACATTGCCCGCCCCATCCACCGAGATTGACCTGCCATAACCAGAACCTTCCGGTTTGGTCGCCCAGACAAAATTGCCGGCAGCGTCTAACTTGGCAACGAATGGGGCGTAACCACTCTGATTGGTGAGTGTCGTCGCGCCGATACTGACAATTCCAACGAAGTCACCCGTGACGTAGGCGTTCCCGGCCACGTCCACCACCAGGGAATTGATATAGTCTCCGTTGGCGCTGCCGAAGCTCCTGGCCCAGATGAACGCCCCTGTCGAGTCGAGTTTGGCGATAAAGGCATCATCGGAGCCTGCACTGTTCAAACTATTCGTGCCGAAGCTGGCAACGCCCTGGAAATAACCGGCCACATACAAGTTGCCTGCGGCATCCAACGCCATCCCTGTGACCCTCTCATCGCCGACCCCGCTCGGTCTGGCTACCCACTGAACGGGCAGCGCCGGCTGGGTGACCGTGAGGGTTAGCGTCTGGGAGGAATTCCCGGACGTGTTAGTTGCGGTGAGTGTGATTGTGCTTATACCCGCACCCTCCGGAATGCCAGAAATCAGACCTGTTTTTGGCACCACCTTCAAACCGGCTGGCAGTCCCGTCGCGCCGAAGGTGTAATTGGTGGGACTGTTCAATGCCGTAATCTGATAGCTGAACCAATGCCCGGCGAATGCGGCTCCCGTGGTTGGACTGGTGATGACCGGCGCGGCTGGATTATCCACGATGAAGGTCTTCAGGAGCACTCCGTTTCCACTCGGGAGATTGACGATCAGGGTGGCTTCGTAAGTGCCGGCACTGGTCGGCGTGCCACTGATGAGGCCAGTCGCAGAATCCATGTTCAAGCCAGGGGGCAGCCCCGAGGCAAAGTAGCCGGTGGCTCCTCCTACAACCGGCGTTTGAAAGCTGAAAGGCTGCCCAACGGTTGCTAAGATGGGGACTCCGTTACTCGCAAACGCCCGGATCACAAGACCTGGCAATATCGCGAAGCAAAGGATTGCGGCGATCAGCACTAAACGGGTGAGCGCAACGACTTCCCGGCAAGCAGTGCGCATGCATTTGGCATGAGCAAGTTTCCATGCCGGCAAATTTGCTACTTCGCGCTTGGTGTCGTCTACTCCATTCACGGGGTCAATAGTAACCGGCTGGAATAAACGAGCAAGGCCGGAGAAGCGGCTGCATCAGAATCCGATGCGCTTCTGCAAGCAGTTCAGACGCCTTGAACGAACCAGGCGCATTCGGCGCTGGAAGCATGCCGAAGTCTTATCGCTTGGCTTGTTGCGAAAGGCCATAACGCTCATGCGCTCAGGACCAAGACGCACAAGCACCCTTTGTTGCCATGGTTTGATGATTTTGACCGCGCCCAAACCTGCGGCTATGCTCCCCTCAAGCCAACCACATGCCGATGAATTGTTTCGCATTGCATGCCCGCCTGCTGGCTGCGCCGCTGGTTTTGAGCTTGCTGGATGCGGTGGTGACGCTGGCTTACCAGCCCGCCGCTTATTGGAATGGCGACCGCGCGCAGCTCATCGAGGCCAACCCGCTAGTCTGGCTGGCCCTGCGCATCCATCCGCTGATGCTCATTCCGGGGTTCCTGGGCTGGTATGCGCTGTTCGGCTGCCTGATCTTTCGCACGCCGTCCTGGATTGGACTGCGTTGCCATGTCCTGCTGGTGGTGGGGCATCTGGTGGCCGTCTCGGGTTGGTTGATCCGGTTGCATCCACTCGGAATGGGCTGGTCTGTTTTGCTGTGGGGCATCGCCGTGCCGCTGGCCGCGGCGCTGTTCTGGCCGTTTCGTTCGCAGTGGAATGGCACGGCGAGGGTCGCAATGCCAGAAACCAAAGCACCGTGATGCGCGGTCACGGACCCTCCTGATTCAAGCGAGATCCGTAAGAGCTGAGGTCAGAAAGATGGGGTCAGAAATATTTCCACCCCGGCCCCGGCCATTTTTCTGACCCCATCTTTCTGACCCTCTTCGGTTCATGGGATGGGAGCTTCGACGAAGCTTTGGCGCGACGCACCTCCTCTCCCCTGCCCCCTCCTCCATTCCATGGAGGAGAGGAAGGCCGGAGCGCGCGGTGGGTCGTGCGGATGGGTTAGCTGCGCTGCGGCGGTCGGGGCGCATCTGGACACTGCCCCGAGGAACGAAATCCCCCGGAGCGCGGCTGTGTCGCGGAGACCAGCCGCAGCGGCTGCGCCTG
>CAZOCL010000421.1:0-5659 GCA_964578245.1 uncultured Klebsiella sp. | reverse complement strand
GTCTGTAGGCGACGTGCCGGAGGGCGTCAAGCCCCGTTTCGGACCACCGCGCAAATCGGTTTGCAGCGCAGGAATCCGTGGACGGGCCAAGGCGTTTCCGGCGACGCGGGGGAGTGTCTAACGGCTCGCGCGCAAAGCGTCCAGCGGAAAGAATGCGCCCGAAGGACGTCCGCCTTTGCGCTTGCAAAGCCCCCGCCGCCGCGCACGCTCTGCGCCCTCGTATGCTCAAAGCTGGAATCGTCGGCCTGCCCAACGTCGGCAAGTCCACCCTGTTCAACGCCGTCACCCGCACCCGCAAGGCCGAGGCGGCGAATTACCCCTTTTGCACCATTGACCCCAACGTCGGGGTCGTCACCGTTCCGGACGAACGGATGTATGTGCTCCAGAAGATCGCCAAGACCAACGTGGTCATCCCGGCGGCCATCGAGTTCGTGGACATCGCCGGCCTCGTGAAGGGCGCCAGCGCGGGCGAGGGCCTGGGGAACAAGTTCCTCACCCACATCCGCGAGGTGGATGCCATCGTGCAGGTGGTCCGCTGCTTCGAGGACGCGGACATCCACCACGTCACCGGCAGCGTGGACCCCGTCCGCGACATCGAGATCATCAACACCGAACTGGTGCTGGCCGACCTCGACTCCGTGAAGAAGCGCCGTGAGAAACTGGCCCGGGACGTGAAGCGCGGCGAGAAGCTGGCCATCGCCGAGGACGCCGTCCTGGCGAAGTTCGAGCCGGTGCTGGATACCGGCAAGCTGGCCCTCTCCGTCCAGTTGACGCCGGAGGAGAAGCTCATCTCCCGCACCTTCTGGCTGCTGACTGACAAGCCCACCATCTTCGCCTGCAACGTCAAGGAGTCCGACCTCGCCACCGCCGAGACCAACGCCTACGTGCAGAAGGTCCGCGAATACACCAAGACCCACCTCGCCTGCGAGGCCGTGGTGATCAGCGCGCAGATCGAGAGCGACCTCATTGACCTGACCCCCGAGGAGGCCAAGGGCTTCCTCAAGGAGCTGGGCGTGGACGAGAGCGGCGTGGGCGCGCTGATCCGCGGCACCTACCATCTGCTCGGGCTGCGCACGTATTTCACCGCCGGTGAGAAGGAAGTCCGCGCCTGGACCATCCACGCCGGCGACACCGCGCCCAAGGCGGCCGGCGTCATCCACTCCGACTTCGAGCGCGGCTTCATCAAGGCGGAAACCGTGGCCTACGACGACCTCGTGAAGCTCGGCTCTGTCGCTGCCGCGCGAGACAAGGGCCTCTACCGCATGGAAGGCAAGGAATACGTGGTGAAGGACGGCGACGTGATGCTGTTCAAGTTCAACGTGTAAGCAGTCCGTGCGGAGCAATTGTTTGCGCAGGCCCTCCCGGGGCCGCAGTCCGCGTGCGAAGTAGATGAACCTTTTGGATGCCCGAAACGCGGGCGAGGTAGCTCCCTCTCCCAGCGGGAGAGGGCTGGGGTGAGGGAGAGCGGCCGCGAAGTGCAGGGTGAGCCATCAAGCCTTGACCTTCGATTCATACCGGTTTCGCGTCCGACTCCTGCCTCCGGGGAAAAACTGATTTCCCTTTCGCGCCGTTGTCGCCACTCTGGGGCCGCACTCGCTTCTGGTTCTTTCCCTGACCCAGTTCAGTGCCAGACAAATGAAAAATGACGTGATCGTGGTGTGCGGTGGTGGCGGCTTCATCGGCGGCCATCTGGTGGCGGACTTGTTGCGCCAGGGCCTGGGCCCTATCCGCAGCGTGGACCTCAAGCCCTTCGACGGCTGGTATCAGCGGTCCGACAAGGTGGAGAACCTCGTGCTCGATCTGCAGGACAAGGCCGCCTGCGAGCGCGCGATGCGGGGCGCGTCGGTGGTTTACAACCTTGCCGCGGACATGGGCGGCATGGGCTTCATCGAGAACAACAAGGCGCTCTGCATGCTCAGCGTGCTCATCAACACGCACCTGCTCATGGCGGCCAAGGCCGCCGGGGCGGACCGTTTCTTCTACGCCTCCTCCGCCTGCGTTTACAACGGCTCCAAGCAGACCGACCCCAGCATCACCGGGCTGAAGGAGGAGGACGCCTACCCCGCCATGCCCGAGGACGGCTATGGCTGGGAGAAACTCTTCAGCGAGCGCATGTGCCGGCATTTCCGCGAGGACTACGGCCTGAAGACCCGCGTGGCCCGCTATCACAATGTCTATGGCCCCGAAGGCACCTGGGATGGTGGCCGCGAGAAGGCGCCCGCCGCCGTCTGCCGCAAGGTCATCGCCGCCAAGCTCTCTGGGAAGCACGAGATCGAAATCTGGGGTGATGGCCACCAGACCCGCTCCTTCATGTATATCGACGACTGCCTCAAGGGCACGCAGATGCTCACGCACAGCGACTACATCGAGCCCATCAACATCGGCAGTTCCGAGAAGGTCAGCATCAACCAGCTCGTGGACATCGTGGAGTCCATCGCCGGGCTCACGCTCAAGCGCAACTACAAGCTCGACGCGCCCAAGGGCGTGAACGGCCGCAACTCGGACAACGCGCTCATCCAGCGGGTTTTCGGCTGGGAGCCCTCCATCCCGCTGCGCACCGGCCTGGAAAAAACCTACGCGTGGATCTACGACCAGATGGTGTCCCAGGCGAAGTCGAAGTAACGGGGAGATGCCTGGCACACGCATCGCGAGTAGGGAGTCCCGCCTTTAGGCGGCGGGGCGTCCGGGGCTCGATGTGCGTTCCGCGCAGCGTCTTGAGCGCAGCCACGTTCCACCGGCTAAAGCCGGGACTCCAAACGCGGTTCGTGAGAGGCGTTGGTTACGGTCGGACGGAAGCCACGATGTATGCGCCGTGACCGGTTGCTGACTTGGAGGCTTTCATCGAACGCGCCGCTCCCCTAACGTCCCCGCGTTCGTTTTTAGCTGATGCGCGTTCTGTTGCTTAACCAGACTTTTCACCCGGACGTCGTCGCGACGGCCCAGGTGCTGTCCGACTTCGCCGTCGGCCTGGTCGAGCGCGGCCACCACGTCACCGCCATTGCCAGCCAGCGGGCCTACGACAATCCCACGCAGCGTTTCCCAGCGCGGGAGACGTGGCGCGGCGTGGAGATCCAGCGGCTGCCCTCGGCGGGCTTTGGCAAGGGCTCGCTCTGGCGGCGCGCGGCGGACTTCGGCTTCTTCAGCGCTGTTACCACCCTGCGCCTGCTCACCTTGCCGCGCTACGACGCGGTCGTGGCCCTCACCTCACCGCCGCTGGTTTCGTATCTCGCGGCGTGGTTCTGCCGGCTGCGCGGGGCCAGGCTGTTCTACTGGGTCATGGACATGAACCCGGACGAAGCGGTGGCCGCCGGCTGGCTTCGCGAGGGCAGCCTGCCGACACGCGCGCTCGAGCTGATGTCCCGCTTCAGCCTGCGGCAGTCGCACCGCGTCATCGCGCTCGACCGCTACATGAAGGACCGCATCGTGGCCAAGGGCATCCCGGCGGAACGCGTCGTCGTCATCCCGCCATGGGCGCACAACGAGTCGGTGCGGTTCGACGCGGCAGGCCGGGCCCGGTTCCGCGCCGCGCACGGGCTCACGGACAAGTTCGTGGTGATGTATTCCGGCAACCATAGCCCGGTGCATCCGCTCACCACGCTCATGGAGGCCGCCCGGCTGCTGGCGGGCGACCCGCGCTTTGTCTTCTGCTTCGTCGGCGGCGGCAGTGAACAGCCGAAGGTCAAGCGGTTCGCCGAGGAGCACGGGTTGAAGAATGTGCTGTGCCTGCCCTACCAGCCGCTGGAGGGGCTCGCCGGTTCGCTTTCGGCGGCAGACCTGCACACAGTGGTGCTGGGCGATCCCTTTGTCGGGATGATCCACCCGTGCAAGATCTACAACATCCTCACCGTTGGCGCGCCGGTGCTCTACGTCGGCCCGCAGCCGAGCCATGTGGCGGACATCCTGGCGGGCATGAACGCCTCGCCGCACTGCGCACGCGTGGCCCACGGCAAGCCGGCGGATGCGGTGGTGGAGATCAAGCGCATCGCGGCGCTCGGCACTCGAGGTGATGCGGAAGTGTTCGCCCGCACTGCGGCCCAATTCTCCATGAACACCCTGCGCACCGAGCAGGTGAAGCTGCTGGAAAACAGTTGCCAGAAGCCAGGCTGAACGCGGATTCCGCGCCAGCGCGCGCAACGAGAGGAGCGCGGCGTTCACGCCGCTTCACCTCACCCATGGCGGCGCAGGTCCAGAACTTCCAACGCCCTCGTAAATCCGCACGCTGAAGCGGCCTCAAGGCCGCGCTCCACGACGACCCCACTCCGAAGCGGGCGCATCTTGACCCTGCTCCCGACCTCGCCCCGCCGGGCAAGCGAGGACGCTTGCGGCACGGCCGGCCGGAGGCCGGCGCTACGTAGCGCCCGCGTCCTCGTCGGCTCGGTTTCGGGGGCAGTGCCAAGCTGCGCCCCTCCGAAGCCTCCCACAAAATCTGCCGTTTCAATTCCATCGGCCCCGCTTAAAACTCCCGCGTGCCTGCTGACACCTCCGAGCCCCGGTCACCGTGGTGGTTTCTCGCCACGGTGCTGCTCCTGTTCTTCTGCCTGCTCGGCACGCGCTCACTGAACGAACCGGACGAAGGCCGCTATGCCGAGATCGCCCGCGAAATGGTGGAAACCGGCAACTGGCTGGTGCCCCACATCTGGTATGTGCCGCACCTGGACAAGCCGCCCCTCACTTACTGGGCGGTCGCGGCGTCCCTCTCCGTCTTCGGCGTGAACGAATGGGCCGTGCGCCTGCCGCTGGCGCTGGCGGGGCTCAGCGCGGCGTGGGCCACCTTCCTCCTCGTGCGCTCCGTCGCCGGTGCGTTCGCCGCGCGGTGGAGCGTGCTGATCCTTGGAACCTCGGCGCTCTACTGGGTGATGTCCCGCATGCTCACCACGGACATCTTCCTCACGCAGTTCATCGCGTGGGCCATCTACTGCTTCTGGCGAAGCTGGCGAAGTCTGGATGCGTTGGAAGTGCCGCTTTCAAGCAGTGCGGACGCCGTGCCTAAAGTCGGGACTCCGAGCGAGGACGACGAACCCGACCCGGCGGGCGATGCCCGTGCGCTCGCAGCCCGACGCTCCTTCACCTGGCAGCTCGGCGCCTGGGCCGCGATGGCCGGCGGCTTCCTTGCGAAGGGGCCGATCGCGCTGGTGATTCCGCTCGTCGCCTTCGGTGCGCTGCTCGGTTGGCGGCGGAAGGCTGGCGCGCGCTTGAGCGTGCTGTTGTTCGGTGCGCTCGCCGGCGTGCCGCTCTTCGCCGCGCTGGCCTTGCCGTGGTTCTGGATGGTCTGGGAATCCGTGCCCCACTCGTTCGACTTCATGGTTAAAGGGCAGGTGGTCGGCCACGCGGTGCAGGCGGCGGCGAAGAACCGCGCGCAGCCGTTCTGGTTCTTCGTGCCGGTGCTGATCGGCGGCTTCCTGCCGTGGACGCTGCTGCTGGGCTGGCTCTGGCGGCGGGCGCACTGGCAGTCGCTCGACGTCCGCAAGCAGGAAGCCTGGGTGATGTTGAGTGTCTGGGCGGGCGTCACCTTCGTGCTCTTCTCGGTGAACAGCGCGAAGCTGATGCACTACATCCTGCCCATGTTTCCCGCGCTCGCTGCGCTGGTGGCGCTGAGGTGGCCGGCTTTCGGAGCGCCGGTCTCCGACCCGGCGAGTTCCTCATCGGTTCCATCACCTGC
>CAZOCL010000420.1:0-5665 GCA_964578245.1 uncultured Klebsiella sp. | reverse complement strand
AGACTCTGGCGCACTTCCAGAAGACCTTCCCCACCGCGAAGTTCTCCGAGATCAACGCGGCCATCGGCGGCACCGGGTCCGACCTCGGCGTGTTCCGGCTCAAGCAGGACGTGCTCGACGCGAAGCCGGACCTGCTGTTCGTCGAGTTCGCGGTAAATGACGGGCTGGGTGCGCCCGAGCAGATCTTCCGCCGCATGGAGGGCATCGTGCGGCAGACCTGGCGCACGCTGCCGCAGTGCGACATCTGCTTCGTTTACACCATCACGGAACAGCTTGCGCCCGCGATGATCGAGGGCAAGTTCCCGCGTGCCGCCAGCGCGATGGAAAAGGTCGCGGACCACTATGGCATCCCCAGCATCCATCTGTGCATGGAGGTCGCGCGGCTGGCGAAGGAAGGCAAGCTCGTCTGGAAGGCACCATTGCCGAAGACAGCCGACGAGAAGGCGAAAGCCGGGGACAAGTTCGTCTTCGCGCCAGATGGCGTGCATCCGCATGTCGAGACCGGGCATGAGCTCTACTTGCAGGCCGTGGCGCGCTCACTGCCAGTGATTCGTGACGCCTCGAAAGCCACCGGCGCACATGCGCTGGCCGCCCCATTCATCGCCACGAACTATGAGCACGCCAAGCTGATCCCCATCAACGAAGCCACCCTTTCCAAAGACTTCACCCTGCTCGACGCGAAGACCGACCCCTTCGGCAAGCGCTGGGCCAGCCGCATGACCGCGCTGCACAAGGCGACCCAGCCGGGTGCGACGCTTACCTTCAAGTTCAAAGGCACGCGTTGCTCCATCTACGACATCATCGGGCCGGACTGCGGTCAGGTGATTGTGACCGTGGATGATCAGCCGCCCAAGACCGTCCCGCGCTTCGACAGCTACTGCACCTATCATCGGCTTGCGACGCTTGGCCTGGGCACCGAACTGCCGGACAAGGTTCACACGGTGAAGATCGAGATTCACCCCCAGCAGCCCGACAAGGCGAAGATCCTGGCGACGCGCGACAACAAGATGGACAAGCCGGAGCGCTACGATGGGACGGCATTCTTCCCGGGAGCAATTCTCCTGGTGGGAGACTTGGTCAAGTAGCGCACCACCCCGCACTTCGACATGAAAACCGCCACTTTTCTGGCCGCCTGCCTGGCGATGGCAGTCACCTGCGGCGCGGCGGAGAAGACCACGAAGGCCAGTTCCACGGACTGGTGGTCGCTCAAGCCGTTGATGCGGCCAGCCGTTCCTCAAACCGGCAATCGGCAACCTGCAACCGGCAATCCCATTGATGCCTTCGTCCTCGCCAAGCTGGCGGAGAAGCAGCTCCAGCCCTCGCCGGAAGCAGAGCCGCGTGTGCTGGTGCGCCGGCTCTACTTCGACTTGCTCGGGCTGCCGCCGAAGCCGGAGGAAGTAGCAGAATTCGAGCGAGCCTGCTCAATCGGCAATCGGCAATCGGCAATCGGCAATCTCGTGGACAAACTGCTCGCCTCGCCTCACTACGGTGAGCGCTGGGCGCGCCACTGGCTCGACGTGGTGCACTACGGCGACACCCATGGCTACGACAAGGACAAGCCGCGGCCGAACGCCTGGCCTTACCGTGACTATGTGATCCGCGCGTTCAACGAGGACCGGCCTTATGCGCGCTTCATCCAGGAGCAGCTCGCTGGCGACGTGCTCTTCCCCAGCACGCGCGATGGGGTCGAGGCGCTGGGTTTCATCGCGGCCGGGCCATGGGACTTCATCGGCCACGCGGAAGTGCCTGAGACCAAGATTGACGGCAAGATCGCACGGCATCTGGACCGCGACGACATGGTCGCGAACACGATGCAGACCTTCAACAGCCTCACCGTGGGCTGCGCGCAGTGCCATGACCACAAGTTCGATCCCATCCCGCAGCGCGATTACTACCGGCTGCAGGCAGTCTTCGCCGCAGTGGATCGCGCGGACAAAAAGTATTTCGCCGACGCCAAGCTGACGCAGCGCTTCGCGGAACTGGAGCACCAGCAACGCACGCTCACCGACAAGAAGAACGCCATCGAGTTCCATGCCAAGAACGCCGCCGGCAAGGAGCTGGCGGAACTCGACAAGCGCATCGAGGCCGCGAGCAAGGCGAAGGGTGGCCTGCGGCCCGAGTATGGCTACCACAGCGGCATCTCCCCCGCGCAGGACGCGACGAAGTGGGCGCAGGTGGACCTGGGCCGGAGCGTGGTGATTGACCGCGTCGTGCTGCGCCCCTGCTACGATGACTTCAACAAGATCGGCGCGGGCTTTGGCTTTCCCGTGCGGTTCAAGGTGGAAGCGAGCGACGACGCGCAGTTCAAGTCTGGCGTGGTGACCGTCGTGGACAAGACTGCCGCAGACTTCGCCAATCCCGGCATCACACCGCAGCCGTTCAAGAGCACCGGGGCAACGGCGCGCTACGTGCGCGTCACCGCCACCAAGCTTGCGCCCCGGCAAAACGACTACATTCTCGCGCTGGCCGAGTTGCAGGTGTTCGACAGCACGGGCAGCAACGTCGCGCTGAAGGTGCTCGTCACCGCGCTCGACTCCATCGAGGCCGGGCCCCGGTGGCGGAAGGCCAATCTTACCGATGATATCGCGCCGGCTGCGGACAACTCCAGCGAACTGGCCGAATTGCGCGCGAAACGAGAGGCGCTGCTGGCCAAGGCGATGACCGACCAGAACCGAACCGATCAGGCCGCGCTGGCGAAGGACTTGGAGCGGGTGGCCGCAGAACTGAAGCAATTCCCGAAGCCCGACGTGGTCTATGCCGGCACAGTGCATTATGGCAGCGGTTCGTTCTCCGGGACGGGCCCGACCGGTGGCAAGCCGCGCGTCATCAAGGTTCTCAACCGAGGTGATGTGAAGCAGCCGAAGGACGAAGTCACCGCCGGTGCCCCGGGCTATCTCACGGGCCTGTCCGGAGAGTTCCCCTTGCCGCCGGAACACGCGGAGGGGGAGCGACGCGCGGCGCTGGCCAAATGGCTTTCCTCGCCAGACAACCCGTTGACGTGGCGCAGTATTGTCAACCGGATCTGGCAGCATCACTTCGGTCGCGGCCTCGTGGAGACACCGAACGACTTCGGCCGCATGGGCGCGCTGCCGACGCACCCGGAGCTGCTCGACTGGCTGGCGGTTGAGTTCCGCGATGGCGGCGGGTCGCTGAAGAAGCTGCAGAAGCTGATCGTGATGAGCGCAACGTATCGGCAGGCCAGCCAAGTTGAAGAGATGAAGGGTGGAAGAGTTAAAGAGGCGAGGCCTGGCACGACTTCCTCCTCTCTAACCCTTCAATCTTTCAACACTTCAACCCTCGACGCCGAGAACCACCTACTCTCCCACCAAAACCGTCGCAAGCTCGACGCCGAAGCCGTGCGCGATGCCACACTCTACGTCGCGGGGAAGCTGGATCCAAAAATGGGCGGGCCGGCCTTTCAGGACTTCATCGTGGAAAAGCCGGAGCACTCGCCGCACTACGAGTATCACCTGCACGATCCGGAGGACCCGAAGTCGCACCGGCGCTCGGTCTATCGCTTCCTCGTGCGCTCGCAGACGCAGCCGTTCATGACCACGCTCGACTGTGCGGACCCCTCGATGCAGGTGGGCAAGCGGAACGAAAGTGTCTCCGCCCTGCAGGCCCTCGCGCTATTGAACAACGGGCTGATGGTCACGATGGCGAAGCACTTCGCCGCCAAACTGGACGCAGGCGGCGGCGACCTGAACGCCAAGGTGGAACGGGCTTTTCAGGAGGCGCTGGCCCGCGCGCCATCACCGGAGGAGAAGGCGAATCTCACTGCGTTTGCGCAGCAGCACGGCCTGGCCAATGCCTGCCGGGTGCTTTTTAACCTGAACGAATTTGCGTTCGTGGATTGAGTCGGAGGCTCGAAGTGGTGCCCGCGAAACACGCGAAATGACGCGAAAAGGGGAGGGCTTTTTACTTCCCGCCGTCACCTCCCAGGCCGTTTGACTATAGTGCGTTCGGGCACTGCCCCCGGAGCGCGGCCCGCCGGGCCGCTTTGCGCGTGCGTGGGCCGGGCGGGGTTCGCGCCGTTCCGGTAGTCGCCCGCGCTTCACGCTCTTGTGGATACACCGTCCCGCCAGAGCGTTTCCCCTTTCGTTTGTTTCGCGTGTTTCGCGGGCTTCACCGCTTCTGCCCGAGCCAGAGCATCAGCATGGGCAGCAGTATCCCCAGCGCGAGGCAGAGCCAGACGGGCCAGACGGGGCGGAACAGCTTGAAGGACAGCACCAGGCCCAGCGCGATGGTGAGCGTGGCGGCTATGGACATCACGATGACAAACGCCTGGAAGAACTTGGGCGAGGATGGCTTCCCGAATTCGTCATCGGTCGGATAAATCTGATCAGAATGCACCACGCGGAACTTCTGCAGGAGTGTCTCCGCCTCGCTGGGATGCTTGAGGCGGTTGTGGTTCACCGTCTGATACCAGCCGGTGAGGATGTAGAAGAGCAGCAGCGGGGTGAAGAAACAGCCCAGGAACAGGTGGGCGCGGCGGATGAACTTCATGCAGGGGCGGGGTGACGGCAGTGCGGCTATTTCTCAGGGATCGGAATGAACAGCTTCTGACCCGTGCGCAGCTTGTCCATGTTCGCGGTGGGATTGGCACCTTCGAGCTGTTTGAGCGTGATCTTGCCGGACTTGCCCTTCGCCTTCAGGTCGTCGTTGTAGGCCTTGAGGATCTCGAGCGCGGTCTGGTTCTTCTCCACGACATGATAGACACCTGTGTCCGGCACGTTGGACGGCACGGGCGTGGCCTTGGGGACGGGGGAGTCGGACTTTGCTTTGGACGGACGGGGATTTGATAAGACCGGCGGCTGCGGGTTGGAAGTGAGCTCCTTCTGGAGCCGCTCCAGCATGTCGGTCAGCTTCTTCTGGTCTTCAATGCGCCGGTGCTCGCTTTCCTTCAGCGCATCACGGAGCTGGTGCAGCTCCTCCTTGCTCGCGGTGGATTGGAGGATGTTCTTGTTGGAGACGGCCGCCTTGGCGGCGGCCTCTTCGACGATAGCGGCATTCCGCTGCAGATCGGCGAGCTTCTTGCGGAGCACTTCATTCGTCTCCTTCACGGACTCGAGATCGCGCTCGACGCGGCGGAGGCGGTCTTCCAGTTCCTGCCGGACCGCGTCGCCGATCTGGTTTTGGGCAGGCGCGATCGCCGGCGAGGAGAGCCACACCACCATGACCGTGAAGAACAGAATCCGTTTCATGCTGCAACCATAGGCAAGCGTCGCCTGCCGGGGCAAGCGGCGAAGGAAGCGCATGCGAACACGCGCCCGGTGCGCGGCCCACCGGGCCGCTTTGCGGGTGCGTGGGCCAGGCAGGGTTCGCACCGTTTTGGCGGTCGCACCCGCAATGCGGGCGAGGACGCCCGCCCTCCGGCCCTCGCGCCCCACGCACTAACTTTCCCCGAACCGCCGCTTGACCTTTCCCCGCTGAACGGCATAGTGCCCGGCCCGGCAGATTCCCGCGCCCGGTGACCGCCTGCATTTCCGTTGGCTTTCGCTGCGTGGGTTTTTGGTCACTAGCATTATGGACACGCCGGAAACGACTTTTGATATGCAGCACATCCGTAACATCGCCATCATCGCGCACGTTGACCACGGCAAGACCACCCTCGTGGACTGCCTCCTCAAACAATCCGGCACCTTCCGCGCCAACCAGCACGAGT
>CAZOCL010000419.1:0-5669 GCA_964578245.1 uncultured Klebsiella sp. | reverse complement strand
AGACCGCCGAGCACGCGTTCTTCCGCTCGCTGGGCTTCTCGATCATCACCCGGCAGACGGACCCGCCGGTGGGCTGGCCACGCGTCCATGCCTCCTGCGACTACCGGCACCCGCTGCACTTCGAGGATGAAGTGGAGATTCATATGCTGGTCAGTGAAAAGAAGGCCCGGTCCCTGAGCTACCTGTTCAAGTTCCGCAAGCTCAATGGTCCGCACCCCACCGAGGTCGCCCGCGGCAAGCTGACCGTGGTCTGCGTCACCCGGGATTTGCATGGGAAGATGTCCGCCGTGCCCATCCCGGAAGCCATTTCAGACAAGATCGAGGTCGCGCCGGCAGAACTGCTGGCTTAAGGTGGCGGCATCAGCCCTTGGTCATCGCCAGTTCAGCCGGGTAAAATGGGTGAAACATCCGGGAGACCGCCACCGTCAGACCTAAGCTAGACATGAATCCAGTTTTGTCAGGACCGCTCAAAGGCCCGGCGTTAGCCGTTGCCACGGGCATGCTGCTGCTCGCGCTCCCGGCCCGCGCGGCGGATGCCCCCGATGGCCTCGAGTTCTTCGAGAAGAAGATTCGTCCCCTGCTGGCGGAGCACTGCTACGAATGTCATGCCACCGGGCAGAAGACCAAGGGCGGGCTGAATCTCGACTCCCGCGAGGGCTGGATGAAGGGTGGCGATTCCGGTCCGGCGCTCGTGCCGGGCGAACTCGACGCCTCGCTCCTCATCAAGGCGGTCCGCTACAAGGACAAGGAGTTCCGCATGCCGCCGAAGCGGAAGCTCACGGACTCCCAGATCGCCGATTTTGAGCAGTGGGTGAAGCTTGGTGCGCCCGACCCGCGCACCGGCGGCACGACCCTGGCGAAGAAGGAGATCAACATCACCGAGGGCCGGAAGCACTGGGCCTATCAATTGCCGAAGCAGCCCGCCCTCCCCGTGGTGAAGGACGCCGCCTGGCCTCGCAATGATCTCGACCGTTTCGTCCTCGCCAAGCTCGAGGAGAAGCATCTGCGCCCCTCTGCCGATGCCGACCCGGTCACGCTGGTGCGCCGGCTCTACTTCGATCTCCTCGGCCTCCCGCCGACGCCGGAGCAGGTGGATGCCTTCGTCCGCGACTGCCAATCGGCGGGTGCCAATCGCCAAACTGCTGTCACCAAGCTGGTGGACCAGCTCCTTGCCTCTCCGCACTTCGGCGAGCGCTGGGGCCGGCACTGGCTAGACGTGGTGCGCTACGCCGAGTCGCTCACCCTGCGCGGCTTCGTGATGAAGGAAGCCTGGCGCTACCGCGACTACGTCATCAACAGCTTCAACACGGACAAGCCCTACGACCGCTTCCTCCGCGAACAGGTGGCGGGCGATCTCCTGCCGCACCAGTCGGTCGCACAGCGCCAGCAGCAGCTCGTGGCCACGGGCTTTCTGACCCTTGGCAACACGAACCTTGAGGAGCAGCAGAAGAAGCAGCTCGACATGGATGTGGTGGATGAGCAGCTCGACACGATTGGCAAGGCCTTCCTCGCCCAGACCATCGGCTGCGCGCGCTGCCATGACCATAAGTTTGATCCCATTCCGACCCGCGACTACTATGCCCTGGCTGGCATTCTCAAGAGTTCCAAGACCTTGGAGCACTCGAACGTGAGCAAATGGCTGGAGTTCCCCCTGCCGATGCCGACCGGTGAGGACAAGCAGTTCTCGGCGCACGACCAGGCCATTGCCAAGCTCACCGCCAGCATCAAGGCGGCGAAGGAGTCGGCGAACACTGCGGTGGCAAAGAAGGCCACGCTGCCCAGCGGCGCGCTCGACGCGAAAGTGCTCGCGGGCATCGTGGTGGACGACACGCAGGCCAAGAAAGTGGGCGAGTGGACGCACTCCATCTCCACCAAGACCTTCATCGGCGAAGGCTACCTGCACGACTCGAATCTGGGCAAAGGCGAGAAGTCGCTGACCTTCCAGCCCGAGAGCTTGCGGGCGGGCAAATACGAGATTCGCCTGGCCTACAGCCCCGGCAAGACCCGCGCGCAGAACGCGCCCATCACCGTCTTCAGCGCGGAAGGCGAGAAGACCATCCGCGTGGACCTGCGCGATGACCCGCCCATCGAGGGCCGGTTTGTCTCGCTCGGCCAGTTCCGCTTCGAGCAGAACGGCGCAGGCTTCGTCATCGTCGGCACCGAGGGCACCAAGGGTGTCGTGACGGCGGATGCCGTGCAGTTTGTGCCCGTCGGGCAGCAGCCCGTGGAGGGTGCGAGCGCAGCCACCAGCGATGCGGCGAAGAAGGACAAGCCCGATGTCTCCGAGACCGTGAAGAAGCTCGAGGCCGAGCTGAAGAAGCTGGAGGCCTCCGGTCCCAAGCGCCCGATGTTCATGTCCGTGAAGGAGGAGAACATCAGCGACACGCAGATCCACATCCGGGGCAGCGTGCAGAACCTCGGGGCCAAGGTGCCGCGTGGCTTCCTGCAGGTGGCCAGCTACGGCACGGTGCCCAAGATTTCCGAGAAGGAGAGCGGCCGTCGCGAACTCGGCGACTGGCTCGCCAGCCGGGAGAACCCGCTTCCCGCCCGCGTCTTCGCCAACCGCGCGTGGACCTGGCTCTTCGGCACCGGCCTGGTGCGCAGCACCGACAACTTCGGCACCACCGGCGACGCGCCCACGCACCCCGAACTGCTCGACCACCTGGCCGTGCGCTTCATGGCCGAGGGCTGGTCCATGAAGAAGCTGGTGCGGGAGCTGGTCTTGAGCCGGGCTTATCAGCAGGCCGCCGTGGGAATTGAAGCGGGGCAACACGCCGCGGGCATGGCGGCTGACCCCGAGAACAAGCTGTTCTGGCATGCGAATCGCCGGAAGCTCGACGCGGAGTCCATTCGCGACACCGTCCTGCAAGTCAGCGGCCAGCTTGACCTTGCGCTCGGTGGCCCGCTCATCAAGGCCGGCACCGGCTCCGACTACAACTACAAGCACACCGACTCCCGCCGCAGCGTTTACTCGCCCGTGCTGCGGAACTCACTGCCTGAGCTGTTCGAGGCCTTCGACTTCGCTGATCCCAGCCTGGTGGTCGGCAAGCGCAGCGACAGCACGGTCGCCCCGCAGGCGCTGTTCATGATGAACCAGCCGTGGGTGATGGAGCAGTCGCAGTCCGCCGCGCAGAAGCTGCTGGGCGAGAAGCTCGCCGATGACCGCGCCCGCGTGGCCCGCGCCTACCGCCTCGTGCTGGGCCGCCTGCCAACCGACGGCGAAGTCGCGCTGGCGCTGAAGTTCCTGCCCGCCGAGTCCGCCGCCAGCGAGGGGACGAAGCGCACCGAGGCGTGGGGCCGCTTCTACCAGGCGCTCTTTGCATCCGTGGATTTCCGCTACTTGAACTGACCATGTGGGATGAGGATCCAAAATGGCAGGAAGGCCACTGGCGAGTCATCGTTGGCTTGTTGAAAGTGACCGTGGCTTTCGCCGCAGGCTTGAGCCTAGTATTTGGCATCTGGGACCCGTTGGTTTATGTGCTGACCGTCTTCGGAACTGCGATCGGGGTGCTCTTCGTGACCTGGGTCGTGCCCATGTGGCTGCTGGGTAAATTGATCGAGCAATGTGTCTGCGTGACGGCCAACTGGCGGCGGGAAAAGGATTTGAACCACCGGGCAAACTGACGCATCCTTTCATCGTATGTTGGCCCTTCAGAACGAACCGAAGCTGGCGCAGCCGAAGGCACGGGAGTTTGTCCCGCAACTTCAGAATGGCGACCAGCTCCATTCGCGCGAATTCCTTCGTCGCTATGACCGGATGCCGATGGTCAAGAAGGCCGAGCTAATCGAGGGGGTTGTTTTTATGGGTTCACCCGTCAGCCGTCAGCATGGTCGCCCGGATATCGTGATTCACGCGTGGCTGGAGGCTTACTCCTCAGACACCCCTGGCACAGAGGCCCTGTCGAACGTTACCGTCATTCTTGATCCCGAAAACACGGTCCAGCCAGATTGTTTTCTCCGCATTATCGCTCCGGGAAAGGGAAGCACCAAAGAAACGGATTTGGGGCTGATTTCCGGGCCGCCTGAACTGGTGGTCGAAATCGCGGCGAGCAGCGCCTCGATTGATGCGCATAAAAAACTCGCCGCTTACCGGCGCAATGGAGTGGCAGAATACCTCCTTTGGCGCGTGGACGAGGGCCGGCTCGACTGGCTGCATCTTGTGGACGAGGAATACATCGCCGCCGAACCGGACGAACAAGGCATCCTGCGGAGCCGCGCTTTCCCCGGCCTGCAAGTGTCGCTGCCCGCTCTGCTCTCGCTTGATTCCAACCGGGCGCGTGCGAGCCTCGAAGAAGGCCTCGCCTCCCCCGCCCACGCTGAATTCGTCCGCTCCCTCGCCGCCCAATAACTTTCCCATGCACACTCCCCCGATCTTCACCCGCCGCCACGCGCTGCAATCCCTCGCCTGCGGTTTCGGCTCGCTGGCCTTGGCCGGGATGACCGCTCAGCGCGCGGCCGCCTCCGTCAACCCGCTCGTGCCGCGCCAGCCGCATCACCAGCCGCGTGCCAAGAGCGTGATCTTCCTCTTCATGCAGGGCGGCGTGAGCCATGTGGATTCGTTCGACTACAAGCCGCTGCTCACCGAGAAGGACGGCCAGCTCATGGGCTTCAACGACGCCCGCAAGATCGCCAACTCCGGCAAACGCGAGGAGTCCACGCAGCGCGTGATGAAGCCGCTGTGGCAGTTCAACCAGCACGGCCAGTCCGGGCGCTGGGGCAGCGAGCTGTTCCCTGAGATGGCCCGCCACGCCGACGACCTGACCTTCATCCACTCGATGCACACCGAAGGTATCGCGCACGGGCCGGCCACGCTCTTCCTGCACTGCGGCGCCACGCAGTTCATCCGCCCGAGCATGGGCTCCTGGGTCAGCTACGGCCTCGGCACGGCGAACGACAACCTGCCCGCCTTCGTCAGCCTCAGCCCAAGCGCCGGCAACGGCGGCCCGCGCAACTTTGGCAACGCCTTCCTCCCGCCCGTCTTCCAGGGCACCGCCGTGGGCAAGGCCGGCACGCCCATCGTCGAGTCCACCATCCGCAACCTGACCAACCCGAAGCTCTCGCCTGCCGAGCAGCGCCGGAACTTTGACTTCCTCCAGGAACTCAACGCCGAGCAGCTCAAGAAGTCGCCCGGCGACGCCGAACTGGAGGCCGTCATCGCCAGCTACGAACTCGCGTGGCGCATGCAGAACAATGCGCCGGACACCCTCGACATCAACCAGGAGACCGAGGCCACGCGGAAACTCTACGGCATCGGCGAGGGCAAGACCGACAACTTTGGCCGGCAGTGCCTGATGGCCCGCCGCCTCGTCGAGTCCGGCGTGCGCTACATCCAGGTCACCTACGGCGACAACACGGCGAACCCGGCGTGGGACCAGCACTCCAACATGCCCAAGCACAAGGACCACGCAATGGCCGTGGACAAGCCCATCGCCGGCCTGCTGCAGGACTTGAAGGCGCGCGGCCTCTTGGAGGACACGATCGTCTGGTGGGGCGGCGAGTTTGGCCGCACGCCCTACGCGGAGAAGAACGGAACGGGCCGCGACCACAACGCCGGCGGCTTCACCGTCTGGCTCGCAGGCGGCGGCTTCAAGCCCGGCACCAGCTACGGCACCACGGATGAGTGGGGCCACCTCGCCGTCGAGAACAAGGTCCACATGCACGATCTGCAC
>CAZOCL010000418.1:0-5712 GCA_964578245.1 uncultured Klebsiella sp. | reverse complement strand
CCGGCGGACGAGGTCTGGATTCATGGCTTCGATAGTTCCCGAACAGAGCCGCGCACAATACCTGCGACCGGGAGGCAAGCAATAGAAAAATTGGCGGGAAAGGACAGGCAGGCAGCGGCGTCACTGGTTGACAAGTGTTCGCCGGGGCCGAATAAGTAACCCAGCCATTCGTGATGACTGACTTGAACCGAACCCGTTCCGCCGCGAACCCGACTCCGCCAGCCGGTTTCACCCTGATTGAGCTGCTGGTCGTCATCGCCATTATCGCGATTCTGGCCGGGATGCTCCTGCCGGCCTTGAGCAAGGCCAAGACCAAGGCCAGCGGGACGCAATGCCTGAGCAATCTCAAGCAGCTTGAACTGGGCGTCACGCTCTACGCCGGCGACTGGGACGACAAGTTTCCCTGGAACAATACAACTGGGGCGCTGGCAGCCGATCCGGCGGCGTGGGTTCAGGGGAATACGCATGTTTACACGGCGAACTATACCAATGACATCACGCTGGGCGTCCTCTTCCCCTATCATCGATCGTTCAACATCTATCACTGCCCCTCCGACCGCTCCACCGTGAATGGCGGCCAGACGCCGCACAATCGCAGCTACTCGATCTCGGTTGGCATCAGTTGCCAGTCGGCGGCGACGGCCGGGGGTGTGACCCCGCCGATCCCGCGGCGGCTCGCGGAGATTAACAAGACCTCGGACGTCATCGTGTTCCTGGAAGAAAACGCCGTGAGCATCGACAATGGTGCGTGCGGCATCTGGTCCACCACCGCGCTGCAAAGCGGCACCTGGCAGTGCTGGAACCTGCCGGGCGCCCGGCATAACCAGGGGGCGGCCATCGCCTTCGTGGATGGCCACGCGGAGAACTGGCGCTGGCAGGGGTCCTTCCTCCAGCTCAACAAGCAGTATCCCGATGAAAATGCCACCCAGCTCCGCCCGAGCCCGACGACGCTGAACCCGTTGAACACCGCTCCGGTGGCGGTGAACGACGTGGACTCGCTCAAGCTGGCCACCGGACTGAACTACCAGTAAGGCCCTTCCTCTGGACCGGAGCGTCGGTCCTCGACCCGGCCGGCTGACCGGCACGATGAACTCGCCGGGGCGAAGACCAGCGCTCCATCTTTCGCAGCGTGTGGTCAGCAGCACGGAGGTCCTGTCCCTAAAACTGCTTTCCCCGTCTCGGTGAAACCGGCAGTTTTGCGCCCCATGACACCCTCGTTGCGTCTGACTGTCCTTCTGGCACTGGGCCTCGCCGCCACGGCACCCGCACAAACGAAGCTTCCCAAGCCCCAGTTTCAAGGCGACTTCTTCGGCGAGATGGGCCGGTCGTTTTGTGTCATCACGGAGGTGGACACCAAGACCCGGGCGCTGGTGGTGAAACGCGACCGCGACGGCCAGTCCGTGCGGGTGCCCATCCGGGACGACACCGAACTGCACTTCCGTGATTCCTGGGGCGAACTGGCGGATTACTTCCCCGGCCAGCACGTCATGCTCTTCATGTATGTGGATGAGGACAAGAACTGGACCTATCCCCGCGCGGTGCAGGACGACCTGCATGTCTCGGCCCGCCATGGCTGGTTTGCCACGGTGACGAAGATTGACCGCGCCCAGCGCACCTACTCCACCCATCGCGAGGAGAAAAACAAGGAAGGCAAGGTCACCAAGGTCGAGGACAAGGACTACCGCTTTGCACCCGACGCCAAGGTTTGGAAAGGCGCAACGCCCACGGGGATCGAAGGCCTGGTGGTAGGCGACGAAGTCATCCAGCAGCAGGTCGAGCAGGCCGGGCAGCTTGTGGCCGTCGAAATCGTGGACCGCAAGGGGGACGATGCCATCCGCGCCCTGCAGGACGCGCGGCATCGTCAGGATGAAGAGCGCCTGGGTCTGCCGGCCTACGTGACGGACTTGGAAGTTCTCTCCGGCTCGCTGACTGCCACCATTGCCTGGAGCAGCGCGGCGCGGGCGAAGGAGCTGAAGCCCGGTGATGTAGTGGCCGTGACGCCAACGGATGGCACCAAGCCCTTCGGCGCGGCGATCGCTTCACTGCAATCCGTGGATTCACGCCAGCGCCTGCAACTGGTGATCAACGCCCGGGTCGCGAGTCGGCTGACTTATGGCCAGTCGCTACGCGTCTTCCTGCCCGGCAACGGACCGGCCGTGCCGACGGGCAGGTCCGGGGTGCCGGAGGCGAAATAAGCCAGCCAGCACGCCGCACGTCAGGCCGCAACAGGCAAAGTGGTCCGGCAGCGGGGAAAGTTCGTGCAGCCCCAGAATTGCCCGCCTGCGTTGGGTCCTGACTTGGCGGTTCTCAGGGCCATCACTCCGCCGCACTTGGGACATGCCGGGTCAGTGGCTGGCGAAGTTGGGGCCTGAGCCTCTGGCGCAGGTTCAGGCGCGGCTGGCTCAGGCACCCCGGAGAACGGCTGGATCAAGGCCACCAGTTCATCTGGCGCGTAACCCTGTCGCACCGGGACGCGGAGCAGCGGCAGGCCGGCAGCGACGAACACGCCGTCCACGAGTTCGTCCCTCGCCTTGCGATCCGGACGCTCGTGGCTGCGGTCATCCAATTCGATGCCCAGCATGGGGCGCATGGTCCGGGCTTCACACAAAAGGAAGTCCACATGCTTGCGGTCGATCCGGTTCGCCATCGCCCGGTTTTTTCTAGGATCGCCTGTCTGGGTAAAGAACAGATCGCCCAAGCTCACCTTCGCGCAAGGGATGACCTGTTCCCCGGTCACCGAACGCAACACCTGGAAGAAGCTCAACTCCGCAGGGCTAAGAAAATCGTCGCGCAGATGAAATGGGTAAGCCGGAGCCCCTGTCGCTGGCTGGTCCTTGGTCGAAAGCCAGTCGAGAATCCGTTCGATGATGTCATCAATGGCTTCTGCCGGGAGTCCCAGCGTGCCGAGAATTTTGCGCAGGAGTGGAAAGCGGTCTTTGGTGTCCATGGCGTTTCAGGCGAGCGGCAGAAATCTGCGCCAGGCAAATATTCCTGGCAAGCTCAGCGGCTTGACTCGCGGCGCATTTGCGCTGGAGATTCGCCTGGTGAACCTCCGCATGAAGCCATTGCGCATTCCGCACACGCGCCGCGCCTTCGTGGCCGCCGCTTCACTCGGAGGAGCGACGTTCTGCGGTTTGGCCCGCCAGACCCTGCTTGCGGCCGCCAAGACCGACCCAACACCTGACCCAGCTCGCATGCAAACCCTCCTCGCCGAAGCCGACCTTCTCCTCACCACCCAGACGGAAACCGGCAGCGTGACCGCCGCCGCCCTGCTCGTGCGCCGGGGTGCGTCCGAGTTCGCCCGCGCGTATGGGCAGGCGACGCTGAAGACGCCCTTCCTCATCGCCTCGCCCACCAAGCCGATGGTCGCCGCAGCGGTCCTGCTGCTGTGCGACCGCCAGCAGCTTCAGTTGACCGACGCGGTCGGGAAGCACCTGCCGCAGTTCACCGGCGGCGACCGGGAGCTAGTGACGATCAAACACCTGTTGAACCACACTTCCGGCCTGCCCGACATGCTCCCGGAAAACGTCGAGCTGCGGAAGCGCCACGCCCCCTTGAGCGAGTTCGTGGCTGGGACCTGCCGGACGCCGCTGCTGTTTCGCCCGGGCACCAAGGTGAACTACCAGAGCATGGGCATCCTGCTGGCCGGGGCAATTGTGGAGAAGCTCAGCGGCCAGCCCTTGCCAGCCTTTCTGGCGGCCAACTTCTTCACCCCGCTGAAAATGACCGGCACCTCGCTTGGGCTGGGCGGACGCACAGTCGCGGAGACTGCGCGGTGTCAGGTCGGTGGACCCAGCGACTGGGACTGGAACAGCCCCTACTGGCGAAACCTTGGCGCGCCCTGGGGTGGTGCGCACTCGACCGTCCACGATCTGGCGACGTTCATCGAGCAGTTCACCCACGCCGGTCCTGGCATCTTGACCGAGGCCACCCGGCGGGAGATGCGTTCGCTGCAAACCGCCGGGCTTAATCAGGCGTGGGGCCTCGGCTGGTCGCTTCAGCCAGGGGCCTTCGGGCAAACCTCCTCCCCGGCCACCTTCGGCCATTTCGGCTCCACCGGCACCGTGGTCTGGCACGATCCCGCAGCGGCGCTGACGTGTGTGCTGCTGACCACCAAACCCGCGGAGGATTCCCGCAAGGGTCTGCTGGGGCCGGTCTCGGATATTGTGGCAAGAAATGTGCGGGGTTAGCTCGAAGGATGAATTTGAGCCGCCCTTGCACTCCACCCGTTCGGGCGTTACCGTCCGCCCACCAAAATGAAAGAGCCTAATAATTTCCTGGTGCCGATGGTGGTGGAGCAGACCGGTCGCGGCGAGCGCGGCTATGACATCTACTCACGGCTGTTGATCGACCGCATCGTCTTCCTCGGCACGCCGGTGGACGACATGGTGGCCAACGTCATCATCGCGCAGCTCCTGTTCCTCCAGATGAATGACCCGAAGAAGGACATCCATCTCTACATCAACTCCCCCGGCGGCAGCGTCACAGCCGGCTTGGCGATTTACGACACGATGCAGTTCATGACCTGCGACGTGAACACCTACTGCATCGGCCAGGCCGCCAGCATGGGCGCGGTGCTCCTCTGCGGCGGCACCAAGGGCAAGCGCCACGCGCTCCCCAACTCGAACATCATGATCCACCAGGTGCTCGGCGGCGCCGAGGGCCAGGCCAGCGACGTGGAGATCCGCGTCAAATACATGCTCAAGCTCAAGCAGCGCCTCAACGAAATCATCGCCAAACACACCGGCCAGCCAGTGGACGTGGTCGAGAAGGCCTGCGACCGCGACAACTTCATGTCCGCGCAGGAAGCGAAAGCCTTCGGCCTCGTGGACGAAGTCGTCGCCTCGCGCAAGGAAGTGCCCGGCCTGCCCGAGAAGAGCAGCGTCGCCTCCTGACCTGTTCGGCCCTCTCAACTCTCAACCTTCAACTCTCAACTTTCTCTGGCCCGCCCGCACAATCTCACGCTCTGCTCGTTCTGCGGCAAATCGCACGCGGAGGTGAAGAAGCTCATCGCCGGTCCGGGCGTTTACATCTGCGACAACTGCATTCACGTCTGCAAGGGCGTGCTGGACAAGGAGCTGGCCACCGACACCAAGCGCACCACGCCCAAGCTCAAGATTCCCAAGCCTGCCGCCATCAAGAGCGAGCTGGACCGTTACTGCATTGGTCAGGACCACGCCAAGAAGACCCTGGCCGTGGCCGTGCACAATCACTACAAGCGCATCATCCACGAGCGGAAGGCTTCCGGCGGCACCGCCGGCGTGCGCGAGGCGAAGCATGACGACGTGGAGATCGAGAAGAGCAACATCCTGCTCATCGGCCCCACTGGCTCCGGCAAGACGCTGCTGGCCCGCACGCTGGCGCGCATCCTGGACGTGCCCTTCGCCATCGCTGACGCCACCACGTTGACCGAAGCCGGCTACGTAGGCGAGGACGTGGAGAACATCATTCTGCGGCTGCTTCAGGCCTCTGACTATGACGTGGGCCGCGCGCAGGTCGGCATCGTTTACGTGGATGAGATCGACAAGATTGCGCGCAAGACGGAGAACGTCTCGATCACACGTGACGTGTCCGGCGAAGGCGTGCAACAGGCGTTGCTCAAGATGCTGGAAGGCACGATCTGCAACGTCCCGCCCACTGGCGGACGCAAGCATCCACAGCAGGAATACATCAAGGTGGACACCACCAACATCCTGTTCATCTGCGGCGGCG
>CAZOCL010000417.1:0-5716 GCA_964578245.1 uncultured Klebsiella sp. | reverse complement strand
CCGAGCCAGCGGCTGTTGACCTGCTTGATGAGCTTGAGCAGATGCTCGGCGCTGCCGATGGCGTCGTGGTTCTCGATGCCCAGGAATATGCCTTTCTGTCCGGCATAGTCGCTGCACTCCTCCAGCGCCGAGACGACCAGCTTGTCCGCGTCCTCGCGCGAGAGCTCCTTCGTCTGCCCCGCGAACACGCGCACATGCGAGGTGCCCATCACCGCCGCGCGGTCAATCCACTGCTTGGTCAGCGCGATCTCCGCGTCGCGCTTCTCGCCCTTGGGATGCGAGAAGTTGTTGCCGATGGCCGTGCCGCTGATCGCCACGCCCTTGACGAACGCGTGCCGGCGGATCTGCACGAGGTAGTCAGCGGACAGTGCCTTAGGGAAGAAGTAGCTGGTCAGCTCCGCGCCGTCGCAGCCGTGGTCGGCGCAGAAGTCGATGAACTTGAACATGTCCATCTCCTGCCCGGCGGGCACGGCCTTGCCGGCCCCGCGCTGCAGCTCGCCGCTGAAGAACTCGCGGAACGAGTAGGCCGCGAGGCTGAGCTGCAGCCGGGCCTTGCCGGTGCGGCCCAGAGGTTCGATGGCGCGTGCAGCCAGGCTGGCGAGCAGGGTGGTGGTGGCGGTGGCCTGGAGGAAATGACGGCGTGAAATAGCTTTCATGGTCTGAGCGAAAAGCGAAGCACAAGCGGTGCGGAACGGAAACAGAATTTTGCTTCCCTGAAGCTGGTTCGTTTGGCTCAATCAGTCCGCTCCCATGAATGCTTCCGCCACGGCCAAGTGCCCATGCGCGCACTGTGACACACACCTCGAGTTTCCGGTCGAGGCTGCCGGCGCTGTCGTGAACTGCCCCTCATGCCAGCAGGAGACGGAACTGTATGTGCCGGCGACGGGCTCGCTTGCGCCCGAGGTTGAACTCACAGCGGACCACATACTGCGGGCTTTTGGGGGCACGGTGCCGAAGACAAAAGTCTCAGTGCTGTATCAATTCGGCCTGCTGGTGGTGGCGGTTGCAATGGCGATTCTGCCGATGATCTATCTCGCGCTGATTGTGGCGGCCGGGGCGTGTGTTTACTACTGGGCGACACATTTTGCCTTCCTGCTTAATTTTGGCGGCAGCGGGCGGGTGTATATCGCCAAGGTCGGCCTTTATTCCGCGCCGCTCTTTGTGGGCTGCGTGCTCGTGCTTTTCATGATCAAGCCCATCTTCGCCCGGCGTCCGCGGCATGCGCAGCCGCTGGCGGTGAACCCGGAGGTGGACCCGCTGCTCTTCAACTTCGTGCGCAAGGTGTGTGAGACGGTGGGGGCGCCCATGCCCAAGCGCATTGACCTGGACTGCCAGTTGAACGCCAGTGCCAGCTACCGGCGCGGTTTTCGGAGCCTGCTTGGCAACGACCTGGTGCTGACCATCGGCCTGCCGCTCGTGGCCGGGCTGAACACCCAGCAACTGGCCGGTGTCATGGCGCATGAATTCGGCCACTTCGCCCAGGGCTTTGGCATGCGCCTGACGTTCATCATCCGCAGCATCAACGGCTGGTTCGCCCGGGTCGCCTATGAACGTGATGCCTGGGACGAAGGGCTCGAAATCTGGGCGGCGGAGAGCGAGGGCTGGGCCGCCTTCGTGGTGATCGTTGCGCAGGTCGCGGTCTGGTTTTCGCGTTCCGTTCTGAAGGTGCTGATGCTGATCGGCCATCTCATCGGCTGTTTCATGCTCCGCCAGATGGAATACGACGCGGACAGCTACCAGATCAAAGTGGTGGGTAGTGGATGCACCGAGGCGTTCTTCCGTCGTCTCCATGTGCTCGGCAAAGTCACCGAATCCGCCTACAAGAACATGCGGGTGCCGTGGAATCTCAGCAAGAAGCTGCCGGACGACTTTCCCGCCTACTTGCTGCGCCATGACCAGGCGGTGTCGCCGGAGAAGCGCACGAAATGGGAGGATTCCATGGGGCTGAATCCTACCGGCCTCTTCGACACCCACCCGTCCAATGGCGATCGTATCCGGAGTGCCCGGCAGGCCGACGAACGAGGCGTCTTTCACCTCGACATGCCTGCAACGAGGCTGTTCGCGAACTTCGAGGTGGTCTCAAAGCAGGTCACTCAGTTGCACTACGCGGATGATCTCGGCATACCCCTGCCGATGGCGAAGCTGGTCCCGGATTTGGGACCAGGCAAAGAAGGCCAGACTGTTGAGCCGGCTGCCGAAGAATCACCGGCGGCGGGCAAACCTTTCGGACGGCTGAAGCTTAAGGGGCGTGAGTGACGCCACCCGGCTTCACGGCGGCGGCAGATCACTGGGCGTGAAGGTGGTCACCGGGGTGTCGGCACGCTTCACGTATTTGTCGAACCAGTGCAGCGTTTCCCAGAGGACGTGTTCGACGCTTTCACGGGCTTCGTAGCTGTGGCTTTCGTGCGGCAGCAGGACGAGCCGGGCGGTGCCGCCATTGCCTTTCACCGCCTGATAGAGCCGCTCGCTCTGCATCGGGAACGTGCCGGGATTGTTGTCCGCCTCGCCGTGGATCAGCAGCAACGGCTCGTTGATCCGGTGTGCAAACATGAAAGGGGACATGCGCGAGTAGATGTCCGGGGCTTCCCAGAGGGTGCGGCGTTCGTTTTGGAAGCCGAAGGGGGTCAGGGTGCGGTTGTAGGCACCGCTGCGGGCCACGCCGGCCTTGAAGATGTCCGTGTGCGCCATGAGGTTCGCCACCATGAACGCCCCATAGCTGTGCCCACCCACGCCCACGCGGTTCGGGTCGGTGATGCCCATCTCCACGGCCTTGTCCACGGCGGCTTTGGCGCTGGTGATGATCTGTTCGAGGAAGGTGTCGTTGGCTTTCTTGCTGTCGCCGATGATCGGCATGGTCGCGTTGTCGAGGACGGCGTAGCCCTGCGTCACGAGGAAGAGATGGCTCGCGCCGCTGAAGACGGTGTAACGGTTGGCGCTGGTGGATACCTGGCCGGCGGTGTCTGTGTCGCTGAACTCCCGCGGGTAGGCCCAGAGGATCGTCGGGAGGCGCTGGCCTTGGTGATAGTCAGCCGGCAGGTAGAGGGTGAAGGAGAGCGGCACCCCGTCCGGCCTTTGGTAGGTGACGAGCTGTTTGCGGATGCCCCGCAGCTCCGGCATGAGGTCAGGGAAGTCGGTGATCGGCTGGCGCGCGCCGTCCGCCAGCGTGCGGATATAGTAGTTCGCCGGCCGGGCCGGGGATTCGCGCCGGGTGATGAACTGTGAGGCATCCGGCTTGAGCATGGCCACAACGGACTCGTGGTTGCCCTCATCGCTCTGGAACAGGCGCTCTGAGCGGAGCGTGGTGAGGTTGAGGGTGTCGAGGAACGGCCGGTCGCCCTCGGGGGAAGCGCCGGCCCCGATCAGAAAGAGGCTGCCATCGTGCACTCGGGCGACCCGGAAGCCATTGGTCAGCGGGCGGAGCATGGGCACTCCGGGGTCGCTGTAACGATCCTGCGAGGAGACATCCCACAGCAGCCGGGACGGTTCTGCGGGTGCGTTGGGATTGATGAGCCAGGTGCGGTTCCAGCGGCGGCTGGCCTGGTATTCACGCACCAGCGCCACGTCCGGGCGTTCGGTCCAGGTCAGTCCTTGGAAGCGGTGCTCGGTCTTTTCCAGCTCGGTAGGGTTGCCGACGAACGGGGCGTCCAGCATGAGGATGCGGTCCCGGTGGGCAACTTTCTTGCGCGAGTCCCCTCCGTCGAGCGCCTCGACCCACACCAGCGTGGCCGGGCTGGTCGCACGCCACTGGTAGTTGCGCGGTCCGGTGCGCACTCCGCCGACCGGGATTTCGTCGGCGAGCGGCAGGCTGGCGAGGTGGAACGCCACCTTGCCGTCCAGCCCCAGCACTTCAACCGTGCGCGGGAACAGGCTGGACGGGAGCTGATACGAATACGGGCGCTGGATGCGGGAGACGAGGATGAGCTGGCCGTTGGGTGAAGGATCAATGGTGGAGTAGAGGGCCGGTGGGCCCACCAGTTTGCTCTCGCCGTTCTTGGTGTTGACCAGGGCAAGCTGGGAGGTCGTGTAATAATCAAACAACGCCTCGTCGTGGGGCGATTCCAGCAGGTCCTGAAACGTGCGCGAGGGCGAAATCTTGCCGACGGTTTCCTGCACGACGGGGCCCTCCGGCACGCGCGGCTCCACCGGCGGCTTGGCCCGGTTGGTGACCACGGTCAGGCATGCGATCGACTGGCTGTCGGGCATCCATTGGAAGGCTTCGCCCAAGGTGGCGTTGATGCCTCCACGAATGCGGCGGACGCTGGCACGCTTGCCGTCCCCCACCCATAATTCCACTTCGCGCGAGCCAAAGCGGAGGAAGGCGAATTGCTTCCCGTCGGGCGACCACGCGGGCAGCGTGATGCGGGCCCCGGGCTGGATTGGGATGGGCCGGTCCTTGCCCTCGGGCAGGGGATGCAACGTCAGTTCGACGCACCGGGCGGTCCGGTGCGGGCCGTTGTTGGCCGGGTTGATCCGCAGGCCGGCGAGCCGGAGCAGGGGTTCCGCCAGGTCCGCGATCGGCGGATGGCGCTCAGCCCGGTAGATGATCATCGCATCCCGTTGCGGGTTGAAGTGCACCGCCGGGGTGGCGGGCTTCGAAAGCAGGTCACCGATGGGAGCCGGAGCCTTCTGATAACCTTCCTCCGCGGCGAGCCCCGCAGGCACACAAATTCCCCCGGCCAGCAGCAGGGCGAAGCAAGCTGCTGACCACTGAAGCCAGTTACCAGGAGGGCGGGGCATCGGGTCTAGGCTGAACGTAACGCAAGAATGACAAAGCGCCAGAGCCAGAGCAAGCGGAACCATCCTTGGTCCAGGCTGCTCACGGCGGCCCCCATTAAAGCAAAAATCCCCGCTCCGGGCGGAGCGGGGATTCGCGAGAATCGTTGGTCGGCGGCGCTTACTTCTTCTCCGCCACGCCGAGTTCCTTGAGCTTGGCGGCGATGTCGGTCGCTGCGGTGGGCGGCTTCACGGCCTTGTCCACGAATAGGATCTTGCCGTCCTTGCCGATGTAATAGGTCCAGCGGGAGGCCATGCCCTTTTCATTCAGCACGCCGAACGCCTTGGCGGTGTCCTTCTTCGGATCGCTCAAGATGGGGTAGTCGAGTTCGAGGGACTTCGCGAAGGCCGTGTTGCCCTTCTCGCCTTCCGCCGCATCCACACTGGCCGTGAAGTAGGCCACATCGAACTTCTTCAGCACTGCACCGTCGGTGCGCATGGACTTGCACTCCGCGGTGCAGCCGCCGGTGAAGGCCTTGGGGAACCACGCGACGACGACGGCCTGCTTGCCCTTGAAGTCGGCGAGGTTGTAGGTCTTGCCGTCGCTGCCCTGGAGCTTGAAGTTCGGGGCGGGATCGCCGGCCTTGAGGTCCGCCGCCAAGGCGGTCAGGCCGGTGAGGGCGAGTCCGGCGACGGTGGCGCAGAGGAGAGAGAGTGCTTTCATGGTGTTGTCTTGGACGGCGCGGAGCCGTTGCGGGTTACTGGAGCTTGGCGAGGACTTCCTTCACGGCGGCGAAGTTCGGCAGGTCCTTCACGGTCGGGGTCTGCTCGCTGTATTGGACGACGCCGTTCTTGTCCACCACGAAGGCTGCGCGGGCGCTGACGGCACCGAAACCGCCGAGGTCGGGCAGCAGGACGCCATAGCTGGTGGCGGTGGTCTTGTTCAGATCGCTGGCCAGGGTGATGGCGATCTTGTTCTTCTCGGCCCAGGCTTCCTGCGCGA
>CAZOCL010000416.1:0-5732 GCA_964578245.1 uncultured Klebsiella sp. | reverse complement strand
ACGCGGACCGGCTGCTCGCCAGCTTCCTGCCCAAGGCCTTCCGCCGGCCCGTCTCCGCCGAAGTCCGCAAGGATTACGTGGCCAAGGTGGAGGCGCGCCTGCAGGCCGGAGACTGCTTCGAGACCGCGATGCGCTGGGCGTATCGGGCGGCGCTGTGCTCGCCGGATTTTCTGTATCTGGTCGAGCCGAGTGAGGGGGACACTCCTGTCCCCCAGTCTCAAGCCAGCAAAAGTGCCGCGACCAAGCCGGGCACGGGGGACAAGAGTGTCCCCCTCACGGACTACGCGCTCGCCACCCGGCTCGCCTACTTTCTCTGGAACTCCATGCCGGATGACACGCTCCTCGCGCTTGCCGCGAAGGGCACGCTCCACGAACCGAAGACGCTCCGCGAACAAACCGAGCGCCTGCTCAAAGACCCGAAGTCCCAGCGCTTCGTCGAGGATTTCCTCGGCCAGTGGCTCAAGCTGCGCGCCATCGCCGCGAACGACCCGGACAAGAAGCTCTACCCGGAGTTCAACCCGTATTTGCAGGACTCCATGGTGGCCGAGACACGCGCCTATTTCCGCGAGCTGCTGGAGAAGAACCTTACCGCCACTTACCTCGTGAAGTCGGACTTCGCCATGTTGAACGAGAAGCTCGCGAAGCACTACGGCATCCCCGGCGTGAGCGGACCGGAGATCCGGCGCGTGGCCCTGCCGGCCGGCTCGCCGCGTGGTGGCTTTCTCACCCAGGCAGCGATTTTGAAGATCACCGCCAATGGCACGACCACTTCGCCGGTTCCGCGCGGAGCCTTTGTCATGGCGCGCCTGCTTGGTCAGGAACCCGAGCCACCCCCGGCGAATGTCGCCGCCGTGGAGCCGGACGTGCGTGGCACCACGACCATCCGCGACCAGCTCGCCAAGCATCGCGACAATGCGACGTGCGCCGCGTGCCATGCGAACATTGATCCGCCTGGGTTTGCGCTGGAGTCGTTCGATGTCATCGGCGGCTTCCGCGAGCGCTACCGCTCCATCGGCGAGGGCGAGCCCGCGCCGCGCGGCAGCATTGATCCGCGCATCGGCATCAGCTTCAAGCTGGGGCCGAAGGTGGACGCCTCGGGCGCGCTGGCGGACGGACGGACGTTCGCCGACATCACCGAGTTCCAGTCGCTGCTCGCCGCCACGCCAGACCGGCTGCTGAAAAACCTGGCGCAGCAACTGACCATATACAGCACGGGCCGGCCGCTGGCCTTCAGCGACCGCGCAGAGCTGGACGGGCTGGTGGGCCGGACGGACAAGCAGGGCGGCGGCATCCGCTCGCTGATCCATGAACTGGTGCAAAGCCAGCTCTTTCAGACACGGTAAAGCGATCGTGGGGCGGGACGCGGCCTTCAGGCCGCTTCAGCGTCCGCACGCAGCAGGACAGCAGGACGCCAAAGACGCATCACCCGGAAGCGGCGTAAACGCCGCGTGCCACGGCGGTCACTTCCCATCCGTCTTCAGCGTCACGCCCATGGCGCGCTCGAGCCGGGCGCGGGCCACGGAGAAGTCATGCAGCGCCACGATCTGCGTGGTGCGCGCCTCGGTGAGGGCGGTCTGGGCGTTGAGCACGTCGAGCTGCGTGCCGGTGCCGGCCTCGGTGCGGGCGTTGGCCAGGCGCAGGGCTTCCTCGGCCTGCTCCTGCACCTTCTTCTGCGACTCCAGGACTTCCTTCGCTTCGAGGAAGTTGGAGTAGGCGGTGCGCACGTCGAGTTCGATCCGGCGCGAGACATCGTCAATCTCCTCCTCCGACTTGCGATGCAAGGCGGCGGCTTCCTGGATCTTGCCCTTGGTCAGCCAGCCGTCCCAGAGGTTCCAGCTCGCCTGCCAGCCGATGTCCCAGCCGGAAACGTCCCGGGTCAGATGCTGGCTGAACCGCGAGCTGGTCGAGCCGACCCCGGCGAAGATCTGCGCGCTGGGCCGACGGTCCGCCTCGGCGTTGGTGATGGCCTCCTTGCGCAGGCGCTCGGCCTTGCGCAGCGCGGCCAGCTCAGTGCGCTGCTCCAGGGCCTTCCCGAGCGCGACGGGCAGTTCAATGTCCGTCTGGTCCACTTCCAGTTTGCCGGAAAGCTGCAGCGGGATGTCCTCCACCACGGTGCGGGGCACGTCGAAGCCCAGGAGGTTGGCGAGATTGTTCTTGGCGATGCGCAGGGCGTTCCGGGCGCGGATGAGCTTGGGCCGCGCGTTGGCCAATTCGACTTCCGCCCGCAGCACGTTGAAGCGCGGCACGGTGCCGGCATCGAAGCGGCGCTGGTTGTCCTGCAACTCCTTCTTCAGCAGCTCGATGCTCGCCTCCTGCACGATGATCTGCTGCACCGCCAGCAAGGTGTCGTCGTAGTTCACGCGCACGGCCAGCACGGTGTCGGCGAGGATGGTCTGGTGCTGAAGGATGGCCTGCTCCCGGGTCAGGATCGCCCTGCGGAGCGCCGACTCGATCCGGCCGCCTTCATAGATGGACTGGGTGATCTGCACGCGGACGCCCCAGGCCTGGTCCGGGGTGCGGATGCCGCCGGCGAAGGGGTATTGCTCGATGGCGCCCTGGTCCGTGAGCGTGTGCCGGGCCGTGGCGTTGACGCGTGGCAACTGGATGGCGCGGGTCTGCACGACCACGCCATAGACCGCTTCGAGGTCCGACTGGCTCTTGCGCACGGCGCTGTTCTGTCGCAGGGCGATCTCGACGGCCTCCGTGAGCGAGAGCGGCGCGGTGGGCCAGACGGTGTTGGTCGTCGCCAGCACCGGCGGCGGGTTCGTGACGACGGGCAGGCCGGCAGCCGGCGACAGCACGGGCAACAGCAGGGCGGGGAGCAGGAGGAGACGTTTCATGTGCGGGTGGGAGTGAGCCTGCTGGCGCAGGCGCGTTCAAGATTCATTGCTTGGGGCTGGCAGGCTGGGCGGTGGTCGCGACCGGCGTCGGCGTGCGCTCGATGAACACATCCACCTGCTGGCCGACGTAGAGCGGGACCTCGGGACGGTCCAGCTCGAAGATGATCTGCAACACCCGCGTGTCCACGCGCTCGGCGCTGTCCCCGGTGAGCGAACGCTTGGGGATGACGAAGGGCTCGATGCGCACGAAACGGAGGGGCAGCTTCCGCTGCGTGTCGCCCTTGAGATACGCGATGGCCGCGCGGTTTGCCTCGACGAGCGGTGCGTTCTGCTCGTCCACCTCGGCGCGCACCTGGAGCTTCTCCACCTCGCCCAGCACGATCAGCGGCTCCGTCGGCGTGGTGCCGGCGAACTCACCGGCGCGGACGTTCACCTGGAGGATCGTGCCATCGCGCGGCGCGCGGATGGTGAGCACGTCCAGCTCGGTCTGGGACTGCGCGATCTGCGCCTCCATGGCCTTGAGGTCGGCCTCGCTCCGGGCGATGCGGGCGTCCCAGTTCTGCGCGCCAAACTCGCGGCGCTTGCGCTCGTCCACGGAAATGACCTTGTCCTTGGCGAGCTGCTCGGCGCGCGCGAGCTGGTCGGCGGCGTCGGCCTGCATCACGCGGTCGGTCTTGAGCCCGGCGCGCAGGGCCTCGAGCTGGGCGCGCAAGGTGTTGAGCCGGGCGCGGGCTTCGCGGTCGTCGAGCTGGAGGAGGACATCGCCGGCCTTCACCTTCGAGCCGACTTCGACGGCGACCTGCTGGAGCAAGGCGGCCTTGGGCGTGGCGATTTTGACGTTCTCGCGGACGGCCTCGAGAATGCCCGTGGCAGCCACCGACGCGGGAAAGGGCGAGCGGGCCGGCTCGACCGCGGGGGGCGGCGTGGGCGGCTTCTGCTGCATCTGCTTCACGAGCATGAAAATGCCGATGAAGCCGGCGATGGCGACGTAGAAGGTGAACTGGCGGAAGATGATCATGTGCGGTGGGCGTTAGGTAAGCGGGTTCAGTGCGGCGGAAGCTCCAAACTCCAAATCCCAAATTCCAAAGAAATTCCAAGGCTCAAATTCCAACGCGCAGGTTCGTTTGGTGACATGCCGGTTGAAGTTTGGAATTTGGAACTTACTTGGGATTTGGAGTTTGGAGTTTTCAATTCTCTCCTCCGTTCTCGTCGAGATTCCCCGCCTGGTCGTGGACTCGTTGCACGCGCCCGTCCTCCATCTCGGTCAGGCGGTCGGCGTATTTGAAGATGCGGCTGTCGTGGGTGACGACAATGACGCTGCGCTCGGGGTGACGGGCGACGGCACAGAGCAGGTCCATGATGTGGCTGCCGGTGTCCTTGTCCAGGGCGCTGGTCGGCTCGTCGCAGATGATCAGGCGTGGCTCGTGGACCAGGGCCCGCGCGATGGCCACGCGCTGCTGCTGGCCGCCGGAGAGGTTCGTGGGCCGCTCGTGGCCGCGGCCCGGCAGGCCCATCTGGTCGAGCATCGCCTCGGCCTTCTGCTCGGCGATGCGGCGGGACACGCCGTTGATGAGCAGGGGCACGCTGACGTTCTCGATGCACGAGAGCGTGG
The DNA here is from genome assembly GCA_964578245.1 of uncultured Klebsiella sp. Classification (GTDB taxonomy): domain Bacteria; phylum Verrucomicrobiota; class Verrucomicrobiia; order Limisphaerales; family SXTU01; genus SXTU01. The sequence continues at coordinate 1,280 of CAZOCL010000416.1, read as the reverse complement.
GGATGAGATTGAACTGCTGGAAGATGAAGCCGACGTTGCGTTTGCGGAACTCGGTGATGTGGCGCGGCTTCATCGTGTGCAGCGGCGAGCCAAAGACATCAATCTCCCCGCCGTTGAAATTAAGGGTGCCAGCGATGACGCTCAACAGCGTCGTCTTCCCGCAGCCGCTCGGGCCGACGATCATGAGCAGCTCCCCCTGCCGCGCGTTGAAGTCCACGCCCTTGAGCGCGGGCACGGCGGCATCGCCTTTGCCGAACGTCTTCGACACGCCGCGCACATGGACGGCGAGTGGGGCGGACATGGTGGTGGAGGAGGCGGACATTTTAGGAAATTCCCAATCCGAAGGGCTGGGAACGTGGATAAGCAGGGAGACACGCTGGTGATAGCGCGCGGCCTTCCCCCTCACCCCGGCCCTCTCCCCAGGGGAGAAGGGGAATCGCAACCTGCGCGTCCGGCAATCGGATGCGCTCGGAAAACTCGACCGACGGGATACGTTTCTCCCTCTCCTCTGGGGAGAGGGCCGGGGTGAGGGGGAAGGCGTCTCGATTGGTCAGACCGAGCTGGAGGAGCTCCGAGGGGCACGAACATCTCGGCCTGTTGCCAAGTGCAAGCCCGGATGCGGGGAGTTTGGTGCTTGGAGTTTTCATCTCACCCTCGGAAGACAATGGCGGGTTCCAGCTTGAGCGCCTTGCGGATGCCGATCAGGGCAGACAGGCCGCAGATGCACATTACGATGCAGAAGGTCGTGACCGGAAGCTGCCACGGCAGCATGAAGGGCGGCTGGCCCTTCTCCAGCACGGCACGCCCAAACATGACGGTGACGAACGCACCGATGCCGTAGCCGATGAAGCCCACGGTGAAGGATTGCAGCAGGAGCATCCGCGCCAGCAATCCGTTGCTCGCGCCCATCGCCTTGAGCGCGCCGATGTGCCGGAGATTCTCGTGCACGAAGGTGTAGAAGGTCTGCCCGGAAATGGCCGAGCCGACGATGAAGCCGAGCACGATGATCGTGAGGAAGGACGCGGGGATGCCGGTGTTGCGGAAATACCACCAGACGGTCGCCCAGAAGAGTTCCTCCTCCGTGTAGGCCTTCATGCCCGTCTCGGCCTCGATCTGCTTGGCCGCGCGCTCGACGGTCCAGCCCGCCGCCGGCTCGGCCAGCACGAGGGAGAGCATCTTGCGCTGCTTGGGCGCGAACTGCAGGGCCTGCGAGTAGGTGGAATACGCGTAGGGATAGCCGAAGAAGTGCCTGTCCGCGCGGCAGATGGCCACGATGCGCG
>CAZOCL010000415.1:0-5741 GCA_964578245.1 uncultured Klebsiella sp. | reverse complement strand
GTAATCGAGGAAGAAGAGCTTCTCCTGCACCCAGGAGCCGAACTCCGCGAGCGTGGTGAGCGGGTTGCCGCCCTGGCCTTCGCGGTGGCGTTTGCCCTGCTTCACCCGGCGGGCCATTTCCTCCTCATGGGCGACGCGCACGGTCTTGTCCATCAAGTCCCACTTGTTGATCACCACGATGCACGCGCGGCGCGCCTCGACCACCATGTCGGCGATCTTCTTGTCCTGCTCCACGATGCCTGTGACGGCATCAATCACCAGCACGACAATGTCCGAGCGCTGGACGGCCTCCTCTGTGCGCTGCGCGCTGAAGTATTCCACCGTGTCATCAATCCGGCGCGCCTTGCGCAGACCGGCGGTGTCAATGAGCACATATTGCTGGCGCACGCCCTCGGTCTCCACCTCGAAGGGCACATCCACGGAGTCTCGCGTGGTGCCGGGAATGGGGCTGACAATGACGCGCTCCGACTTGGTGAGGGCGTTGATGATCGAGGATTTGCCAACATTGGGCCGGCCAATGATGGCGAGCTTGAGCGGGCCGGTGCGTGGTTTGAAACGCTGTTTGACCGGACCGGCTTCGCCCGCTTCGGCATCGGCAGCCACGGCGGCTTCCACTTCGGCTGCGGCATCTTCTTCCGAGAGGCCGTAAGGGCCGTCGCCATCCAGTTTGTCCTCCGGTTTGGACTCGGGAAGGTAACCCGCCGCCTGGTTCAGCAGTTGTTCGATGCCGCGTCCGTGGATGGCGGTGACCGGAAACATCTTGTCGAAGCCCAGTTCGGCAAACTCAGTGATCCCGGCCTCGGCCTGGTAATTGTCCACCTTGTTGACGGCGACCATGACCGGCTTGCCGGACTTGTGCAGCCGGTCGGCGACTTCCTTGTCCAGCGGCACGACGCCTTCCTGCACGTTCACCACGAGGATGATGGCGTGGGCGGATTGAACGGCGATCTCCACCTGGTCGAGTGCGGCCTTGATGATGACGTCCTCCACCTTCTCCCCGCGGAGCAGGCCGATGCCGCCGGTGTCCACGAGCGTGAACGTGCGTCCGCGCCACTCGGCCTCGGCGGTCACGCGGTCGCGCGTGACACCTGGCATGTCGTGCACGATGGCAATACGCCGACCGGCGATGCGGTTGAAAAGTGCAGACTTCCCGACGTTGGGGCGACCGACAATGGCAATGAGACCGGACATAGCGGCGCGCAGCGTGCCCTGCTATGCCGGTGAAGGCGATACTTTTGAATGATGTTGGAGCGCGGGCGTTCTCGCCCGCTTTGCGCGTGCGACCGCCGAAACGTCGCGAACCCTGACTGGCCTTCGCAACCTCAAAGCGGTCCGGCGGGCCGCGCTCCGAAGAGCGCGTCGGGAAAACTCACTCCGCGATTTGCTCCGGGTCTGTCCCGCCGGCAGGCAGCGAGATGCTCACGGTGCCGGGCGTGGCGTGGCGGACGTCGAGCCGGCCGCGATGCAATTCCACGATCCGCCGGGTCACCGTCAAGCCGAGCCCCAGGCCGACGGTGCGCTTGGAGTAGAACGGCTCCGTGGCGCGGGCCGCGCTCTCGGCGTCGAAGCCGGTTCCGGCATCGCGCACTTCAATTCGCACCCACCGGGATCCATCCGGGCGCGTTTCCGTGGAGGACGCGACTTGGACCGGCTGGTCATCGGGCGTGGCCTGCAGGGCGTTGAGCAGGACTTCGGCGAGGGCGTGCTTGAGCCCCGCGCGCTCCGCGATGAGGGCGATGGCCTGGCCGCCACTTTCATACTGGAGCCGCGCGGAAGCACGCGGGTTCTCGGCGTGCGCTTCCTTGAACGCCTCGTCAATGAGCTGGGCCAGCGGCAGGCGCTCAACCCGCCGCAGCCCGTCCCGGGAGAGAAACTGCATCTGCCGCGCGAGCCGGCTGATACGGCGGACGCTGTCGCCCATGATGCCCGTGACTTCCTTGCGAGTTACCGGATCGTCGGGGCTTGCGGTGAGGAGCTGCTGGCTGGTGGAGATGGGCACGAGCGAGTTGCCAATTTCGTGGGCGAGCTGCTCGGCCATCCGGCGCACCAGGCGGAGGTTGGCGGCCTCGACTTCCATCTGCTGCGCCCGGTCGGTCTGAGTGACGTCGTCGAGCAGCACCAGCACGGCCTCGGGCGCGGCAGCGCCTCGGCGGCGGAACGGTTTCAGAACCGCGCGATAGGCGATGTCTTCTGAGCCGGGGATGACGCAGCGAAGTGCCGGCGGGGCCGCACCGGTTTGCAGGGCTTCAAACACCTTGCTGCCCAGCGCCTGTGGCAGGTCGGAAAACGTGAAGGAGTTGCGCGCGCCGCTCCGCCGGAAGAGCCCGCGCGCCATCTGGTTTGCCTGCAGGATGCTGAGGTCGCGCGCCACGACGATGACCGCGCTGCCAAGCTGGTCGAGCGTGTCAGTCATCATGCCATGCTGGCCGGTGAGGGCGTCATGCAGCCAGGTGTTGCGGATGGCGAGGCCGAGTTCTTCCAGCAGGTGGAAGACGAGAGAGAGCTCCTCGCTGGCGAATTGTTCGCCGGTCAGCCGGCCGTCAAAGACAGCGATGCCCAGCAGTGCCTCGCGGTCGAAGATGGGGATCGCCACCTGGCCGCCCAGCAGTTCGAACTCGCGGGCAATATCGGGGTCGCTGGCCGCCTCGCCTGCACCGCGCCGGAGAATCCGCGCGTTGCGTTGCAGGTGCGCGCCAATGCCGCCCTTGGAGGAGAGCGCAAAGTGGTTGAAGAGTTGCGGAGAAATCCCCAGCGCGCAGGCGACCGGGAAGGCCGTGCTGGGCGTCCAGTTTTCGGGGTCCGTCCCATGTCCCGGCCCGCCCAGCGGCGGAGCGCCAAACTGGGAGGCGGTGACCGAGGCCGTCGGGGTGCGCAGGAAGATGGCGGCGCGGTTGACCGCGAGAATCTCGCGGAGGAGCTGGAGGAACTCCCGGAGCAGCGCGTCGGTCTGCAGGCTGTGGGTGAGAATGCCGGAGAAGTCGCGGAACGCGGCCAGGGCCGGGTCGGGGCGTGCTTGGGCGGGAGCGTCAGCCGGTGGCGTGGCCAGGGCAGGGCTCGACTGAGGCAGGCGTTTCTGCCAGCTCCGCGCCAGCAAGGACATCAGCAGCCGGGCGCGGACAGGTTTGGTCAGGATGTAATCCACGCCGAGCAGATAAGCTTCCTCCTCCCACTCCCACTGCCGCGCGGAGGCGTAGAGGATCACCGGACAGTCCGGCATCGCGTGCCGGAGGTGCTCGATGATGCGGATGGGGCGCACATCGGTGAGCTCCGTGTCGAGGAGAACTGCGTCCACTGTGCCCTGGCGGAAGAGCGGCTCGGCGGACCAGACATCCACGTGGTGCAGCACGCGGAACGCTTCCACGTCCAGCACGGCGCGGACGGCCTCGGCGAGGGCAGGTTGCCGGGCAATGACGAGGAGAGTTTTCACACTTCTTCCTCCTCCATCTGGAAGGCCTGCGGCGGGACCGGCTTGGTGAAGCGCACGGGCAGGTCCACCGTGACCGTGGTGCCCTTCTTCTCCTCGCTCGCAATGTTCAGGTTGCCGCCGTGCTGATGGACGATCTTCCGGCAAATTGCCAGGCCCAGGCCGAAGCCGCGGTTCTCGTCCCCGGAATCCTTGGTGGTGAAATAGGCCGAGGTCAGCCGCTGGAGGTTCTCGCGGCTGATGCCCTCGCCGTGGTCAATCACGCTCACGCGCACCCACTCGCGATCCGCTTCGGTCGTGGAGAGCCGCTGCAACTCGAACCGCACCGTCGCGCCGGGCGGCGAGGCGTCGATCGCGTTAGAGAGAATATTGCCGAGGCAGCGTTGCATGAGCACCGAGTCCATCTCGACTTCCGTAGGCGGAAACTCCGGCAGTTCGACCCGGATCTGGCGGCGCTTGAGCTTGGTCGCGGCGAGTTCCACCACCTTGTGGATGAGCCGGTCGAATGGCGCAAGCGCGATCTGGACGGTGTGGTTTTGGGAAAAGAACAGCGCGTCCTTCACGTAGGCCTGAATGGTGCCGACGTTGCGCAGGCAGATGGGGACCAGCTCGTCATTTTCGCCCGGCGCCGAACCGTTGATGTTCTCCTTGGTCATCTGGAGAAACGTGGAAACCGGGGTGAGCAGGTTGTTCAGGTCATGCGCCATGCCACGGGACATGCGGCCCAGCAGCTCCAGTTCCTCCGCGAGCAGGACCTGCTTCTTAAGGCGGATCTGGTTCAGGATGAGGCTGAGGTTCTTGACCAGCCGGGTGAGGAGCTGCAGATCGTTGGGGGTGAAGGCGGTGCCGCTGAATTTCTCGCCGATGAGCAGCAGGCCGAAGGGCTCGTCGCCGCTGAAGAAGGGGAAGCAGAATTCCGGCTCAAACCGCCGCAGAAGCTGGCGTGCTTCGCGCTCCATCTCGGTCTCTCCGGGCATGATGTAGGCGAGGTTGAAGGCGAGGTAGCTGGCCGTCGTGTTCTGGAAAATCTGGAAAATGGGGGAGTTGGCCCGCAGTTCGGGGAGCTGGATCAGGGCGGACGTCGGGTGCGACCGGAACAGCGTGAAGACATGCGTGGACTCGTCCAGCAGGATGATCTGGTAGCTGCGCACCCGGATGGTCTTCACGAAGAGTGCGTCGAGGTCGTTCAAGAGCAGGTCGGCGTTGCTGTAGAACTGCACGTCTTGCAAGAACGAACGCACCTTGTCGTGATACTCGAAGCGGTCCCCGTAGCGGTCGCTGAGCATGCGTTGCTCCAGGGATTCGTCTCCTTTGCCGAAGAGGCGCGGGAAGAAGATGGAGGCGACGAGCGCGCTCAGTAGCAGCACTCCGAGCGACCCGAAGAAGGCAAAGGTGGTGAACTCCCCGGGACGAAAGACATTGAGCAGCAGCAGCAGCAGCAGGCCGATAAGGAACAGAAACAGCAGGCGCACTGCGTGGGCGGCCGCTTTGCCGAGGGTGACGTGAATGTCCAGCAAGTGATGCTGCAGCACGCTGTAGCCCACGATGATGCCGTAGAAGATCGCCGCCGCACTGCCGAACGGGAAGATGGCGAGCTTCGTGAACGGATACGTGTCGAAGCCCAGGATCGGCAGGATGTCATTCCACCCGAAACCGATCAGGATGCCGTTGGCCCAGAGGAGTGCCTTGACGCGGGCGCGATGCAGGCGTTGCAGCGTCTGCAGCTTGCGGTAGAGCATCAGGACCGTTGCCGTGGTGACCACTACATAGCTCACCAGAAACGCCCAGAAACCTGGGCCCGCGATCGAGTAGTAGGCGTAGCCGAGATAGCGCACGCCGGAGGTGAAGAAACCGAAGACGTTGCTCAGCGCCAGCAGGCCGAACCAGCCATAGAGCACGGGCAGCCAGCGAGGCAGCTTCACCTGCGCGATCAGGATGCTGAGGTGAAACAGGCTGATGGGCAGGAAGATCACCCCGTAGTGCAGGAACTGGGACCAGACCGCCGCCGTGGTCTCGCGCTCCACGGTGAACATGAAGAACGTGCCGAGATTCCAGACGGTGATGGACAGGCCCCAGAGGAGGTAAACCCGGTTCAGCGTCGAGCGCAGGTCCCGCGTGAGGACAAACAATGTCAGCGCCAGATTCGTGACGGCGGCGGTCAGCGGGATGAGTTCGTAGAACTTCATGCGGTGGGCCGTGCGCCTTGCTTGAGCCTCACTGGTAGGCGATGGCTTCCAACTCCCTCTCCCTTTGCGGAGCAAGGGGAGAGGGCCGGGGTGAGGGGTTGCGTGCGTCGGCGTTGGCGGCCGCACCCCTC
>CAZOCL010000414.1:0-5792 GCA_964578245.1 uncultured Klebsiella sp. | reverse complement strand
GCGGAATTGCGGTTGCTTCGCGGCGTGATGCTGCTGGAATCACCCCCGCCCGGCGTGAGTCTGAACAGCGAGTTGCGGCGTCAATTCGGCCTGCCACCCCGCTGGGCCGACACGCCCACAATGCCTGACGCAGCCCGAACCGACGACGAACCCGCGCCCGCTCCGCGCGGCCCGCAGTCCGCCAAGCCACCGTCGTATCGGTGCGTCGAGTGCCTGCGGAAGTTCCGGCTGCGCAACCTGCGCGGCGGCGTGCTCTTCAACTGTCCGCTCTGTGGCGCGCCGTATCGCACCCGCACAGACGGCCAGGGCCGCGTGCAGATCGAGCATCGCCCGGACGGCCGGCACCACGTCCCGGTGGTCGAAACCGTCCGCCCTGCCGGCAGCCACGAAATCCTCGGCGTCGCCTCCACGGCCTCCGAGGAGGAGATCAAGCAGGCGTATCGGAAGCTGATGAAGGAATACCATCCCGACCGCGTGGCGGGGTTGGGCGAGGCCGAGCAGGCGCAGGCGGAGGAGCGGAGCAAGGAGATCAACCGGGCGTATGCGCAGATGCTGGGGAAGGCCTGAGCGGAGGAGCGCGGCCTTCAGGCCGCAGAAACAGGAGCACGCCCGGGATGGTTCGTGCGCACTTTTCCGGTCGCCGCCTCACTCGGACGGGTGCAGCACGTCATGCACCGCGCGGACCAGCGCATCCGCCCCGTAGGGCTTGTGCAGGAAGGCCTGCACTTCGAGTTCCTTCAGCAACGGCGAATCAAACATCTCGTCCGCTCCGCTGGTGGCGATGATCTTGAGCTTGGGGGAGAGCACGCGGATCGCGCGGATGGCGGCCGGCCCGTCCATGATCGGCATCGCCATGTCCGTGAAGACCACCTGCAGCTCCGCCAGATTCTGCGCACACACGCCGACGGCCTGCGCGCCGTCCCCGGCGGTCACGGCGCGGTAGCCAAAGGCCTCCAGGGTTTCCGCTGCGATGCCGCGAATGGCCGCCTCGTCGTCCACCACCAGGACGAGTTCCCCGTTGCCCATCGGCAGCGCCGGCAGTTCGGTTTCTTCGGTGGCGGAGGCCGATTCCTGCGCCGGCAGATACACTTTGAACATCGTGCCACGGCCCACTTCGCTCTCCACCGCGAGGAATCCGCTGTGCTCCTTCACGATGCTCTGGACCGTGGAGAGGCCCAGGCCCGTGCCCTTGCCCGGCTCCTTCGTGGTGAAGAAGGCGTCGAAGATGCGGGCCCGCACCTCCGGCGTCATGCCGGTGCCGGTGTCTTTCACCGTGAGCAGCACATACGGGCCGGGCTTGGCGTCCGGTGGCAGCACGGCGTCCGTGGCCTTCAGGCGGACGTTGCCCGCCGCCATCGTCAAGGTGCCGCCGTTCGGCATCGCGTCGCGCGCGTTGACGCAGAGGTTCAGCAGGATCTGGTGCAGTTGCGTGGGGTTGCCCAGGAGCGGCCAGGTCTCGCCGTCCACCTCGGTGCGGATGCTGATGCCCTTGGGGAACGTGTGCCGCGCGATCTCGATCATCTCCTTCACCAGGTGCTTGGGCTGCACGCTGCCGCGCTCGCCCTCGCTGCCGCGGGCGAAGGTGAGGATCTGCTTCACCATGCCCGCGCCACGTTCGGCGCAGTCGCTGATGGTGTCGAGGATGCGCCCGGCCTCGGGGTCCGCGATGGTCATCCGCAGGATCTCCGTGCTCATGACGATGGGCGCGAGCGCGTTGTTGAGATCGTGGGCGATGCCGCCGGCCAGCGAGCCAATGCTCTCCATGCGCTGACTGCGGAGGAACTGCGCCTCGAGCCGCTTCTTCTCGGTGATGTCGTTGTTGATGACGAGCACGGCCTGCGGTGCGCCGGTCGCGCTGCGCAGCAGCGTCCACCGGCTGTCCACGATCAAGATCTTGCCGGCCTTGGTGCGGTGCTGGAGTTCGCCCTGCCAGCTTCCCTGTTTCTCCACCTGCTGGCGCGCGGCCTCGCGCCCTTCCCACGCATTCCCGGCGTGCAGCTCGGTGGTCAACCGGCCCACCGCCTCCTCGGGGGTCCACCCGTAAAGCCCCTCCGCGCCCTTGTTCCAGTAGGTGACGCGCAGCGCGAGGTCACGCACGATGATGGCATCCGTGGTGAGGTCCAGCAGGGCGGCGTGCTCGCGCACCTTCTCCGCGATCTTGATGCGCTCGGTGATGTCCTCGACAATGCCCTCGTAGTGCAGCACCCGGCCCTGCGGATCGCGCACCGCACGCGCCGTCTCGGAAATCCAGATGATGCTGCCATCCTTGCGTTTGATTTGTGACTCAAGGCCGGAGACTTCACCGCGCTCCTCCATGAGCCGCTTGAACTCCTCGCGGCGGCCCGGGTCGAGATACAACTGCTGCTGGATGTCCGTGAGGCTGGCGAGCATGTCCTCGGCGGACGCATAGCCATACATCTGCGCCAGGGCGGGATTCACCGCGAGGTAGCGGCCACCGGGGGTGGTCTGGAACACGCCGACGATGACGTTCTCAAAGAGGTTCCGATACTTGGCCTCGGCGGCGAGCATGGCGCTCTCGGCCTGCTTGCGCTGCGTGACGTCATTGACCATCACCTGCAGTCCTGGCCGGCCCTGGAAGGTGATGGGACGCGCGATGGTTTCCACCTCCACCCGCGAGCCGTCTCGCCGCACATAAGGCTGGGTTAGCAAAGGCTCCGCTTCGTCCGCCGCGATGCTGCGGGTGATGCGCTCGCCGATGGCGTGGTGAGCCTCCGGCGGGTAAAGCTCCAGCACGGGCCGGCCCAGCAGTTGCGCGGGCGAATCGGCGCCCACGATGCGGCAGAATGCATCGTTCGCGTAGGCAAACTGGTTGTCCACGATCACGAAGATGCCCGCCGGTGCCAGGTCCACCAGCGCCCGGTAGCGTTCCTCGCTGGTCTGCAGCGCCGCCTCCGCCTGCTTGCGCTCGGTGATGTCCAGCAGCGTCCCCATCACCGCCGGCCGGCCGTTGTAATCCGTCCGGCTGCCGTGGGCCTCCACCTCCAGCACCGTCCCGGACTGGTGCAGCATCCGCAGTTGATAATGGATGCTCGCCACCTCGCCGGCGATCCGCCGCCGGACGTTCTCTTTCGCCAGCGCCCGGTGCTCCGGCGCGATGAACTCATACACCGGCCGCGCGGTCAGCTCGCCCACCGGGGTGCCCAGGATCTCCGCCATCCGCGGGTTCACATACACGAACTGGTCGTCCTGGATCAGATAGATGCCGACGATGGACTGCTCCACGAGCGTGCGGAACTTGCCCTCGGCGGCGGCCAGTTCCGTGTTGCGCTGCTCCAGCTTGGCCACCAGGCGGTCGCTATATTCGCGCATCACCTCCACCTCCGGGGTGGCCACGGCGGCGAGCGGGCGCACCGCGCGCGGCTCGCTGGTCACGCGGCGCAGCGTCTCCAGGATTTCATCCACGGAGGCAGGCTTGTTCAGAAACGCGTTTGCACCCAGGTCGAGCGCCAGCTTTTTATCGGCCGGTGTGGTGTAGGCGGAGCTGTGGAAGATGAAGGGGATGTCCTTGATCCCCTCCATGCCGCGCACGGTCTGGCAGAGCCGGTAGCCGTCCATCCCTGGCATCATCACGTCCGTGAGCACGACGTCCACCGGCTCGCGGGCGAGCGCTTTCAGCGCGGCGAGGCCGTCCTCGGCGGTCACGGCGGCGTGGCCGGCCTGCGTCAGCAGGCGCTGCAGCATCTTGCGGATGTCACTGCTGTCATCAACGATGAGGATGTTCATGGGTCATCAAGCAGGGAGCATCCGGTTCATGGAATTGGGAGGAAGCCTTCCTGATCGGGACTGGGTCCACCCGACCATCCTGCGCCACACTGGCAGCCGACTGGCGGGCATGGGCCAGCATTCAATCGAAATCCTAATGGGCCGGTAAAACCCGCGCTGCCGGTCGCGTGCGGGGGTCACTGGTCAGCCGCAAGCGCAGGCACACCACGGGAAAGCTCCTTGTCCGGGAGCGGTTTGTCCACCGACTCCCAGTAACATCAAGGCTCCAAAGCGTAGCTTGGCGCTGCCGCCGAAGCCGAGCCAGCGAGGACGCCGGCGCGACGTAGCGCCGGCCTCCGGCCGGCCGTGCCGCAAGCGTCCTTGCTTGCCCGTGGTTCCACTGCGGAGTTCGGGCCGATAGTTATGGCGCTCCACCAAGCCCGTCTTCTCAACTGCTTTTCGACGCTCAGGGCTTGAGCCCCGCCTTGCGGAGCAGCGCGTCCAGCTCCGGCTGCACGATCTGCCGCTCGCACTCCGGGCAGACGCTATGCGTGAATTTGGCCTCCGTGTGCGTGATGATGTAGTGCTCGACGCTCTGCCAGTAATGCTTGTCGTCCCGGACTTTCTTGCAGTAGCCGCAGATGGGCAGCAGACCGCTCAAGACCTTCACTTCGGAGAGGCTTTGCGTCAGCTCCTTGATCAGGCGGACCCGCTCGGTCTCCGCCCAATGCCGCTCGGTGACATCCAGCACTGCGGCCCGGCACTCCTGCCCATCTTCGGTGACCACGGCCTCGAAACGCACCTGACGCGCCGCCGCGCCGGGCCGTGGGAGCGCCACTTCGCAGCCTTCCCGCAGGCTGCTGGTGAACGTCGTCTCAAGGAAGGTCTGGAATGTGGCCCGGTCAGCTTCCGCCAGATGCAGCGCCAGCCGGCGGCCCAGCAGCCGGGTGCGATCCTGGCCCAGCAGCCGTGCCACCGTGAGGTTGGCGGCGAGGATCGCGCCGGTCCGGTCCAGCGTGAGATAGCCCAGCGGCGCGAAGTCGTAGAGGTCGGTGTAGCGCTCCAGCGCGACGGCGTTTGCGGCCAGGGCTGTCTGGAGTTCCTCATTCTGCATCTCCAGCTCGATCTGGTGGACTTCGAGTTCGTGCTGCATCCGCCGGAGGTCAGCCTCTTCCGGTGACGACCGGTCCGCAGTCCGCGCCTGCAGCCGCGCCTCGGCCGCAAGGCGGAGCGCCAGGGGATCAGAAGCAGGCGGGGGTTTCAATTTTTGGAAAGTGGACTCTAAGAGTCATGATGCCTAGTCAAAAGCGATGGGCGGCGGGCTCTCATTCAGACGTCGGCGGCGACGGCGGCGCTTTTGGGGCGGGCTTATACATTTCCCCCAGCGAGTGCTGGCGCTTGGCCCGGCTGGCCTTCAACTGAACGTTCACAAAGCCAAACGCGCCGAGCATTGCGGCCAGGACGAGCACGGCGATGGTTGCGTCATTCACAGGTTGAACGGCGATGAACTTGGGTTCACCGCCATGCAACGTTGCCCGGATCGTCGCCATCCTTGCGATGGGGTGTTTTCCCCATGGATGGGCCGTGGCACTGCGGGACCGGGCGAGTTCCGCGTGTGTCACCACCGCCGCTTCACTTCCGACCGGTGAGAAAGTAAGTCGTGATTTCACCCACGCCCTTGCACAGCACCAGCCCGCGCTCCGCCAGGGCAAATTTGCCCTCCAGCGCCGCGTGTGTGCTGGGTGAGACGTGGATGCTGTTGGGCAGGCCGGCGGACTCCATGCGGCTGGCGAGGTTCACCGTGTCGCCCCAGAGGTCGTAGGTGAACTTTTTCTTCCCGATGACCCCCGCCACGACCGGTCCGGTGTTGATGCCGATGCGGATGCTGATCTGCCGCTGGTTCATCTCGTTGATGCGGGCCACGTCCTCGATCATGTCCAGGGCCATCTCCGCCACGGCATGGGCATGGTCATCGCGCGGCATGGGCAGGCCGCCCACGAGCATGTAGTTGTCACCGATGGTCTTGATCTTCTCCAGGCCGTGCCGCTCGGCGAGGCGGTCGAAGTGCG
>CAZOCL010000413.1:0-5794 GCA_964578245.1 uncultured Klebsiella sp. | reverse complement strand
GAGGAGCAGCTCAAGAAGTTCCAGCTCCCGCCCGGCTACAAGCTCGAACTGGTCCTCGCCGAGCCGCACATCAAGGAGCCGGTCGTTGCGGTCTTCGATGGCAACGGGCGCATGTTTGTCGCGGAGATGCGCACCTACATGCAGGACATCAACGGCACCGGCGAGATCACGAATAAGAGCCGCGTCTCCCTGCACTGGTCGAGCAAGGGCGATGGTCAGTTCGACAAACACACCGTCTTCGCTGACAACCTGCTGCTGCCGCGCATGATCCTCCCGCTCGGCCCCGGCGAGCTGCTCATCAACGAGACGGACTCCCAGGACATCTACCTCTGGCGCGACAAAGACGGCGATGGCGTGGCCGACGAGAAGAAGCTCTGGTATGCCGGCGGCCCGCGCGGCGGCAACATGGAGCATCAGCAGTCCGGCCTCATCTGGGCGACGGACAACTGGCTCTACATGACCTACAACTCGTGGCGCTTGCGCTGGCAGGGCTACGACCAGCCGCCGCTCAAGGAATCCACGCCCGGCAACGGCGGCCAGTGGGGCCTCACCCAGGATGACTGGGGCAAGCCCTGGTATGTGAACGCCGGTGGCGAACGCGGCCCCATCAACTTCCAGACGCACATCTACTACGCGGCGCTGAACACGAAGGACCAGTTCGTCGGCGACTTCGCCAGCGTCTGGCCGCTCGTCGGCCTCGCGGACGTTCAAGGCGGCGTGCCCCGCTTCCGTCCCGAGGACAAGACGCTGAACCACTTCACCGCCACCTGCGGCGCAGAGGTCTTCCGAGGCGACCGCCTCCCCGCGGATATCCGAGGCGACCTGCTCTTCTCCGAGCCGGTGGGCCGGCTCATCCGCCGGACGAAGATCGAGGTGAAGGACGGTGTCACGCGCCTGAGCAATCCCTACGAGGCGACGAAGGGCGAATTCATCCGCTCGACCGATGCGAACTTCCGTGTCGTGAACATGAACACCGCGCCCGACGGCACCTTGTATATGGTGGACATGTATCGCGGCATCATCCAGGAGGGCAACTGGACGCGTGAAGGCAGCTACCTGCGCAAAGCCATCCTCCAATACAGCCTGGACAAGAACGTCGGCCGTGGCCGCATCTGGCGGCTGGTGCATGATGACTTCAAGCCCGGCCCGCAGCCGCACATGGACGCCGAGAAGTCCGCCGCCCTCCTCGCGCATCTCGCCCATCCGAACGGCTGGTGGCGCGACACCGCGCAACGCACGCTCGTCATCCGCAACGACAAGTCCGTGGTGCCCTCGCTCCAGTCCATGGCCCGCTCGCACACCAGTCCGCTCGCCCGGATGCATGCGGTCTGGACACTCGACGGCCTCGGCGCGCTGGACGCCGCGCTGGCCCGCGAGAAGCTGCAGGACGCCCATCCGCAGGTTCGCATCGCCGCGTTGCGCGCGAGCGAAACCCTGCTCAAGGCCGGGGACAAATCCTTCGAGACGGACTATGCCACGCTCGTGAAGGGCAAGGACGCCGACCTCGCCTGGCAGGCGTTGCTGAGTGCGAACACGCTGAAGATCACCAACAGCCGCACCCTGCTCATCAGTTCCATAGCCTCCACGAATTCGCCCAAAGTGTTTAAGGAACTGGGCACCATGCTGCTTGCGCCGCCGACGTCGTGGGGCAAGGAGTTCAGCGGGGCCGACAAGAATCTGCTGACCAAGGGCGAGGCGATCTTCAAGGAACTGTGCTTCGCCTGTCATGGCTTCGACGGTCGCGGGATGCCCGTCGAAGGCGGCAAGCCCGGCACCACCCTCGCGCCGCCGTTGAGCGCGTCCGCGCGGGTCACCGGCCAGCGCGAGGCGATCATCCACGTCCTGCTCAAGGGCCTCGCCGGCCCCATCAACGGCAAGACCTACGAGGCCCTCATGGTCCCCATGGAGAGCAACAACGACGAGTGGATCGCGAGCGTCGCGAGCTATGTGCGCAACAGCTTCGGCAACAAGGCCGGCATGGTGAGCATCAAGGAAGTCGCCGAACTCCGTGCCACCTCGAAGGTCCGCACGCAGCCGTGGACCGTGGAGGAACTCGTAGCCGCGCTCCCGAACCCGCCGCTGACGAATCGCAAGGACTGGAAGCTCACCGCCAGCCACAACCCCGCCTCGCTCGCCAATGCCGTGGATGGCAACGGAACCACCCGCTACGACACGAAAGGCTTCCAAGCACCGGGCATGTGGGTGCAGATCGAACTGCCCGCCGAGACGGTCATCACCGGCCTGCGCCTCGACAGCGCCGGTTCCGGCAACGACTACCCGCGCGGTTACACAGTGGAGCTGTCCGGCGACGGCTTGCTCTGGGGCAAGCCCGTCGCCGTGGGCGAGGGCAAGACGGCGATCACATCGATCACCTTCCCCAAGGCGACGACCAAGTTCATCCGCATCACGCAGACTGGCAGCGCCAAGTCAAACTACTGGTCCATCCACGAGTTGGACGTGCTCTCGGACTCCAAGGGCAAGATCACCGAGGGCAAGGCCACGACGAAGCTGCCGGTGGTGGAGTAGCCGACGGATCTGTGCCTCGCGCTCCGTTCAAATCCCCGGCTCAAAGTTCTACGCGGACTTCCCCCGCCAGCTCGTTCTCGATTAGAATACGGGCATGAAGTCCCGCTGTGTCTGTGCCGCCGCCACGGTGGTGCTCCTGCTGTTCGGCTGCCTCGCCACTGCTGCGCCAGCTGCGCGCCCCAACATCGTCTTCGTCCTCGTGGACGACATGGGCTACGCGGACCTTGGCTGCTACGGCGCGAAGGACATCCGCACGCCGCACATTGACCGGCTGGCGCGCGAGGGCGTGCGGTTCACCGACTTCTATGCCAATGCCCCGGTCTGTTCGCCCACGCGGTGCGGTTTCATCACAGGCCGCTGGCAGCAGCGCGTTGGCATGGAGTGGGCGTTGGGGTTCTCCGCCGATTCCTTCCGCCGGCAGGGCGGTGAGTGGGTGAAGGAGCCGGACATCCACGCGCTGGGATTGCCCACGACCGTCCCGACGCTGCCCAAGCTGCTCAAGAGCGCCGGCTATGCGACCGGCGCATTCGGCAAGTGGCACCTCGGCTACCGCGACGAGTTCAACCCCACCAAGCACGGCTTCGACGAATACTTCGGCGAGTTGCTCGGCCACAGCGATTACTACCACCACGCCTACTACGACGGCACCTACGCCCTGCGCGACGGCCTCAAGCCCGTGAAAGCCGAGGGCTACCTCACCGACCTCCTCAACCAGCGCGCCACCGACTTCATCCGCCGCCACGCGCGCGAGCCGTTTTTCCTCTACGTGCCGCATCTGGCGGTGCATGTGCCGTTCCAGCCGCCGGGTCGGCCCCAGCCCAGCGTGACGAAAGGGAACA
Organism: uncultured Klebsiella sp.; assembly: GCA_964578245.1. Lineage (GTDB taxonomy): Bacteria > Verrucomicrobiota > Verrucomicrobiia > Limisphaerales > SXTU01 > SXTU01. The sequence continues at coordinate 2,429 of CAZOCL010000413.1, read as the reverse complement.
TGTATGATGGCACCCGCCGGGACTACGTCGCGATGCTGGAGAAGGTGGATGAAGGCGTTGGCATGATGCTCGCCGAGCTGGAGAAGCACGGCCTGCTCGACAACACGCTCGTCGTCCTCAGCAGCGACAACGGCGGCGAACGCCTCTCGGACAACGGCCCGCTTGCCCATAAGAAAAGCACCCTCTGGGAAGGTGGCATCCGCGTGCCGTGCGTGATGCGCTGGCCGGCGAAACTACCGAAGGGGAAAGTCACCAGCCAGGCCGGCATCACCATGGACCTGAGCGCGACCTTCGCCGCCATCGCCGGGGCAAAGCCGGCGGCAAGCCACGCCTTCGACGGCCTCAACCTGCTCCCCATCCTCACTGGCGCGCAGCCGGAGCAGGAGCGCACCTTCTTCTGGCGCATTGACCGCACCGGCCGCAAGCAGAAGGCCGTGCGCCACGGGGACTGGAAATACCTTCAAGATGGCAACGTGGAACTGCTCTTCAACTTGAAGACCGACCTCGGCGAACGCCGCGATGTGTATCGTGACCACCAGCCCGTCATGGCCGACTTGAAGCAGCGCCTCGCCGCGTGGGAAACCGAACTCGCGAAGCACCAGCCGGAGTTTCTCGTGAAGTGAGCGGCGGGCGCTTCGTAGCGCCGGCCTCCGGCCGGCCGTGCCGCAAGCGTCCGCGCTTGCCTGGAGCGCGGCCCTCCGGGGACAGTGTCAAGATGCGCCGCTCCACGCCCGCTCCGCTGGCGCTCATGTCACCGTCGGCCCCGCTCCATCGCCTGCATCAGGCTGCCCATCGCCTCTTCATACGCGTAAAGCGGTTCGCCGACCGTCACCTTCATCCCCAGCTCCGCTGCGACGGGCTGGATCACATCGCGCATGGCCTCATCGAACAGATGGAGCACCTTGGGACGGAAGCCAACCTTGAGCACCCCTTCCAAGATCGCCGCCGCCGCCGTGTGTTCCAGGCACTGGGCCCGCTTGCCGAGATGCATCCCGCACACGAAACCCGATTTCCGATCCACGGCCAGGCCCATGCGGGTGTAGTAGGGACGCGGCGCCTCCCCGATGGCGTCCAGCATGTAGGCCGCGTCCACTTCCCAGGCTGCGCCGCGCTGCTGCGGCAGGGCACGCAAGCGCGCCAACGCCTCGGCCGGCACAATGAATGGCGAGGGGGCGGGGCGGGGCGGCACCGAGAGGCGGTGCCAGATCAGTTCGGCGGCGGTTAGCGGCTCGGTCACCGGCTTGTGGCGCGGCCAGAACGGAAACTCGTCCACGGGCCGTCCGTCGAGCAGCTCCGGCTGCGCTTGCAGGAGGCGGGTGTAGCCCGCCATCCGGCGCAGATCGGCGGTCATCATTTCCGTTTCCGCCTGGTCCAGCGGCCACTCGCTCAGCCCGGGCAGGAAGCTGCGGAAGCACGGCCACGGCGGGCTGATGCCCTTCTCCGGTTTGAAACCCACGGCCTTCAGCAGCGCGAGGTCTTCGGGCTGCAGATCGCCCTTCTTCGTGAACTCCACCCGCACCGCATCCATTTCCGCTCCCTCCCGCGTGTCGAACTGGCCGTCATCCTCATGGAGCACGGTTTTGAGCACAAAGCGGATGCCCAGTTCACCCCGATACACGGCCAGGCCGAACATGGTGCCGGCGATCCCGAGCACCACCCCCATACGCAGCCGCCCCGTGACCGGGTCCTCCCACGCGAGCATCTCCTGGTCACCCATCGTGATCCACGGGTTGAGCGAGCGGAATTCCAAGGCGGCGGTCAGCAGTTCGCGCCGGGCTTCGACGGTTACGGAAGGGAAAGGCAGCTTGAGCATCGGTTCAAAGCAGGCTCGCCTGCCGCCCGCTGCTGGACTTCAGGCCAAGTTTCTTGTAACTCAGATCCGTCGCCACACGGCCTTGCGGGGTGCGCTGGAGGTAGCCTTCCATGATCAGGTAAGGCTCGTAGACCTCCTCGATGGTGTCCGGCTCCTCGCCCACGGCCACGGCGAGCGAACTCACGCCCACCGGTCCGCCACCGAACTTCACGATGACCGTTTCGAGGATGCGCTTGTCCATCTCGTCGAGGCCGTTCTGGTCGATCTCCAGCATCGCCAGCGCCTTGTCCGCAACCAGCTCGGTGATGCGGCCATCGTGCCGGACCTGCGCGTAGTCACGCACGCGGCGGAGCAGGTTTCCGGCAATGCGTGGCGTGCCGCGGCTGCGCCGGGCGATCTCCATGGCGCCGGGTTCTTCCATCTCCACGTTCAGCAGGCGCGCGGCACGGAGGATGATCTTCTGAAGCTGCGCGGCATCGTAGTAATCCAGCCGTTCGCGCATGCCGAAGCGCGTGAGCAAGGGCGCGGAGAGCAGCCCGCTGCGCGTGGTCGCGCCGATGAGCGTGAAGCGCGGGAGGTTCAGCCGCACGCTGCGCGCGTTCGGCCCCTGGTCAAT
>CAZOCL010000412.1:0-5810 GCA_964578245.1 uncultured Klebsiella sp. | reverse complement strand
TCTCGAAAGCGAGATTCGCCTGCGCGGCGGTGCGCTGCTCCGGCGGCGTGTTGTGCGCCTCGCGGACTTCGGGCGGCTGCTTGGCGAGCTTCGCCGCGCGGAGCTTCTCGCGGTAGGGCGTTTCGAGCGCGACGAGTTCGCGCACCGCAGGCCGGGTCTGATACTCGTTCAGCGCCCGCTCATGCGCGGCGCGTTCCTCCGGCGTTGGCACCTGCGTTTCACGTTTGAAGGCGGCGGGCATGAAGAAGGCCTGCAGCGCGAAGTAATCCCGCTGCGAGATCGGCTCGAACTTATGGTCATGACACCGGGCGCAGCCAAAAGTCTGGCCGAGGAACACCGACGCCGTCGCATCGGTCATGTCGTTCAGCGTGTTTAACCGGCGCTGGATCTGGTCCGAGCTGTCGGTCATGTCCGGGCCGATCAGGTTGAAGCCCGTGGCAATGAGCGCGTCGCGGTCCGTCGGCCACAGTTCGTCCCCGGCGATCTGCTCGCGCACGAAGCGGTCGTAGGGCTTGTCCTCGTTCAGCGAGCGCACCACATAGTCACGGTAGCGCCAGGCGTTCGGGCGGGTCACGTCATGCTCGAAGCCCTCGGTATCCGCGTAGCGCGCCAGGTCCAGCCAGTGGCGTCCCCAGCGCTCGCCGTAATGCGGCGAGGCCAGCAATCGGTCCACGACCTTCGTCCACGCTTCGGGCGAAGTGTCGGCGAGAAAGGCGTCCACCTCCGCGAGCGTCGGCGGCAGTCCGATCAAGTCCAGCGACACGCGGCGCAACTGCGCTTCCTTCGTCGCCCGTGGGGAGAATCCCAGCCCGGCGGCGCGCAGCTTCGTCAGGAGGAATACGTCAATCGGATGCGCGGGAGGAGCGGAGTGCTGGAGTGCGGGAGTGCTGGAGTGCGGGGCTGGAGCCGTTGCCCGCAACACTCCATTACTCCAATACTCCATCACTCCAATCTTCCTTACTGGCTGAAACGCCCAATGCGCCCGGTCCTCCGCCGTGACAGCAAACTCCCGCGGTGCCGCCCAAACCGTCTGCCCGCCCGCGACGAGCATCGCGAGCAGGACCAGTTTGACGGCAAAATGAGACCGGGACATCTGCATTGCTGACGAGTCAGTCTGCCAGCGGCTTCACCCGTCGGCCAGCCCGGCGAGGTCCTGCTCTAAAGCGGATCGCTCACCCGGATCGGCCACCAATGCCGCCAGCCGGTGCGCTTCGGCCAGGTGGTGACGGGCGGCGGCGGCGTTGCCCGCCAGCTTTTCCGCCCGCGCCAGGGCTTCATGCGCGTAGCCGAGGTAGAACGGTGCCTCACCGGAGCTGAGTGCGAGACAGAGCTGGCCGTAGTGGTGCGCGTTCTCGGCCTGTCCCAGCACCGAATACACGCGGGACACCTGCCAGTAACCGATGGAGAGGCTGCGCGCCGAGCAGTCCGTCCGCTCCCGCCAGTGGGCCAGCGATGCATGGGCGAGCGAGATCATGCACTCATTGTCCTCAGACGTGCGGTCGGGCTTTTCCAGCAGCGACCAGACACGGTTGAAGCCGTCGGCGGAGAACCACCGATGGGCACGGGCCAGGTCAAACGTCGGGGATTCACTCATGGTCGTTGTGGTTCGTTCTCAGTTGAGCTTTTGTCCGAAACCAGATGGTCGCCAGCGGCGAGGAGCGCGACTTTCAATTATCTCCGCGCCGGCCAAACTTTGCCATTTCGTATGTTCTGCGTGTTTCGCGGGCACCCTCTTCTCGCTCTGGTTCAACCACGGCTTCATGGCTGATGCACCCCTCAATCCACCGGCTTCTTCTCGAAGTCCGTTTCATTCACCCAGCCCGCCTTGAGCTTCTCGCCCTTCATATAGCGCTCGTAGAAGTTCGCATGGCCAGGGTTCGCGTGCGGGTATTTGTCGAACACGTCGCCCTTGCCCTCCATGCGCGGGTCGCCTTGCGCCTTCAGCTCGGCGTGGAGCTGCGCTTTGAGCGCGGCGAGCTGGGCTTTGGCCGTCTCCCCGTTTGCCAGGTTGGTCATGCAGTCCGGGTCTTTGCGAAGATCAAACAGCTCTTCGGCCGGCCGCTTGCCGAAGCACAACGCCCACGAGAGGTCGCCCGCACTGAGGCGGTGCGCGTCGAGTATGAACGACTTCGTCGGACTAGCATCCACATTCAGATAGCCAGTCTCGGGATTGCACGCGGGCCAGCGGGATGGCTCGAAGTTTTGCAGGAACAGCACATCGTCTTTCACAATGCCTCGTATGGGATACCCCACGTCGCCCGGCCGCCCGATGTCGTGGCGCTCCATGCCGACGAGCACATGGTCGCGCGCCGGGTTCACGCGGCCGGACTTCTCCGAGCGGAAGATGTCCGTGAGGCTGCGTCCCGGACTCGCCGCCATGCCGGTCTTGGCCCACGGGAGGCCGGCCAGCTCAATGAACGTCGGCGCGAGATCAATGAAGCTGACGTAGTCAGCAACGGTGCGGCCTGGCTTGGCGATGCCCTGCGGCCAGCGCACTGCGAGCGGCACGTGGTTCGAGGCCTCGTAGGCGCTGCCTTTGCCGCGTGGGAAGGGCATGCCGTGATCCGACGTGACGATCACCAGCGTGTTCTCCAGCAGCCCGCGTCTGGCCAGTTCATCAAGCATCCGCCCGAGGTGCCGGTCGAAGTGTTCGACCTCAAACGCATAGTCCAGCAGGTCATTCCGCACCGTGTCGTTGTCTGGCCAGTAGGCGGGCACGCGGTCAATGTCCGTGAGCTTCTTCCCGCCCTTGGCCACACCGGAGCCGAATTCATAACCGCGATGCGGCTCAATCGCGCCATACCAGAACGCCCACGGCTTGTCGGTCGCCGTGGTGTTGAGGAACTCGTTGAAGTTCGCGGCGTAGTCGTTGTTGCTGATGCCGGTGGTGGGTGGTGCGGCCTTTTTGGCGTTGAACGCCTTGCCCGTCATCAAGCGCGCCTGCCCGAGCGCATTGGTCGCCAAGCCCGGTCCCCAGCCCTTCATCGTGTGGCCGACGGTCCAGCCATTCTCGGCGAGCGCCTCGCCCCAGCCCTTGAACTCGGGCGGGAAGTAGCAGATGTGGTTCGCCGCTTCTTTGAGCTGCCAGGAGTTGCGTCCCGTGAGCAGGCACGCGCGGGAGGGCGCGCACTTGGCGTTGGGCGTGAAGGCGTGCGTGAACAAGATGCCTTCCTTCGCCACGCGGTCGAAGTGCGGCGTCTTCACCCACCGCGTGCCGTAAGCTCCCGCGTGCGCCCCCCAGTCATCCGCGATGGCGAAAAGGATGTTCGGCGGACGCTGGCCCTCGGCCGCGACGGCAGGAAACGCCAGCCACAGCAAGATTGCCAGACGGGACAGCAGCGAGGTCATACCCCGCAAACTACCAAACCGCCACCGACGAGGAAAGCGCCGCATGACGTCCTGCTTGCTCGCGAACCAGTGTCGGCGGCTTGCAGCCGAGGTCCGTGGGCCACAGCAGAACGAACCAGCTCCAAGCTCTCCACCCGCAACGCGGTGGCAGCAAGCATGATGCACTCACGAAAGCACTGCGTTCCACATCCGCGCCCGCTACACTCGCCCCGTGACGGTTCGAGAAGTCATCCAACGCAGCACCGAATTCCTGCAACGCCACGGTGTGGACTCGCCACGCCTTCAGGCTGAACTCCTGCTCGCGCATCTGCTCAAACTCCCACGCCTCCAGCTTTACCTCAACCACGACCGCGTCCTCGGCGAGCCGGAACTCACCGCGCTCCGGGCCCTCGTGCAACGCCGCGCCAAACGCGAACCCCTCCAGCATCTCGTCGGCTCGACCTCCTTCTACGGCCTCGAAATCGCTGTCACCGCAGCCGCGCTGATCCCGCGGCCCGAGACCGAGACCCTGGCGGAACTTGCGGTCGCCGCGCTGGCGAAGCTCGCCTTGCCTGCGCCCGCCCTCCTCGATTTCGGCACCGGCACTGGTTGCCTCGCCATCGCCCTCGCGACCTTGAGCAAGACCAGCCGCGTGCACGCCCTGGACATTTCCGAAACCGCCCTGGCCCTGGCGCGGAAGAACGTGGAGCGGCATCGGCTCGCCGAGCGCATCACATTGCTTCTGGGCAACGGCTTCTCCACCCTCCCTACCGACACACGCTTCGACCTCATCGTCTCCAACCCGCCCTACATCCCGACTGCCGAGATAGCCACGCTGCAAACCGAGGTTCGCGACTTCGACCCGCACTCGGCCCTGGACGGAGGTGCGGATGGTCTGGACTTCTACCGCCTGCTCGCGCGGGAGTCGCCAGCCTGGTTGAACGAGTGTGGCGGCCTGTTCGCCGAGTTCGGCGATGGCCAGGAAGGCGCGCTGGAAACCCTGTTTCGCGAAGCGGGCTGGGGCGCGGTTACGGTGCACCGCGATCTCACCGGGCGAGCGCGTGTGCTGGAAGCCTGGCGCACCCCATAGTCGCAGGCTTCAGCCTGTGCGTCAGTCTCTCCCTGAGGCGTCCGGAGTCACCCCTGAAACGCCGCTGTCTTCTCCGCCAGCTCGCTTTCCAGCCGCGCGCATACCAAGTCGCACAACGCAAAGAGTGATTCGTCCGCAATGTAGTAGTGCACGTTCAATCCGTCCTTGCGTCGCGCGACCATGCCCGCCTCGGCCAGCAGGCCGAGGTGCTTTGAGACGTTCGCCTGGCCCGCCTCTGTGGCGGTGATGAGCTGCGTCACCGTGCGTTCACCCGCGCGCAGCTCGTTCAGCAGGCGCAGGCGCATCGGCTCGCCCAGCAGGCGGAACCGCGCCGCGATGAGTTCGAGTGCGGCAGGGGAGAGCTGCTTGGACCGGGCAGGCCGCTTGGGGCGGGAGGTTGACATATTACTGATTAGTCATATAGTCAATTAACGATATGAGCACCTTGCCCCAAACTCCGCCGGACGCCAACCGGAAACTTCCGGCCGCCCTCGCCCCGCGCGACCTCTACGAACGCCTGGTTGCCGGCGAGCGGCTCCAGCTCGTGGACGTGCGGGAGCCGGCGGAATTTGCCGGCCTGCGCATCGGTCTGGCGGATCTGCTCCCGCTCGCAGAACTCGAGCAGCGCGCCGGGGAGCTGGAGCGTGACCGTCCGGTCGTCTGCCTGTGTCGTTCGGGCCAGCGTTCCAGCCAGGCAGCGAGGCGCCTGACGGCGCTCGGGTTTCGCTGGGTGTCCCAGCTTGAAGGCGGCCTCATGGCCTGGGAGCAGGCCGGGCTGCCCTTGGAGCGGGATGCCCGGGCACCCTGGGCGCTGGAGCGGCAGGTCCGGTTTGCGGCGGGGCTGCTCGTCCTCACCGGGCTGGGGCTGTCGCTCGTCTGGCCGTGGGGCATCGCGCTCGCGTGGCTGGTCGGCGGTGGCCTGGTCTTCTCCGCCCTGGCCGACTGGTGCGGCATGGGCCTGCTGCTGGCCAAGGCCCCGTGGAACAAAGTCCAGCGGGGCTGTTCCCTTGCCAATCGCCCCGGCTGAGGACGTCGCCGCCTACTTCGCCGCTGTCACTTCACCGGGATAGATCGTCAGGTCCACGATTTCACCGGCGTAGAGGTGCAGGTCGGCGGGCAGCTTCTCCACGATGATCGGCAGGCCGAGTTCCACACGGCTCTGACCGGGCGGGAGCAGCGCACCACGGATGGGCGCAAGCTGCGGGCTCACCTTGTCGATGGTCGCCTCGTAGGTCTTCCGGCTGCGCGCGCGCGGGCGGATGAGCACTTTCATGCCCGGCGTCGGGTCAAACGTCATCGGCTGCCGCAGGAAGGCGATGAGCCGGTCCGGGCGCGGCGCGGTGATGGTCATGATCGGCTCGCCAGCCGCGACGACCGCGTTGGTGTCGCCGGG
>CAZOCL010000411.1:0-5816 GCA_964578245.1 uncultured Klebsiella sp. | reverse complement strand
TATTGCGTGCCGTTCAGGAGGATGAGCGCCTGGAGCGGCGAGTCCGTGCGCTCGCGCTTCGCGGTGCAGACAGCGCGACGCGGGGCATCAAAGGCCAGCAGCGCGGGCGGCGGGCCCGTGCGCCGCCAGTTCGTGTAGAGACTGCGGCGATACACGCCATCGCCAGCCGTCGGGTTCGCCGGCTTGAAGGACTCGCTCATCTCGTAGGGGTTCACCGGCGGGCCGCCCAAGGTGGGCTTGAGCAGACCGGCGGCGGCGAGCGCATTGTCACGGATCATCTCCGCAGGCAGACGCAGACGCGGACCGCGCGCGAGCCACTGATTGTCCGGATCGTCGGCCATCGTCTTCGCATCGGCGAGGCTGCGCTGACGATACACGCCGCTCATGACGATGGTCTTCAGCAACGCCTTCGTGTCCCAGCCGCTCTGGATGAAACGCAGCGAGAGCCAGTCGAGCACTTCGGGATATAGCGGCTTCTCCCCCTGGCTCCCGAAGTCCTCCGCCGTCTTCACCAGCCCGCGCCCAAACAAGCTCAGCCAGAGGCGGTTCACCGTGACGCGCGCGAGCAATGGATGATTCGGCGCGGTGAGCCACTGGGCGAGCCCCAGCCGGTTGCGCGGCGCACCGGCAGGCCATGGTGAGAGCGCTGCAGGCGTGACCGGTGGGGCTTCCTCACGGCGCTGGTTGTATTCGCCCCGCCACAGCACATAGGACTTCTTCGGCTGCGGCAGCTCGCGCATGACCATGATCTCCTTCACGCCATCAGCGAACTTCCCCAGTTCGGCACGCGCGGTCTTGAGCGCGGCGAGCTGCTTGGGAAACTCAGCGTCCACAGTGGCGAGGAAATAGTCTTCCAACGCGGCGCGTTCCGTCGGCGACAACTGATTTTCGCCCTTGGCCAGCAAGGCTTTGGCCGCCGCCTCGTCATGCGTCGCCATGGCCTCCACCACCGTCAGCGCGCGTCCAAACACCCGGAAGTCATCCACCGCCCCGCCCTTGAAACCCCGGTCACGCATCCGCTCCGCGAGCGAGATGTTATCGTGTCCACCGCCCGTGATGTTCCTGGTTAGATTGTCTTTGATCACCTCGCTGGGGACCAACTGGCCGTTCACCAAGAGACGCAGTCCGTCCGCGCGGCTGCTGCCATCCGAGGTCACCACGACGTGGGTCCACACGTTCGTGGGCACGAGGGCCGTGGTCTTGATGGAGATGGCGTTGCCCGGCCAGAAGTGAATGAGCGACCATTTCAGCCGCCCATCTTCAATCAGCAACTCGTAGCCCCGGCTCCCCGCGTCCGTCCACGCCTGCGAACGATGGAACACCACCGCGCGGTCCTTCACATCCGGCGTGCGCAGCCAGAGCGACACGCTGAACGGATCATGCCGCTGAAAATTGCCGAGCGAGAGATTCACCGGGTCATCCCCCGTGAACTGCACCGCCTGGCCGGCGTGGCCGGCCACCAGCTTGTTCTCCCCGGCGAGTGTGGCGAAGTTGGTGCCGCCGAGGGCGCTGGCAAACTTGTTCCCACTCGCGAGCACATCAAACGTGTAACGCGCCAGCTCGCCCGGAATGACAAACGCATTCGCTGGACCCGTTGTCTTTCCTCCCTCTCCCCCATCGGGGGAGAGGGTGGCGAGCGGACGCTGCGGGTCTTGCAACCATGCACCGAAGGCTTCCGCCCGCGCCTTGCGGATCACCGCCAGCTTCTGCTCCGCCTCGCGCACCTTCTGCTCCAGTCCCGCCAGCTTCTCCTTCGCCGGGCCATCGAGCTGCATCTGGGCGGGTGTCGGTGCGGACGGCGTGAAGTAGGAGTAGAGCCCCGCCTCGTCAATATTTTGGAAGAACGAGAACAGCCCGTAGTATTCCTTCTGCGCGATGGGGTCGAACTTGTGGTCGTGGCAGCGCGCGCACTCAAACGTCAGCCCGAGGAAGGCCGTCGCAAAGGTCTGCACGCGATCCGCCACATACTCGACCCGATACTCCTCCTCCACGCTCCCGCCCTCCGTTTCCTGCTGGTGCAGCCGGTTGAACGCGGTGGCCAGGATCTGGTCATCGGTCGGGTTCGGCAGCAGATCCCCGGCGATCTGCGCGGTGATGAACTTGTCGAACGGCAGGTTCTGGTTGAACGACTTGATGACCCAATCGCGCCAAGGCCACATCTCACGCTCGCGATCCACCTGGAAGCCATAGCTGTCCGCGTAGCGCGAGATGTCCAGCCAGTCCACCGCCATGCGTTCGCCGTAGTGCTCGGAGCCGAGCAGCCGGTCCACGAGTTTCTCGTAGGCGTTGGGTGAGGAATCCTTCACAAACGCCTCCACGTCAGCGGGCGTTGGCGGCAGGCCAGTAAGATCGAAGCTCACGCGGCGGAGGAGCGTGTTGCGGTCAGCCTCGGGCTGAAGCTTGAGGTTGCGCGCGGCGAGACCGGCGGAGACGAGGGTGTCCACGGGGGAAGGATTGAGTGAAAAGTGATTAGTAATTAGTGGGGACGGCGTTCGGGAGATTTTGGACTTATCACTAATTACTAATGACTTCTCCACCGACTGAAGCGGCAGGAACGCCCAGTGCGCCTCATACTGCGCCCCTTCGGCGATCCAGCGCTGCAGCAGGTCCACCTCGACGGGCGTGATCGCCGTCAGTTTGGACTTCGCGGGCGGCATGTGGTCGTCCGCGTCCTTGGTGGTCACGCGCTTGAGCAGCTCGCTCTTCTCGGGCTTGCCGGGGACGATGGCGTTCTTCTTCAGCGCGCCTTCGCGGGTGTCGAGCCGGAGGCCGGACTCGCGCTTCTTCTCGTCGGGGCCGTGGCAGAAAAAGCACTTGTCCGAGAGGATGGGCCGGATGTCGCGATTATAGCGCACCGGTTCTGCGGCGGAGGCCGCGTGTATTGGAGCCAGCACTGCGAACAGCACCGCGCACCAAGTTAGTCGTTCGGTCACACCAGAGCAGACCCGTCGCTGCTCCGCCTTCTTCGAGTCAACTTCAGGCCACATCACCGCTCCCGCCTTGCCGGTGCTTGATTGCCGGGTGCTTTCACTGCTCGCTCTTCTTCGCCGGTGCCTTGGGCACGCTCGCCGGGTCCTGTTCCTGGATTGTCGGCGGCCCTTTGAGCCAGCCAAGCGACGCCAGAAACTTGTCCGACTCGATGAGCGTAATGGTCTTCCACGGCTCGTTGTTGAAGAACCCGTGCGCCTGCCCATCGTAAAACCTCGTCTCACAACGCACGCCAGCCTGCTTCATGTTCGCCTGGAAGCGCTCGACCACCGGCACGCCGTTCAGCGTGTCATTGCGGCCGAGGAACACGATGGCCGGCGGATCATCCGCCGTGATGTTGTGCGCGGGGGAGAACTCTTTGTAACGGTCACCAACCCGTTTGGTTCCCCAGCCACCGTCCGGCCCGTTGTCGAACACCGGATTGAACAGCACGAGCGCATTTGCCTTGGGCGAGATTTTCAAGTCATCCGCCGGGTCGTCATTGCCCTCCACCATCCCGACGAACGCCGCGAGATGCCCGCCTGCCGAGCCGCCGCCCGCTCCGATTCGCTTGGGATCAATGCCCAAGTCCACCGAGTGGCTGCGCACCCAGCGCATGGCGGACTTCGCATCGCGCACGCAGTTCGTGGGTGGCCCCGGGTTTCCCAGCAGCCGATACTCCACCTGCACACACACCATGCCCCGCTTCGCGAGATAGGTGACCTGATCGTTGAACTGCGTCGGCGCGCCACCCGTCCAGCCACCGCCGTGAAACAACACGAGCGCGGGACGTTGGTCAGCCGCCTTCCAGTCCTCCGGCTTGACGACAAACAAGCGCAGGCCACGGCCCTCCACTTGTTTGTAAACGTGCTCGTCGCCGAGGAACCCCGCCTTCGCCTTCGCCTTCGCTTCGGCCGCAACCGACTGGCCACTGGTTGCGAAGCCGGCGGCCAGAAGAAGAATCGCAAGTCGTTTCAGGAGCGGATGCATGGGGATTTGAGTTGGTTCAACCGCCCGCTTACTTCGCCCGCCCGAAGTGCCGGTCGGCGAAGCGCAGGTATTGCTCCCAGTCGTAGGCCGTCACGTCGTGCTTGCCGGTGCGGACGTGGTAGCCGATGGATTCGCCTACTGGCTGGTTCACCGACGGCCATTCCTCGACGCCCGTCCCCTTCTTGCCAAACAGCGCATACACTGGCTCGGCGAACTTGCCCGCGAGGAACTCGCCCTTCGGGTCCGCCCACTTGTCCTCCTCCGCGCTCGCGATGTAGATGGGCCGGGGAGCCGCCAGCGCGACCAGCTCGTGCATGTCCACCGGCAGCTTCTCGGCGTGGTCGGTGTATTGCTTGTAGTTGCCACAGAACCAGTGCGGAAAGTTCTTGTTCAGCACGGCGATGGTCTCGCCGAAGTCGCGCCGCGAGATCGCCGCCCCGCCCTCGCCGGAGTCGTTCGAGATGACGATGGCAAACCGCTCATCGCTCGCGCCCGCCCACAGCGACGTCTTGCCCAGCCGCGAGTGACCGATCACCGCGACCTTCTTCGCGTCAATCGCCTTGTCCTTCTCCAGGTAATCCAGCCCCCGGCTCAGGCCCCAGGCCCATGCGCCAATCGCCCCCCACGCGTCCGGTGCGAACTTCGTGTTCGCTCCATCCGCAGCCATCACCGCGCGCAAGCCATCCTTCCAGCCCTCGGCATGGTCCGGCTCCACGTCGCCATAGTAATAAGTCGCCAGCGCATACCCCTTCGCGATGACCATCTCCACCTGCCAGCGGCTGGCCTCGGAGCCGCGCGAAGCCTCGGTCGCGCGGTTGTTCACCACGTTGCCACTGTCGCGGGCGGGGCGCATCCAGCGCGGGTTCAACGTGATGCCGGGATCGGTGTGGACCGCATGGTTGCCGTTGAAATTGCAGCCGAGGAACGCGGGCACCGGCCCCTTCACGCCATTGGGCACCCAAAGCTGAAGGTCCAGCCGCGGGCCGTCCTTCTTTCCCGTCAGGAAGATCGCCACCTCCTTGCGGGTCGCCTTGCCGCCGAGCGCCTGTGGGTCCGTCTTGGTCACTTCATAGACCAGCGTCGCCGGCTTGGCGGGACTGCGGCCATACACGTGCGTCTCGAACAAATGAAAAACCTCCGCGCGCCGCTTCGCCTGCCAGGTCTTCGCGTCCGTGACCTTCGAGCCGTCCGCCGCGGTCAGCGGGTCGGGCAGCGGCAGGTTGCCGACCTTGGCCTCATCGTAGTTGGCCGGTTTGGCCTGCTGGGCAAAAGCGCTGACGCTGACGGCGAGCAGCAAGCCGCCGGCGAGTGACTTGGTAAAGTGCATGACGCGCAGTGTAGCAGGCAGGGCGAAGGGGACAAGCGCGGCAAGCGAGCCGATAATCCGACCACAAGGTCAACACGCATCCCCAGTGCCTGCCCGGACCGGTCGTGAAGACGGACAAAGGTCCGCGCTCCTCACGCCACCGGAGCCGCCACGCCCGCCATCATCCGCAGCAGCACCGTCTGCGAGAAGTTGTCGCGCTCCAGTTCGCCCACCTGCTCCCCTTCCCGCAACACGATGATGCGACGGCAGAGGTTGATGAGTTCGGGCAGTTCGGAGGAGATCACGAGCAGGCCCATCTTGGCACCCGCCAGTTCGTCGAGGATCTTGTGGATCTCCGCCTTTGCGCCCACGTCCACCCCGCGCGTCGGCTCATCCACGATCAGGGCTGTGCAGTCGCGGGCGAGCCACTTGGCCAGTGCGACCTTCTGCTGGTTGCCGCCGCTCAAGGTGGCCACCGGGGTTTCAATGCTCCCCATGCGGGTCTGGAGCCGCTCCAGGAAGATCTGGGTGATGGTGCGCTCGTCGCCGCGCT
>CAZOCL010000410.1:0-5830 GCA_964578245.1 uncultured Klebsiella sp. | reverse complement strand
CGTAGGGCGTGATGCCCACGCCGATGTCGCCCTCGTTCTGCACGTAGCCCTCGGGCGTGATGTAGCGCTGGATGTTGTGCGAATCAATGCCGTAGGACCCCATGCCCACCGAGTCCGGCGTGGGCTTCTTCTTGGTCAGCTCGTTCTCCGTCATCACGAACTGCCCGACCATCCGCCGCGCCTCGCGCACGTAGATCTGGTGCGGCCAGCCGCCGTTGTCCTTGAACTCGTCCTTGGGCAAGCCCCACTTGCGCATCCGCTCCTGGGCTTCCTTCGGCACGCGCGGATCGTTCGCGATGAAGTAGAGCCAGCCCTGCTGGTAGGTGCGATGCTCGGCGAGAATCTCGCGGCGACGCTCATAGCTGCCCTCGGGATAGTCGTGGTTCATGCCGATGTTGTCGGTGCTAAAGGGGCCGTGGTTGTTCGAGTCCGTCTTGTGGTTGGGGATGGGGTCGAACTTGTCAAAAGTCTCCTTCCAACCCGCCTCGTAGATGCGGACGAGCAGCTCATACTGCTTCGGATCGTAACCCTCGGGCTTCGGGAACGGAATGCGGTTCTCCTCGTGGTCGGTCACGCAGTAGCGGTAGCAGTAGGCCTGGACCAGCTTGTCACCGGAACCATACGCACCCATCGGCGCGGTGCTGATGCGCGGGAGCACGCCGGACTTGGGATCACCCGGAATGACGTAGGGGCTGATCTTGGTCTTGAGCACGCCGAAGTGGTGGCGGTGGTGCAGCACGCCCACCTGCACGCCGTTCCATTGCTCGCCATAGACCGAGTTCGCCTCGCGGCCAACGTGGTAGTCCACGCCCGCCGCGGCCATGAGGTCGCCTTCGTAGGTGGCATCCAAGAACATCTTCCCGGTGTAGGTCTTGCCGGAAAGCATCATGATGCTCGTGATGCGCGCACCGGACTTCTTCACCCCCTTGGCCCGGTCCAGCCACTCGTCCCGGTGCACCGGAATCTGAAACTCCTTCACATAGTCCTCAAACACGCGCTCGGCAATGTGCGGCTCGAAGATCCACATCGTGCGGTTCTCGCCGTCCATCGCGGGCGTGCCTTGCCCCTTGTTCCCGTATTCCGACTGCTTCTGCCAGCGCCACGCCTCGGGCTTCTGATACTCCTGCCAGACGCGGTGGTAGAAGTCGCGCGAAAGCCCGCCGATGACCGCCTTGTTCCCCGTGTCCGTGAAGCCCAGGCCGCCGGCGGACAGCCCGCCCAGATGCTTGTCCGGCCCGACCACGACGACCGACTTGCCCAGCTTTTTCGCCTGCACGGCGGCGATGACGCCCGCGGAGGTGCCACCGTAGATGACGAGATCGTAGTCGGCGGCACGGAGGGCAACTCCAAGCGCCATGTAGACAGCAAGAGCCGTGGTGCATCGGGCGAAGTTCATGCGCATGGTTTAGCGGCCCGGGCTGGCCGCGTCGAGGCAGCAGTGACGGCCGGTCACTAATCCCTTCTCCCTTTCCCGCCGTGCGCTATGCTCGCCGCGCACATGGCCAAGCCGCCTTTCATCGAACTTCCCGACGTGGAGCCGATCCCGATCCTCTTCGAGGACCGGTCGGTCATCGCCATTGACAAGCCCGCCGGCTGGATGCTCGTGCCGCACTCGTGGCAGCGCACCGGCTGGAACCTCCAGGCGGCCATCACCTCGTCCCTCGCCGCCGGCCATTTCTGGGCCCGCTCGCGCAACCTGAAATTTCTCCGCTACATCCACCGGCTGGACGCGGACACCAGCGGCGTGCTGCTCTTCGCCAAGAGCTTCGGCGCGGTGGAGACTTACGGTGACATGTTTGAACAGCGGGCGATGGAGAAGTATTACCTCGCCATTGTCCACGGCCAGCCCCGCGAGCAGGAATGGGCTTGCCGCCTGCCGCTCGGCCCGGACCCGCAGCAGATCGGCCGCGTGCGCGTGGACAAAGCGGAGGGCAAGGAGTGCGAGACGTTCTTCCGCACCGTGCGGACCAAGGGCGACTTCAGCCTCGTGGAAGCGCATCCCGTCACCGGACGGCAGCACCAGATCCGCGTGCACCTGGACGCCGTCGGCCACGGCATCCTCGGCGATCCGCTCTACGGACCGTCCGCGCAGCAACTGCCCTACACGCGCCCGCCGCTGGCGTTGCGCTCGGTGGAACTCGCTTATCGCGACCCGTTCACGAAGCGGCCGGTGCGCATTCTCGCGCCGACCGAGGAGTGGTTGAAAAAATTTGGCTTTTTCTCCCCGCCGCCGAAGCCAAAGGTTTGACCCTGAGCATCGGACCGCCACAATGGTGGTGCGATGCACGGGATCACCTTCCTCCACGATCTGGCCATAGTGATGATTGTCGCCGCTCTGGTGACAGTCCTCTTCCATCGGTTGCGGCAGCCCGTCGTGCTGGGCTACATCCTCGCTGGCGTCATCATCGGCCCGCACACGCCGCCGTTTCCGCTCATCCACGACCAGGCCACGATCGACACCCTCGCCGAACTGGGCGTGATCCTGCTGATGTTTTCCCTCGGCCTGGAGTTCAGCCTGCGCAAGCTCAAGGCCGTGGGCGCGCCCGCCTTCATCGCGGCGCTGCTGGAGATCCTGCTGCTCTTCTGGGTGGGCTACGAGGTCGGCCGCTTTTTCCACTGGTCCACCATGGACCGGATCTTCCTGGGCGCGATGCTCTCCATGTCCTCGACCACCGTCATCGTCAAGGTGCTCGGCGAGCAGGGGAAGATGAAGGAGCGGTTCGCGCAGCTCATCTTCGGCATCCTCATCATCGAGGACATCCTCGGCATCGCCATGATCGCGCTGCTGTCCGGCATCGCGATGACGGGCGAGCTGAGCGTGGGCGACGTGGGGCGGACGCTGGGCAAGCTGGGCATCTTCCTGACGGTGACGCTCGTGGTGGGCCTGATCGCCGTGCCCCGGCTGATCAGCTACGTGGCCAGGTTCAAGAGCAACGAAATGCTGATCATCACCGTGCTGGGGCTGTGCTTCGGTGTGTCGCTGCTGGCCGTGAAGCTGGGCTACAGCGTTGCGCTCGGGGCGTTCCTCATCGGGGCGGTCATTGCGGAGACGCGGGAGATCCACCGCATTGAGGCGCTCATCGAACCGGTGCGGGACATGTTCAGCGCGATCTTCTTCGTGGCCATCGGCCTGCTGATTGACCCAAAACTGCTCGTCACCTACTGGCAGCCGATCGTGGTCATCACGCTGGCGGTGATGGTGGGCAAGGTGGTGACGTGCTCCTTCGGCGCCTTCGCCGGCGGGAACGACACCCGCACCTCCCTGCGCGTGGGCATGGGCCTGGCGCAGATCGGCGAGTTCTCCTTCATCATCGCGTCGCTCGGCGTGACACTCAAGGTCACCAGCGGTTTCCTCTACCCCATCGCCGTGGCCGTCTCGGTCATCACCACCCTGCTGACGCCCTATCTGATCCGCAGCGCGGACGGGCTGGTGGGCTGGTTCGACCGCAGCGCGCCCCGCCCGCTGGTGAACTCGCTGGAGCTTTACACCCGCTGGGTGGGGCAGATCGGCGGGCACACGCAGCCCACCATGGTTTCCAAGCTCCTCCGGCAGTGGATCGCGCAGATGTCGTTGAACGCCGCGCTCATGGCGGGCGTGTTCATTGGTGCCGTGTATCTCGGCCAGCGGCCCCCCGCATGGCTGAAGCACCTGGAGCTGGGCGAGCCGGTGCAGAACGCCGCCCTCTGGCTCGTGGCGATGATCTGCTCGCTGCCCATGTTCATCGCCACCTCGCGGAAACTGCAGGCGCTCGGGATGCTGCTCGCGGAAACCAAGGTGCCCGCCGACCTGCCCGGGGACCGCACCGCCGCCATCCGATCCATCGTGTCCAACGGCGTGCCCATCGCCGGCAGCGTGGCCCTGGGGCTCTTCGTGCTGGTGCTGAGTTCCACGCTGCTCCCGCCGCTGGACGTCCTGCTGGTGCTGCTGGTGGTGGTGGGCCTGATCGCCTGGCTGCTGTGGCGTTCGTTCATCAAGGTCTATTCCAAGGCGCAGGTAGCCCTGCGCGAGACCTTCGCCCATCCGCCGCCGGCGCGACCGGAGAGCAACACGCAGGTGCTCCGGCTGCTCTCCCACGCCCAGCTCCGCGTGTTCGCCGTGGGGACGGATTCGACCGCCGCCGGCAAGCTCATCCGCGAACTGGCCCTGCGCACCAGCACCGGCGCGAGCGTGGTCGGCATCGAACGCAACGGCGAAAGCATCGTCAACCCCGGCCCGGACGAGGAACTCCGCACGGGCGACAAGCTGCTGCTGCTCGGCAGTTCCGACCAGCTTGCGCAGGCCACGGAACTATTCCGCCTGACCTCGGCGGACCCGGATTGACCGCGTCCGTGGTTGACCGAATTCGCCTGCGCGCTCCGCGTCCAAACGCCGTTTAGCGCATGCATGCGCCCGCCAGCAACGCAGCGATGGTCTCGTTTCAGCCGTCCCACATCCACGGCAGCGGAGGCTTTGCCGTGCTCGATCTACCGGCGGGCACGCGGCTCATCGAGTATCTCGGCGAACGCATCTCCAAGCCGGAATCCGCCCTCCGGTGCGAGGCCGGCAATCCCTTCATCTTCCACCTTGACGACGAAACTGACCTCGACGGCAGCGTGGACTGGAACCCCGCGCGCCTGCTCAACCACAGTTGCGAGCCGAACTGCTCGGCGGAATTCGAGGCCGGCCGCATCTGGATCGTGGCCGAGCGCGACATCCGGGCGGGCGAGGAGCTGACCTTCAACTACGGCTACGATCTCGAGGACTACCAGGACTTCCCTTGCCGTTGCGGCCGGCCGGCCTGCGTCGGCTTCATCGTCGCGGAGGAATACTTCCCCCAGGTCCGGCAGGAAAACCCGGTCCCCGCGTGAGGCGGACCGCAGGCCACGTCGGCTCGCAGCCTGACCACGACGCAGGCCGCCATGGTCGGCAGGGGTGCAACTATTGGACACGTTGCTGCCGATGATGCTCCCTCTCCCAGCGGGAGAGGGCCGGGGTGAGGGAGAGCGGCCACGAAGGCACCTACGCGTTCATTTCACCAATCTATTCGCGTAGTTGGTATTAGCCGGAGCCCCGTGCCGGTAGTTTGCAACCACCGTCTTACGAGTGGATAACTTGTAGCCGGTTCGTCCTGCTGTGGCCCAAAGTCGGCGGCTGCAAGCCGCCGGCACGAAGCTCCCACTCACTTCCCCGGCACCACCGGCTGCGTCCACGCCGTCTCCACATCACCCCGCTGCGAGGGATTCGGGTGCGGCTTCGAGGAGATGACCTTGGCCCGCACGTAGATCTCGTCGCCCTTGAGCTGGTAGCTGGCCTTCGGGCCCTTCACCTCGGCGAGCACTGCGCCGACGTCCTTGCTGTAGATGTGCGCCACCCGCAGCGCCTCACCCGCGGCGTTGCGCACCGGCTCGTTCTTCGGGTCGTAACCGCGCCGCGTGCCGATGAACTGCGTCGTGTAAGTCACGCCCGGTGCCGCCTCGACCTCCAGGGCGATCTCCTTCGCACTCTGCTTCAGCTCGCGCAGCCTCACCCCGGAGCTGGCGTAAAAATCCCCGGCCTCCATCGCCGCGATCAGGCTCTCCGGCGTGAGCTTCTCCGAGCGCACCCACACCCAGCCGCGCAACGGGTTGCTCTTGCCCACGCCATTCGTGTGGTAATGGTGCCCGTCATCGGTGCCCAGGCCATACATCACGTCGAGCTTCAGCTCGGCCAGCCGGCGCGTGAGCACGATGTCCCACAGGCGGTCCATGCTCGGCGTGTGGTTAGTCCCGTTGTTGAAGACGGTCGGATGCCCGTTGAAGACCTCGAAGAACTTCTCCCCGCGCACTTGCATCAGCTCCTCCGGCGTGATGG